>CAILKW010000702.1 GCA_903834845.1 uncultured Bacteroidia bacterium | reverse complement strand
TATACATTTCTTAATATTTCAGTGATCTTTCGCTTCAAAAATCTTTTTCATAGTCGTAAAAAACTAAAAAAATGCGAATTGTTACGTTGTTAATAAGGATTTCTCCTTCAATAATTTCCTCAGAATGGGTGATGTTTTTTTTTAAGTCAATCTTGCAGCTTTTTCCCTGAAATATAAGAAAAAATGCCATAAAATCAAGTTTTTTCACCTTTAAAACGAGTGTATGTTGTATTTTCAATTTGCAAATAACTGATAATCAATCATGTTTTTTTGGAATTATCATTTGTAGTACACAAGGGGTATTGATTTTCTATGATTTAGATATTTACTTTGTGGCCATGTATTTTAAATGCGGGATATCTTGATGCCCTAAATAGGATCTGCTTAAAAACTCCAGATGAGTTACCCGTGCATAACCCCCGAATTTATTCGGGGGATAAAGCAGCCTTCTGCAAATGAACTCCAGAGGAGTTCCCCTCTTTGATTATAATGGATTTTACAAGAACGTGGGGAACTCCTCCGGAGTTTTGTCCGCACTTCTTATGCTTCTCCCCCAGATAAATCTGAGGGTTATGCACAGGAAATCCTTACAGAATTTTTATTTTTTAAAACAAATTTAGTGCATAAGTTTTGAACTATGCTTATCAAATCTGTTGCACATAAAAATGAAAAGTGCGTTGTAACATGTTGTTTATCTAAAATATAATAGTTTTTCAGCAGACCCTAAATACCTATCAGCTCAATCTTAAAAGCATAGACGTGCCGGAGGGTGAAAAGGATAAGAAAACATCAGAAGATGGTAAAGACCTAACATATTATAGACATAAATAGTATCAGGAACAAAGATGTTCGTGAAATTGGTGCAGAATGGATGTCATATCAGGCAATGAGACAGTTGCGGGTTGCACCATTTTTAGCTTCCAGAGGGTGGGACGCAGAGGAGATAAAGCAGGCTATAAGCCATATTATTAGCAGGGCTGTTTATCCTGCTTCGGAATTGGAAACGACCCGAAGGATAAAGGAAAACTCAGCGATATGTGAGGTAACAGGCTATGACATCGAAAACATTACCAAAGATCGTTTATACAACATCACAAAGAAACTATATTCAGAGAGGAAAGCATTGGAACAACACTTATCGGTACGCACAAACGAATTATTTGATATTGAGGATAAAATAATGCTCTATGACCTTACCAACACCTATTTTGATTATTCCGGTCAAAGTGTACAATGATTCCGGAGCAAAGTGTACAACTCAAAAAGGGATTAATTTGTGATACAAAAGTAATTTATTTTTTCTTTCTTAATGATTCTCCTTTTAATTCAAACCGATGTGCATTTACTGACAATCTGTCCATAATTGCATCCGCTATTGTAGATTCTCCAATATACTCGTACCATTTTGAAACTGGGAGCTGCGATGTTATTATAACGGACTTTTTCCCATATCTGTCCTCAAGGATTTGTAGTATAGCCAGTCGTGTAATACCATCTAGAGGATGTAATCCAAAGTCGTCCAGTATGATCAGATGGGTCTTTTCTATCAGATTTAACAATTTTACATAGGTGCCATCTAACTTTGAACTTGATATTCTTTCCAAAAAACGGTTCATTCCTAAATACAAGGTGCGATAGCCAAATGAACAAGACTGCCGACCGATAGCACAGGCCAGATAGCTTTTCCCACACCCTGTTGCCCCGGTGATAAGCAGGTTTTCTGCCCGTTCAATAAAACTACAATCAGCTATGGTCATCAATTTTTCCCTGTCGAGATTCCTGTTTGTTTGATTTTATTCCATAATGTCAAGACGTCTGACTCACTAAGCGATTTTTGATTTTGGACGAGCCCTTTAATCAAAAATGTAGCGTGTTCAATTTCCTTTTTATGCGATGGGTTTTCGGCAATATAGTTATTCCAATATTGCTCCGAAGTGGCGAAAGGTTTTAAAACCCATTTTACGAACTCTGGATTATGGATGAATTCAATCTTCTTTTGTTCATTGTTATTCATAGTACAAAATCACTTTCTCTTATAAGGAGAAAAAGCTGTTTCTGTACTCATTTTTTTTTGAAAATATTTTTAAAGTAAGTACTTTTTGAATTTTGACTCTTTATGGAAAGAAAGAACAGAAATAAACCTTTAGGAAAGCTTTCCCTCAATTTTTCGAGTCCTCTGAAAACAAGATTTCGTGCAGATTGATAGTTTATCCGCATCACTTTGCTTAATTCTTCATAACTGAGGTCGGAAACAAATTTCAGATAAATGGCCTCCTTCTGCCTCGTACTTAAAGTTGACATAGCCTTTGCAAGCTGTTGATAGCGTTGTTGTTCAAATTCGTTTGCAACAATCTTTTCTTCGGCTGAAATGTCATAAAGAAAGGGCAACTTTTCCGGGTCTATTGTTCCTAAAAATTTCCCCGCTACGAGTGAACTAAAAATCTTCCTTTTTAACGTTTTAAACAGGTAGAGTTTAATGTTATTAGTAGGACTTAGTCTTGTGCAACATTTTGTAAACAATCTTCAAAGATATGATATTATTATTTCATTCTTTAATCTGATTTAATGTTTTTGTTTACATTTATTATGACAAAATATAATAATTTTCCCCAACTCCAATAAAACTTAATATTTACCCTTTACTTTGTCTCTGAAATAAAATACAAGAGTTGGTTATTGAACGCAATGAAGAGTAAAAAATACAATATAGAGGATTCGGAAATAAATTCAGCGGGATTAAAAGAGAAAATTCATAAAGTAATAACCTCATTTTCAACCGGAAATTTGTTCGACAATACGCTCAAATTGTTTTCAACTTTGGGTTATCGTACTGAACGACAAAGCCGTCTGTTGGAGAATAGTTACGCGGGTTTTATTGATGATTTCCCTGTGGCCAAAAGCCGAATGAACGAAAAGAAAACCCTTTATGAGGAATGGAAATCAATTGATCTGGTTTTTCAATTGACTCAGGAAGATATGTCAACACAATCTCAATTGTTTGATTCAACAAAAGTTGATAATACAATCATTGAAGCTTATCTATTCTTTGCTATCGAACTTTCAGGCCTGGAATACTCAAAAACCCAATTGAGCGATATTACACGCGAACTGAATAAAGTATTTCCGATGCCTGTTTTGGTTGTTTTTAAATATGGAAATCTGCTTACCTTGTCTGTTATTCAACGCAGGTTGCACAATACCGACCAAAGTAAAGATGTTTTGGAGAAAGTAACCTTGGTAAAGGACATTAATATTGAAAGTCCGCACCGTGCACATATTGAGATACTATTTGACCTTTCAATTGATGAACTGCAACGTAAACAACACTTTACCAACTTTGTCGAACTTCATAATGCCTGGAAGAAAACCCTCGACACCAAAGAACTTAACAAACGTTTTTACCTCCATTTGTTCAACTGGTATTTATGGGCAGTCCGTTCGGTTCGGTTCCCTAACAATGTGGACGATGACAAAAATGATGGGGTTGTAAATTCCGAAAGTGTAATCCGGTTACTTACCCGTTTGATTTTCGTTTGGTTTATCAAGGAAAAGAAACTCGTTCCGGATTCGTTGTTTAACATTAGTATGCTGAAAATCAGCTTGAAAGACTTTCATCCACAGTCGGAGGAAACCTCTGTTTATTATCGGGCTATTTTGCAGAACTTGTTTTTTGCAACATTTAATACCCCTATGGATAATGATGTTACACCCGAAAATGAAGGTGAAAAAAGGCAATTTGTTACCGATACACATAAAACATACGACGACAACTACCTAGACCAAACAAAATACCGCTATGCCGAATATTTTGCTGATCCTGATAAGGCACTCGAACTTTTCGCAACCATCCCTTTTTTAAATGGTGGTTTATTCGAATGTCTTGATTTTAAGGATGGAAACAAAGAAATCAGGTTTGATGGGTTTAGCTCGAAAGACAAAAATCAGGCGTTTGTTCCCGAAAAGTTGTTCTTTGCCGATGAATTTAGCAATGATTTTAACGCCGAATACGGTACAAAAGGCAAAAAGTACAAAGTCGAAGGATTGATCAACCTGTTGAACAGGTACAAATTTACTATCGCAGAGAATACTCCTTTGGAAGAAGAAATTGCCCTCGACCCTGAAATGCTGGGAAAGGTATTCGAAAATCTGTTGGCAAGTTACAATCCCGAAACCCGGACCACCGCACGAAAGCAAACCGGAAGTTTTTACACTCCCCGCGAAATTGTCAATTATATGGTTGACGAGAGCC
>CAILKW010000701.1 GCA_903834845.1 uncultured Bacteroidia bacterium | reverse complement strand
TAATTTCATAATATTCCTAATTTTTGTTAGTATGTGACAGCTTTTACTACCACTATTCCGGCTACTTTTCATGTTTCGCTGTACAGTGTTCACCGCTGGAAGGACAAACTGTCTCAAGAAAGTGATGGTGCATTTTTTAAAGAAGAGGCCCGTCATGAGCGGAGCCATAAATTGCTCCCGAAAGTATTGGAACGTATCTAAATGAAGCTCTAACAAAGGCAAAGTTGCACTTTAACAGCACAATATGGAGGTATGCTGTTTTCAAGATGGTGGGCTGCAAGGGTTACTTTATTCAACTTTTGAAAGTTTAACGCGTTTTTCATAAGGCTTTGCTGTTGGTTTAGGGTATGTTAGGTTTAGCCTGTTGATTGTGCAAGAAAAGCAGTCTCACTATTTGTTCTCAATAAAAAGAGATTTTAGAATTGGGGTGTAACAATTTTGATTCGATTATTTGGTGCTATGAAGATTTGTTTTGGCAGTTTTTGGAGTAGTCGGCAAATAATTTTGGGGATTGAATAAAAAACACTTAAATTTGAAAAAAAAATGAGCTACACAGACCGAATCATTATTGAAACTTATTCAGGCTTGTTTGAAGGCCTTAGCTACTTGAATAAAATTGAGTTAATTGAAAGTCTTTTAAAATCATTAAAGGCAGAATTGAATTCAAAAGAAAAAGCATTTTACAAATCATTCGGTGCATTATCTTCCGAAAAATCTGCTGAGGAAATATTTTCGGACATAAAATCAAGTAGAAAGTTTAGAAACAAAGAAATAAAGCTCTGATGCAATATTTACTTGATACAAATATTTGTGTTTTTTTCTTACGTGGAAAACTAAACTTGGACACTATTATCAAGGAGAAGGGCAGAGAAAACTGCTTTATGTAAGTGGACTTTCAATAATTCCAATTTTTGGTTCCATTAGGCGTTATGCAAAAGAAAAAGTAAGATTAAGAAGCATTGGAAAACCTATGCATGATGAATTTGATTTACTAATGCTATTGAAAACCAACTTATTTTGGTTAAAGATAATTCCAAAGATTTCGAGCAGTTAGATGGAATAAAAATAGAAAACTGGTTTAGGCCAAAGTCATGAAAACCTTTGAAATCAGACAATAACCCAATATTTCGGTTTCAGGATTTAAAATAAATTATCTGCATTTTACAATATCCATAGTGAAGCCATCACTTGAATTGAAGGCTTCACTTTTCGTTTTTAAGGATCTTACAGGCTAATTCGGTGTTAGTAGGTGACCGTGTGATTTCCAGGATTAGTACAATCAGCCACTATACAAATCACTTTTTGTAGTTAAAATTGCCTATCAAACGATTGAAAATTAAACTTTAGCAGATACTAAAATGTTTGATGGCGTGTGCCAAGAGGTACGACCATGTCCATATAATATAAAGATTCGGGCTTCCGGTGAAAATCCACAAATTTAAAGCACAGTCAGAACAATGTTTTTGGCACAGTGCTTCTTAGTTTGGGATTGTAGTAATCAATTTTCTTTATACATTTGCACTTAATATTAAATTTTACGGAAATGTCTCAGGAATTGTTAAACAGAATAACCATTGATCAGGATATATGCCACGGTAAACCAACAATTCGTGGGCTTCGTTATCCTGTGGACAACATGCTTGAATTAATGGCATCAGGAATGTCAATGGAAGAGTTATTGGCAGATTATCCCGATCTTGAGAAAGATGATTTTCTTGCCTGTAATGATTATGCTGCTAAATTAACCCGAATAAAAAGCATTTACAGACTTGCCTCATGAAGTTTATTATTGACGCAAAATTACCACTTTCTCTATCTAACTATTTGAAATTGAAAGGTCAAGATTCTATTCATACTCTTGACCTTCCCCGCCAAAATCGAACTAAAGACTATTCCATTATCAGTTTGTCAATTAAGGAAAAACGGATAGTAATAACAAAAGGATAATGACTTTTTAGAATCGTTCCTAATTCATGGCCAACCTCAAAAACTAATTCTTATTCGAACTGGTAATGTTAGTAATGCTGAGTTGAAAGCCATATTCGACAAACATCTTGACAAAATATTAAGCTTAATGGAGGTAAATTCGCTCATTGAAATTACAAAAAATGAGATGGTAGTTCATTAAAAAAAACTAAAGACATTGCAACTGAGGCCAAATAACCACGGATTTAGCCTGGAATTTTTTTGGAACAGAGATTGTTCAAAACAAGATGGTTAACAGAATAAAATTCGAAAATTTCCTGTTTGTAGCTTTGATCCTGGATTAAACGCATGAATATTAAATGGTTACTAATGTCAATATGTTTGATGAAATTCCCGAGAGGTACGACCACGTCCCGATAGGCACAACCACGTCCCGAAAGGTACGATTCGGGATTCGGGATTCGGGATTCGGGCAAAAATCCCAAAATTAAAAGCACCATCAAAATTTAGTTTTTGGCACTGTGCTTCTTTGTTTAGGATTGCTATTCCGATTTATCCCCGAAAAAATGGGCAGGCAGGAACAGGGAGGAGTGCAGATAATCAGCTTTCCAACTTTGTCATGCTTCGCACTCCGCGCAATGACAGGTTCAGAGTTTGTTTGGTTGCTTGCTATTTTAATTGAAATCCACCATAAACTTTTAAAACTTTGTGGTGCAAACAAAAAAAATAAATATAACCGTTATAGAATTTTATTGTGCAAACCACTGTCTGCTATTGGAAAACAAGAAATATAAGTAACTCGGAAATTGTTGTTGTTAACATGATTTTGCTTGTTTTGTACATATCAGAGTACGAAAATAGGTACAAAAATTGAAGTGTTATAATTTCTGTTTGATTATTTAAAAAATATGCATAACGTTTTGGCACTTGGCGAAGAAGCGGATTTAGAAGCACTAAACTGTCTGCCAGCACTGAACTTATTCGAAGCACAAAACTTAATTTAAGTACTGAACCCGCTTTTTTGCCAAACGCTTGTTACCACCGATGCTTCCATTTCTGTAGTGGTTTCTATAGGCTTTTTACGTTCTCATTGAAATGGATTTTAGGAATTGAATATACTAAATATGATCTACTTTACACCCATTAGTTCCGCAACAATCGAAACCACTTCCAAAGCTGCTTCATTTGGTAAATATGCCGTATCGCTGATACCTGAAACAACTCGTGTAATGTCGTGATCGACTATGCCACGACAACTCCATTTTGATGCAGATGCCGCAGTAATATAGACTGAGAAATTGCGGTGTATGGTGCCAGGGCGCTCGCCAATGATATGTACAACACAGTACTTGCCTAATCCCTCATTCCCAAAAAGCTGCTCCCCTACCTCATAGCCTGCACGTACACGTCCGTTGCGAATGACAATGAGCGCTTCAGCAATAGAAAAGTTGAGAGAAGCCAAACTTTTGTAAACGGCCGAAAGAAATGATTCGAGATGTCCTTCATCCATAAGTGATTGGGCATTCAAGCCATCGGAAATGATAATCTGCACATCAGGTGTATTCTTTTTGAACCTTTTACGCAGGCTTTGAATTACCAATATACTTTCGGGTGAAACCCGTTCACCGCTCGCAGGGTGATATACATAGTCAACTCTGTTGACCGACATAGATGATATCACTATAGCATTTCTTATTGACCGCAGATAGGACGGCTCCCATTCAGTCCACAAACAATATTTGGCATCTTCGTATAGCTCCCGAATTTCACGTTCCAGCGAAGGTTGCATTTGCCAGGTCTTTTCTCCAAATCCTTCTGCAATAGGCACCCCTCGTTTGCGGACGCGGTCAATGGTTGCTTTGCCTTCAAACAATATTGTTTCATCACTACGCATATCGCCTTTTGCTCTACAATAGCGCAAATAGACTTGGTTGGGCTGACCAAAATTCGCTGTTGGTTTATTGTCTAAACCAATCATATCGATACGCTTAAAAAACTCCCACATCGCATCATTTACTTTGTAGCCAAATTGCTCACGCACCCGTACGTGGTCGGCAAAAGAACTGGTAAGGTAGCTGAGCATTGGGTCGTTTTTAGTTGGTAGGGCCATGAAATAGGCAGGATTGGCGGGCATAATCTGATCACAGCACCAATCAAGATCAGCAAGGGTAACATCCATGTGCAGCGTCGTGCAGATGTCTAGCCCAATAGTAAGTCCATGAAGCTTGCCCATTACAAGGTCTTCTAGGCAACAACGGACGAGTTGCTCTTTGGTGCGAAATACTTCTGGGCCGATGAAGCCCGCTACATCATTAAGAAATACCCAAGGTTCAGTATTGATATTTTTTTGCTTTCCGAAGCGCTGCTTTAATGCACGTAAGAAGCCGTATTTGCGTGACTCGTGGACTACCATATCGAAACCTTCGCCATGGCCGTTGGTACCGTCGGCACCCTGACCTGTTTCTGCGTAAAGGCCATAGCGTTTACCTTGCCGTGCATCTGCATGTGCCTGCATTTTTTCTATGGTTACATCGAAGGTTTGATTAGCCTTAACCGTGCCTGCCAGACTCTGAAACCAAATACCCGTGGTACCTGGCTGTGTATTTTCAACTTGAGATTGAATATCAATGTGGGAAAGCACACAATTGGGCATCGTATTTTCCAACTGGAAGGTAACCAGCAAATTATGCAGTGCCGATTCGATACGAGCCACCACGACCGGATCACTCGAAACGGGGTTGGTTCCAAGCACCAAATCTCCCACTCCATAAGACCAGGCATCAAATACCTGCCAAACTATATCTTCGATGTTATCAGTTGGTGAGTTTGGCTGCACTCGCGCACTAACATAACCTTTTGCTCCAATGTTACTGTTGGGTAGTGGATTAAAGACTTTGCTGCTAATACTTATTAATTCGTCGTTGGTCAGGAGTTTTACAACCAAAGCAATAACGTCACTTGACAGTGTAGGCATTATGAGCTTAATGGTAGCTTCATCCGATTCAAGGAGGAAATTTTTTAGTTGACGGAAGTTCATTCCCATAACCTCTTTGTCAAATACAGTAGAGTTTTGAATGAGGTCATATTGTTCGTCCTTAAAAAGCGGATGCTCGAAGACCTCTGACATTAGTGTGTTAGCGATAAGGTCGCGTGCTATCTTTCTTGCAGCCTCATTAGCAGCTGCAATACCCGCAATTTCATCGCCTTCTTTGAATTCGTTTGCAGCACCAACCAACTGTTTGTATAGTCTTATGTCAAATCCCCCCGTAATTCTACGGATGTATGTAAAAATATCCTCATCATTTAGCGAGTCCTTAAAGTTAATGATATGAGGTGTTGGAAAGGCTGGTAAGCCGAAAACTTGAGATTTGGTAAGCATCATCGAAATGCTTACCATTCCTAGTTGAAGTAGGAAATCTCGGCGAGGAATGTAGTTAGAAAAGGTCACATGTTGAAGCCCTGTCTCCCTTGCCCTACTATGTTTGAAGTCAAATCTAGTTTTATTCATTTTCTATGTATATCATTTGTCTTTTTTAGCATTGGTGGTAACGACTGTGTAACCTCCATTATGGTGGTTATTTCCGTGGTAGCCATACCTGATTGTGCAGACTAATAAATTCATATTTAACACAATACCGCTTCTTTGAAGCAGATCTGGATTGAACGAGATTTTTTCATTTATTCACTATTGTTAAAGTTGGGTATCTGTTTTTAAAAAAGATCCCTTTATGTTTATGAATAATATAATCAATGTCATTCTCCTCCTTCAATAAATAGGCTTTCAATACAGATTTTGTTCCAAACATGGAAAGAATTCTCTGAACAAAAGCCGGACTGATTGATGGATCTTCTATCATCGCATAAATAAAATCCAAATCGTCACTGGTCAAATCTTTTCCCTCCTTTTTTAAAGACGATTTTAATGACGTATATTCAGTTAAAATTTCCTGTCCTTCATTGATATTATAAAATAACGCAATTTCATTTTCACTGTTAACTACATTTTCAGGATAATTAAATTTGGGTGATTTGTTGATAAGACCATAGTCATCTTTTAGCTTTTCAAATTCGCCTTCAGTTAGTTTTTCATATCTAAGACTTGCCTGCTTTTGTAAACTGGTAGCCAAGTCAATACCATTTGAAAAAACGATAAAATCGGAGCCGAAGTATTCCACAAACTCTTTATACAGTTCAATATTTCTATCCTGTGCCTTTTTTAATAATGCTTTATCATAACGATATACGATAATAGAACTATTTAAAATAAAATCTTCCTTTGTTTCCTGAATTTGTTCTTTAGTAAGGCTATTGAAACTATGCTGTTTACCTGACCAATACCATTCTGTTCCATATTTTACAATATTGCCAAAAATTAAATCGTTTATTTTAAACGGATTAACATTGCTGCCAACAATGATCCTGTAATTTTGTTGATTAATTATGTTTTCAGCAATTACTTTTTTGCCCTGTGAGGACTTTATCAGATAAAATGAAGCATGACGTTCATACCATGATTTGATCTCATCTTTCCTACTTTGAGGAATATTAAGCAATCCCGCAAGAATGTCAATCACTCCCATACCCGACCAGGTTGTTGTAATCTGAACGATAAAATCGTCTATTACAGGGATTTCTTTCTTGAAATTTCCCTTTGCCAAATATAAATTGAAGTTTTCGCGGAAAAAATAAGACTTTG
>CAILKW010000700.1 GCA_903834845.1 uncultured Bacteroidia bacterium | reverse complement strand
TTATAACTTCCAATGTAATCAGCAAATTGTCTTGAATCAGGGTACGGAAAATCGAAAAAGATTTTAATTTGTCCTTTTTTTATCAAATCCGATTTTACCGAAACGCCTATGGCATCAATTGAAGGATGACAAGCCGTTTTTACTATCACCTGCTCACCATCCAAAACAAAATAACTGGTTATAATTCCACTCCAAAGGTCAACTTCCTGACGGGCATTTTTAAGGTCGTTCGATATGGCCCTTTCTCCGTCAGACTTTAGAAGAAGAAAACCTACACGCCCCAAATTAAAACAATGTGGATTTCCTGCCAGCCATGATGATAACTCAGGCTGGGAATTATTATCAATATTATACTTAACCATTCGTCCATGAGTATCCAACATTAAACCCTTAAAATCATCAACTTTTTGCCCCTTGGGGAGGGGAAAGCTGTGCCAGCTCCAGTGGGATAATGTATTGAATGGTACAAATGTTTGTAACCCAGTAATGTCAACTCCAAAAGCAAATTCACCATTACCTACCTGTGCGGGGCTTTTAGGATTAGTTGCAGTAGTTATAATTTTATGTCTTCCAACAACTGCTTTTCGATCAATCTTTTGTCTTGTAGCGTCAACATTGTTTTGGGCAACTGCATTAAGAGATAAGAATAATAGCACTATGTAAACTAAATATTTCATAATCAGCTATATAAAAGATTAGTTTCTATATTTAAATATCTAATTTGACTTATAAAATTGAAAACATTTGGAATTTCATATCGTTCCAGTGATATGAAATATTTTATAAACATCATTTTGGTGGTGATAACGGCAATTCGAGCCAGGCCAGACCTATACTCCTGCGCATGTGACTGACGCTATTTTCTCCGGGAGCATCATAAAAAACTGCAAGTCTATTCTTGTATCTGACTACAGAAGGCAATCCTATGCAACGATTTGACCATTTACAGTTTTGCCTGTCGAGTACAATGGCTTTGTTTTCAGGATTCCATTTGTTCAGATCTTTAGACCAATAAACCCAGACAGCATCTGTGTATTCGCCATCCTTATCCAAACCAATATGATTAGTAAATAAAAACCAGGTTTTGTTTACCTCTTCATAATACATTGATGTATTTTCAATTTGCTCGTCTGGTGGTACTATTGGTGAGGAGTCTATTTTCCATGCTGTATCAAGATTTTTTGTTCGTGCAATACAAATTGTCCTTTTAATGGTGTAATCGGCCGCCGAGAAGAACATCAGATATTCGTCTTTGTCTTTTACAATAAAGCCGGGAGATGATGTAGAACTATAAAAAGTATTCTCTTTAGGTTTAAATGGAACAATATCAAGTCTCTTTATCCACGGACCGGCAGGGGAATCCGACTCCGCCTTCATATTTAAATAAGGAAATGAAGGAATCAAATCGGGTGCCGGAGTAACATTTGGGGTTCCAAGATAAAACATGTGCCATTTCTTCCCGTCAAAATAGGTAGTTCCATAACTGGCACTTTTTGAATCGGGCTCATTTTGCGCACCCAATTGAAGTACTGGTCCTTTCTTTTTCCAGTGAATCAAATCATTGCTTGTTGCCAATGAAGTTAGCCACCCTTTTGGTCCGGCAGCATCGTAGTGCATATAGAAGATACCTCCAGATTCAAATACCCATACATCGCGTGCACCCAGAAGATCGCAACTTTCCGGCCCGTCACCGTATTTTAGTACGATACCATTGTCCTTTGCATCCATCCTAAGTTTGGCCCCAGGTCTGCCATCGCTGTAGCTTTGCGCCTTAGCCGAATTTATCGAAATAATGAGAAACAGGAGACTAATGAAGTTCTTCATAATATTTTAATGATTTAATTTACTATTATTTTTTGAGGTGAAAATGAAGTAATCCCTTTTAATTTAATAAGATAAATACCTTTTTTAAGTGCCAAATCAATTGTCCTAGTTCCGACAAAAGGTTCACAATTCAAATATACTGTTCTACCTAATAAATCGCAGATTATTATTCCATCCACTTGTGTCTGTTCACAATTTACTGTTAATTGATTTGTGGCCGGATTTGGAAATACTTTGAGAGGAGCCAATTCAACATCATTTTTTGAAGTAGCCATCGAAATTGTAATGTCTTTGTAACCATATATTCCTGACCCATCTCTCGCTGTTGCTTTTACAGTGACAATACCGTTGGAAACAGCTGTAAGAAGACCTTTTGAATCAATTAAAGCTATCGCGGGATTATTCAAAGACCATTTAACTGTGCTGTCGGCCAGAGCCGGCATCACACTTGCCGAAAGTTGTAAGGTGCTGCCATTTCCTTTAATTTCAATTACGTTTCCAGTACTTTTAACAGATAATGAAGTTACTAAAGGTGGTTTACTTACTAAAAATCTGATAAAGTCAACACTAACTTTACCGATCGCAGCATTGTTAGTCGGGTCTAATCTGAAATAGGATATTTTCAAACCGGAGACCCATTGAGGATTAATACTCATATCTACAAAAACATCCCTGAATTCAGTGTCATTGGGAGTCAGCGGAAAAGTAACTGCAGTAAAACCTCCACCCGAAGCAGCATTAAGGAAAATATATAAGGCTCCAATATTATCGGTTGTCTCATTTTTAATCCTCAGCCAGAGATATTTAAGGCTGCCTACGTTCCATCCATTAGGAAAAACAGCACCGGAAACGTAGGGATCTGAACCTGTAATAACAAATGCCATAATGCCATCGGAAACAGAAACATTTCCTGAATGAGCTGCTGTCCATCCTTCAAGTGAGCTGCTAAAGTCCCATGAATTATTTTGTGGCGTATTAGTAATTGTAATTGTTTTAGAACCTGAAATACCAGATCCGTCCATAGCAATTGCTTTGACAGTGACGATGCCGGTTTTTATAGCTGTCAGCACACCTTTATTGTCAATAGTTGCAACTTCCAGCAGATCAACTGACCAGTCCACAAGGTTTTTAGCGACAGAAGGCAATATGCTCGTAATCATTTGCAAGGTGTTTCCTACTCCGTTAAGAGTTGAAACTTCACCTGTACTTTTAACCGTGATAGATGTAATCGGAGGATTTGACGAATGGATCTGGTATATTTTTGAGCGTATTTCGTCCAATGTTCCTACAATCAGGTAATATTCATACTCATATACTGAGTTTTTATTCAGAATTTCCTTTTTTACCGGAGCAATGTATGAAGTTGCACCGCTGGTAGCTTCACCACCCGGCTGACCAGACATTCCTGCCAGAAAATTGGTGCAAATTGGATTGTAAACGCCTATCCCCCATTTATTATCATCCACATAAGCCATCCAGTTCTCTGTCACCATGTCATTGATATATCTTCCCCAAAATCCACTGGAGAGATTCACAGTGATAGGATTACTTAGCGTTGCATTTGTAAATGGGGTATTGCCAAAATACGAATAGAGATTTTTCAAAGAAGAAACGGGATACACTGCGGGCAGTTCCTGGTCGTCCAGAATACCTTCCTCATAAATATTATCGGTACGATGGCAGGTTAATTTGTTTCTGATTGTCAGTAAATTTCCTGAAAGTGTAGTCCATTGTTCAATTTCTGCTTCAGCATACATGTTATTCATATCCCAAAGCATCGGAATACATTTTACATAGAGGGTGTTGCCATTTTTTTGAAAATCAAGAATCTTTGCCCTATTACGATGTGAATCACCTACCTGAATCGGATTCCAAGCCCAGGGTGACCAGCTTGGAGACTGCCCTTCGGATTTGCGATCTACACTCTTACCTGCATAATACGATTGTTGAATATATCTGCCTTCGTCTGCAATGTTGACAATACTTCGGTTTGAACCTGATAATGAAAGATATGAAATGGCACCGCCTCTTGTCAAATCAAGCTTAAGTGACAGGATGCCATTGTCAATAACGGGATCTACATTCTGAATCTGACTGTTGGCAAATTGAGGGATTAAGATAAAAATGTACAATAAACGGTAGATGTTATTCATTACAATTGTCGCAAATATGGAGTTAATACCTTGTAGTACGCATTTTTATAAATATATTCTAATTAAATTGCTGAATTAATACCGGCCCAAACAACCCCGATGCCTGCAAAGGACTATTTGCCTTGTAAGGAATAACCGGACTCCAGGTTGGTCTTTGATCTGATGGTAATTTCTGATCGCCTATCAAACGGTTCATCCAATTATTGACTACCGAAATCTCAACCTCATTATTGCCGGATTTCGCAGCGGAGGTAATATCCACTTGCCAGGGGGCAGTCCAAACTCCGCCAACGTCTTTTCCGTTTACTTTTATTTTGGCCATAGCCGTAAGTTGACCCAGATTCAACATGATTTTTTTACCGGTCTGAAGTTCAGAGAGCTTAACTGATGTTGTGTAAACTGCTGTGCCTGAATAGTATTTAATGCTGTCGTTGTCAGAAAGGGTCCAATCGGTAAGGGTTTTGAATATCACTGGTTTTGCCGGTCCCCGTTTGGATTGATCAAATGAAACAGACCAGACACCGGTTAATTCCTCCAAAATTTTTCCTTCCGGGAAATTTCCGGACAAATTATTTTCGGAAGATTTTTCAGCTTTCTTTCTGAAAATGATAAACTGGCTTTCGAACGCTTCCAATTTTAGAGGAACAACAGTTGTTTTTGCATTTAGCGTGAACATAGATAAATCACGCGATATTCCGTTGGTCGCCTGCCAAAGTTCAGGACTTTTTCCTGTTATTCTGAATTCCGGATTAATCGCAATTGTTTTGTCCGATTGGTTTGAAATGAAATAAATTTCACCATCAGCGAGAGTACGGTGAATAAACAGAGCCGGGTCTTCTTTGTCTAATTTACAGTCAGGAACTGCGCCAATAAAATCAAGAGCTTCCTGCATCTCCATGCCTGAAAGAATAAGCCCCTTCCCTACTTTGGCCGTTTTTACTTTTACTCCGTCAACAGTCCCCCAAAGTTCTTTTGCAAGACTCTGCACTTGTTGGTCTGCTGCCGGATAATCTTTCAGGCTTGGTGAATATTTAGGAGCCGGACCGAGAACAACAGCACCTTGAAGAACCAATTCTTTTATCTTTTTTAGTAATTCGGGGCGCATGGTTTCCAATCTGGGCAGAACTAAAATCCTGTAGCTCATACCATCAGGTAGTACCAGTTTACCATCTTTTACATTAACACGGTTGTGGATTACTTCCCCATTAATATAATCGAAAGAATAGCCCTTTGGTAATGCCGGGTCGCATATACCTGTCATTTTTGGAGCATCTTCGCCAATAAAATAAGCAACATCAGCAACATAATTACCCTGTTGGAGCATAAAATTTGCACGTTTCAGATATTGAGTAAACAGATCAAGATAATTAAACCATGTATTATGGCGGTTAAATTCATTTCCAAAACCGGCATTAATTCCTGGGATTTTTTCATCTGGTTGCTCTATATAAACATGCATTAATGTATTGTTGATTCCTTCGGTAAAGAAGCGGTCTCCACGTTGTTTCATTGTTGCAGGATGACGCGAATAGGCTCGCCCCCCACAGGTAAACGATTCGGCAGAAACTTTTTGTTTTCCGTAGATATGCGCACATGATGAAGCTGCCCGGTTTTCAATATCCCCGAGTTCACCTTCACTCCAAAATTCGCCACCAACTTCATCCGATTGACCACCATATTGTAAAAACTCTCCAGGGAAACCCCAGTGTCCATAGTTCTCAAGCCAGGTAGTCAACCCGTTTTTATGACTCACTTCTCTTAAACCAGCCACATAATCGTACGAAACTTTATCGGCAACCATACG
>CAILKW010000699.1 GCA_903834845.1 uncultured Bacteroidia bacterium | reverse complement strand
GAGTAACCTTGCGATGGGGAAGCCGGAAAAACTGCTGTTTTACCCGATAAATAACCAAAAGTTCCTCCAATTGATTCGCATGCAAATCCCTGGCTGTCTGAAAGGATCAAATTATGTTTTGAGATTGAAAGTGCTTTGCGTGTGGCTGCTATCCACAAAAATCTGCTTGATGGCTCATAGACATTATATATCGAAGGGCATTTAGCCGCATCGTCATAATAATCAATCAGCAAGCCTACATCATTGATTGGGTAAAACCCCGGTGGAATCTCTTCGGCTGTTAATAAATAATCGGTTGCTGTAACACCTGGAATCAGATGTATAACCACCTTTGCGGCCAGAAAAAAGTGGTTCTTATTCAATAATCTTGAAACATCGCGTGTGAATCGTGGAAGATTCCAATCTGCAGGCACAGGCAAGCCCATTGATAACAATGAATTGATCAGGTAGTTGAAATTATTATTGGCAAAAAGAACCATATTATTCTCTGTCCTGAACGATTCCCTGATTCCGCTATTCAACCGATTGAGGTCAGCACCCGTAAACAAAGGATCGTTTTCGCGGTGAAATTTACCGTTGTAAAGGATATAACCGCCCTTCATTTTATTGTGTTATCCTGCCAAACAACATCTGGAAAAAACCCATCATCAATGATGGTTGGATGATTACCGGGAAAAAGAATCCGAAAACTGCTCCCAGAAAATGGGCATCATGACCTATATTATCCATCTTTTTAGTACTCATGTAGTAGGAATAATAAAGGTACAAACCGCCAAATATAATTCCGGGGATAGGTAAAATTCCGAAAAAGTAGAAATTGTTCCACGGGTCGAAAAATATGGCTGTGAAAAGTATTGCCGAAACTGCTCCTGATGCGCCTACTGCATTATAATAGAAATTGTCTTTTTGTTTATAAAGTGACCACAGATTTGAAAAGACTACTGAACCGAAAAACAGAATCATATAGTAGTAAGTACCGATACTTCCAAAATACAAACGGAAATAGTGCTCAACGGCTGTTCCAAACGAATAGAGTACAATCATATTGACAATCAGGTGTTCCCAGTTGGCGTGTACCAGAGAATTGGTAAATACCCGGTAAAATTGGCGACGATGATAGACCAGAAAAGCATTGAATTGCAATTGAGCCATTGTTTCCTTTTGCGAAAATGCAACTGCTGAGGTCAATGAAATAATAATAATCAACATTAATGTAATAGTTCCCATTCTTTAGATATGTAAAATTTTATAAACAAGTTCACGTAATAAATCTCCATTTTCGGTACTGCCGCCACGAGCGCCTTTTGAGCGTAAATCGTACTCCCTCATTATCGAAATGATTACGATTGCTTTGTCAAGACCATATTTATTGGCGGCATTTGAGTAATCGGGAATAAAAAATGGGTTTATGCCAAGCTTTTGTGCAACAAGTGTGCGATCTGATTTATTTTCAATCGAATGATAAATGAGTATTTTTCTGAAAAAAGTGACCAGATTCCCGATAATTACAACAAGAGGGTTTTGCTTTTCGTTATCAATGAAGTAGTTAATAATGCGGTTCGATTTAAGGATATCCTTGTTTCCCAAAGCCTTCTGTAGCTCAAAAACATTAAAATCCTTACTGATTCCGATGTTTTTTTCAACATCCTCAGGCATAATGCTTGTTCCGGGCACAAGTGAGATGGTTACTTTTTCAAGTTCATTCACTATTCTTTGCAAGTCACATCCTACAAAGTCAGTAATCATCTGAGCCGCACGAGGGTCAATTCCCAAATTCTTTTCTTTTAAATATTTCGATATCCAGATTGGTACCTGATTATCGTACAAAGGTTTAGACTCAAAATATACCCCGTTTTTCGAAACAGCCTTATATAGTTTTTTCCGTTTGTCAATCGTTTTGTATTTGTAGTTAATTACCAGAATAGTTGAGCGCAAAGGCTTTTCAATATATGGGGCAAGATCTTCAATATTCTTGATATTCTGTGCTTCGCGTATAACAATAACCTGCCGTTCAGCCATCATTGGAAACCTTTTGGCTCCGGTCATAATTGATTCAATACTTAGATCTTTCCCGTACAAAATTGATTGATTGAAACCTTTCTCATCTTCTGAAAGTACATTTTCGAGAATGAAATCACTTATCTTGTCCATAAAATAGGGCTCCTCCCCTTCGAGGAAGTAAACCGGCGAATAGTTTTTTTTCTGTAACTCTGCGATAATCTGGCTGTAATCCATAATGATCAAAATTTCAGATGTTTTACCGATCGGCCATCATTAATAATCTCAGTTAAGGCTCCTATGCCTATTTCAAGGTGTCGTGACACAAATTTCCGTGTAACTTCCTTGTCGCTTGCAGCTGTCTTAACCCCTGTTGAGATCATTGGCTGATCCGAAACCAATAATAATGCTCCTGTAGGAATCTGGTTGTAGAAGCCAACAGTAAAAATTGTTGCTGTTTCCATGTCTATGGCCATTGCGCGGGTCTTGCTCAGGTACTTTTTAAACCGTTCATCGTATTCCCAAACTCGCTTATTTGTGGTGAATACTGTACCTGTCCAATAGTCAAGACCTAAGTCGCGGATTGTTGATGACACAGCACGCTGAAGGCTGAAAGCTGGCAAAGCTGGAACTTCAATCGGCAGATAATCGTTTGATGTTCCTTCGCTTCTGATTGCGGCAAGGGGTAAAATAAGATTTCCAAGTTCACTTTTCCGCTTCAAGCCTCCGCATTTCCCTAAAAAGAGAACCGCCTCAGGCATAATGGCACTCAGCAGATCCATAATGGTGGCAGCATTCGGACTTCCCATACCAAAGTTGATGATTGTGATACCGTTAGCACTTGCGTTGGGCATGGACTTATCCTCTCCGACAATAGGCACACCAAATTTCTCGGCAAAATTCTCAACGTAGTTTTGAAAATTTGTGAGAATAACGTGCCGGGTGAAATCTTGGAGTTCACGACCTGTATAACGGGGAAGCCAATTTTTTACAATCTCTATCTTTGTCTTCATAACGTAATTTTAGGCAAAAATATCTGGTTTTTGCTGATTTTTGGTTCGATTGAAAATAAAAATTAGTTTTGAGCAATTTAAATATCAACAATGGTACTCAATCTGCCTCAATATTCTTTTCGCCTAAGGGAAAAGCTTGGTAAAAAGCTTATTTTTGATAGTTTTCGGCGACAATGGGTTTCTTTAACACCTGAAGAGTGGGTCAGGCAGAATTTCGCCCGCTATCTCACTGAAGAGAAACATTTCCCTGCTTCTCTTGTGGCTATTGAGCGATCTCTAAAGATCAATCAGCGAGATTTTCGTACCGATATTGTGCTGTTCTCGAAATCGGGTAATCCGCTTATTGTGGTTGAATGTAAAGCTCCCGAAGTGAAAATTTCGCAACAAGTGTTCGATCAGATTGCTCGGTACAATCTTGATCTCCGGGTCAGTTACTTAATTGTTACCAACGGCCTCGAACATTATTGTTGCCGCTTTGATCAGGAGTTCCTTACTTATACCTTTTTACCTGAAATACCTGATTATAAATTAATTGAATAATGAATTCATAATCATTTTAATAATGACCGGAGACCCTAAAAATTTGAAAAACAGCCGTTTTCCTGCCAATCCTTCAATTTAAATGATTATATTTGGACTTTAAAAATTAACAGACGAAAAAGAAGCAGGGCAAACAAAATCGGATTTGTAATTATGGAAACAGGAGAAATACTTATTTATCAAAATTCCGAAAACAACATTAAAATCGATGTCCGTTTAGAGAATGAAACTGTTTGGCTTACACAGGCACAAATGGCAGAATTATTTGGCAAAGGCAGAACCACAATAACCGAACATATTCAAAATGTTTTTAAAGAAGGAGAATTGGACGAAAATGTGGTATGTCGGAATTTCCGACATACCACTTTACATGGAGCAATTGAAGGGAAAACACAAGAAACGACAACAAAATATTACGATCTTGATGTAATAATATCAGTTGGTTATCGTGTTAAATCACAGCAAGGCACACAGTTTCGTATTTGGGCAACACAAAGACTAAAAGAATACATTGTTAAGGGTTTTGTTTTGAACGATGAACGTTTTAAAACCGGTAATTCTATGAATTATTTTACCGAATTACAGGAACGCATTAGGGAAATACGCTTATCGGAAAAGTTTTTTTATCAAAAAATAAAAGACATTTACCTTACCAGCATTGATTATAATCCGAAAGACGAAAAAACCATTGAGTTTTTCAAAATAGTACAAAACAAATTACTATGGGCAATAAGCAGTCAAACAGCGGCAGAACTTGTTTTTCGGCGTGTAGATGCTTCGTTGCCTTTGCTTGGGATGCAATCGTACGATAAAAGTAATAACACGAGTATTAAAAAATCGGATATTTCCATTTCCAAAAACTATCTGAACGAACATGAAATAAAGCTTTTGGGTTTGTTGGTTGAGCAATATCTCGCCTTTGCTGAAACTATGGCAATGCAGCAAACACCTATGTATATGAAAGACTGGATTGCAAGATTGGATGTAATTCTGCAATTGAACGGTAGGGAATTGCTTACCCATGCAGGTAAAATAAGTCACGAAATGGCTTTGAATAAATCCTCTCAGGAATTTGAAAAATACAAAGAGACTCAAAAAATGATTGAGAAAGAGTTGAGTTTAAAGGAAATAGAGCATGATATTAATTCATTAAAAAGAAATTGAAATAAAACTTATGAAATTTAGAATTAACTTTATCCAAACCTTTATTTCTTCTTTACTATCTGATAAAAAAAAGAGAGGCTGTCGTTTTTGTACGGCAGCCTCTGTATCATAACAAATTCCTTTATCCTTATTTGATTTCGATAATTGTGGTTTTCCCTTCTTTAGTTACACTCACTTTGTTGTCGCAAGTGCCATCACCAAAATCAACTTTAATCTCTGCCTGTTCTTTTGGCGTAATCAACATGATGCCTTTACTGAACCATTTGCATTTGGCCGATTTAACCAGAGCACTGTTCACCTTGGCACTCCAGCTTAAACCTTCGGCGGTTGTTCCGGTCGAGCTGCCTTCGATACGCCACACATCATCTTCAAGTGTTGCGGTAGAAGCACCTTCTGCTAAAATTCGCCAGTATTCAGCCCTGTAAGTCATAAACTTCAGATTTGGATATTCAATCTTTGCCTCAGTAAAAACTGAATACCGGGGGTTTGTGGTTCCAGGATTAAAACCTTTATAAGTAATCCGGTGAACTCCGGTGATTTTGTATCCTTCGGAATAAAAATTAACGAAGGAAAAAGTAGCTGCCGAGTTTTCAACATTCATTTGTCCGGTCAGACTTACGGTAATTTTCCCTTTTCTCGTTGTACCATCAATCCCTGTGCATCCGGTTCCCCAGTCCAATGTCAATGAAAATGGAATAGTAGCAAGATTGAACGTAATTGCAGGGCAGATTTCAATAGACTGTGATTTTAATCCGGATGTACCGAAAAAGCTGTCGGTAAACGAATTAATGTCGTTAAAGGTTTGCTCCGCCAGAAGACTGCTCTCTTCTGTAGTAGCAGGCACCTGATTTTCAGTAATCAAACCACTCTGGTCTGATTGGCAACCAAACATGATCACCATTACAAGGCCGAACGAAAGCGTTACATTTTTTAGATGATTCATTTTTTTTAGTTTTTATTCGCAAAATTAATGTATTAAAACTGAAAATATTCTGGAAAAAGGAATAAAAGAACTCTTAACAATGTTAAATTTTTCCTACCATAAACCATTAACCAACAACCAACAACCATTAACCAACAACCAACAACTGATAACCAACAACCAACAACCAACAACCAACAACCAATAACCAACAACCAACATCCAACAACTGACAACCAACAACCAACAACCATTAACCAACAACCAACAACCGACAACCAACAACCATTAACCATTAACCAACATCCAACAACCAACAACCAACTTCCAACAACTGACAACCGACAACCAACAACCTACAACCCTTTAACAAATTAATTGCAACATAACTTCATCACCCCATCCTTTCGGAGTCCGAAGCCAATCTTTTTTGGTTCCGCAAATTTTGAAGCCATATTTTTCGAATAGTTGGAGACTAACAGTGTTACTGATTTCAATATTTGCATATAACTGATGTATTCTCAGTTTATTAAAGCAATAAAAGATTATCTGCTCAAGAGCTGCCGAGGCATAACCTTTGGAGCGGTCTTCACGATTATGAATAAGCAATCCGATTCCGACTCGCGAATGATAAGGATCGAAATCGAATAGATCTATGGCTCCGATGGTTTTCCCTTCCTTTGTGGAAATCATCAGTCGCAATTGTTTGCTTTCGTAAATATCCTTGTCGCTATTTTGGATATAAAGTGCCAAAATGTATTTTGAATAGGGAACCAAAGTATGGCTCACTTCCCATATTTCAGGGTCATTTTCCCAGACATATAGCAATTCAATATCCTCTGGTTCAATTGCTCTGAGGCTGATAATGTCGTTCGAAAGGTATGTCTTCATAATATTGTTCAAATCATCATTCATATTCAAATTATCCAAGAAAATTTTCAAACAACATTCGGTTCACGATAGAGCGTCCTAAGGTTACCTCATCGGTATATTCGATCTCGTCACCAATTGAAACACCCCGTGCCAGCGTGGTAATCTTCACATTGTACCCATTGATTTTTTTAAAAATGTAAAAATTAGTACTGTCACCCTCCATTGTAGTGCTTAACGCAAATATCACTTCGTCAGCTTCCCCTTTTTCGACCCTTTTCAGAAGTGAATCAATCTCAAGATCGGCAGGGCCAATGCCATCCATAGGTGAAATAATTCCTCCCAGAACATGATAAACACCTCTGTATTGTTGTGTGTTTTCGATTGACATCACATCGCGGATATTCTCAACCACGCACACTAACCGGTGATCACGCGAAGGGTTACTGCATATATTGCAAATATCCGAATCGGAGATATTACGGCAAATATGGCAATGTTTCACCTCCTCGCGAAGTTGTGTCAATGATCTGCTGAATCGCTGAACCTCTGCAATATCTTTTTTAAGCAGAAAAAGAACAAGTCGTAAAGCTGTCTTTTTGCCAATACCCGGAAGTTTTGCAAATTCATTTACAGCGTTTTCAAGCAATTTCGATGGATAATT
The DNA here is from genome assembly GCA_903834845.1 of uncultured Bacteroidia bacterium. Classification (GTDB taxonomy): domain Bacteria; phylum Bacteroidota; class Bacteroidia; order Bacteroidales; family Prolixibacteraceae; genus JAAFHB01. Next base: position 2,944 of record CAILKW010000699.1, on the reverse strand, counting down.
ATCTATTGTCATGCAACAATTATATTTTTTCCAAAGATAACAAGTGTCGGTAAATGCTTTTCTAAAACATGATTTATTACAGGTAAAATTCTTAAAATGATTGAAAAGTACATCTTGTTGATAAAACTCAGTTGTAATTATTCTTATAACTTGTTAAGTTTGCATTTTATTAAAGACAAGCGAATCATGAGTGACCAGTTATTTCAGAACAGAATTACAATCATTATCAATGAAAGTGAGGCATTGCTCCTTCGGAAAAACGAAAAATGTTTTAGTACGAACGGAATTTTCAACCGGTATAAATATCCGGTTTTAACCAGAAATCATGTTCCATTGCATTGGCGGTATGATCTTAATCCTGAAACTAACCCATTTTTTATGGAACGTATTAGTTTTAATGCCACTTTTAATTCAGGAGCAGTTAAGTGGAACGGCAAATACTTATTGATTGTCAGGGTTGAAGGAAACGATAGGAAATCTTTTTTTGCTGTGGCCGAAAGTCCGAATGGTATAGACAATTTCCGTTTTTGGGATCGCCCCATCACTTTACCTCAAACCGAAGATCCTGATGTAAACGTTTACGATATGCGGATAACTGTCCATGAGGATGGTTTTGTTTATGGGGTTTTTTGCACCGAAAGGAAAGATCCTGCTGCATCAGAAGGTGATACGAGCAGCGCGGTAGCAGCCGCCGGAATCGCCAGAACAAGAGATTTCGTCAATTGGGAACGATTACCCGACCTGATTACTTATAGCGGACAACAACGAAATGTAGTGTTACACCCCTGGTTTATTGATGATAAATATGCCTTTTTTACCCGTCCGCAAGATGGTTTTATTGACACCGGCAAAGGTGGCGGAATTGCTTTCGGACTTTCGGAAACTATTGAAAATGCCGAGGTAAAACATGAGAAAATATTGGATGCAAAGGTCTATCATACAGTTTATGAAGTGAAAAACGGACAAGGTCCCGCACCAATTAAAACGCCTCAAGGGTGGCTTAATCTGGCGCATGGCGTAAGGAATACTGCTGCCGGACTTCGATATACACTTTATTTGTTTATGACAGCAATTGACGATCCCACCAAGGTAATTTACAAACCGGCAGGCCATTTTATCGCACCTTCAGGAAAAGAGCGTGTCGGCGATGTCTCGAACGTTGTGTTTTCAAATGGATGGATTGCCGATGACAATGGAGATGTCTTTATTTATTATGCCTCGTCTGATACAAGAATGCATGTTGCAACATCAACTATTGATCAGCTTGTTGATTATTGTATTCATTCGCCACAAGATCAATTCAGGTCGTCAGCCTCTGTTGAAACAATTAATAATCTTATAGATAGGAATCGGTTATTAAGTCATTAATCCATGTATCAAAATCCCTTGAAATTTAAAGAGGAGCTTGTTTCGGAACTTGAAAATATCTTAAAGTACTGGGCTACTTATTGTGTTGATAATGAATTTGGTGGTTTTGTGGGAAGACGCGACCACTTCAACAGGCAAATACCCGGAGCCTCGAAAGGTTCAGTTCTTAATGCGCGAATTTTATGGACATTTTCGTCAGCCTTTAATTTCACTCACAACCACGAATATATTCTTTTGGCAGACCGGGCATTTCAATATATCATTGATTATTTCGATGACAAACAATCCGGAGGTTTGTTCTGGGAACTATATGAGAACGGTGAGCTTCTGAACGGTCGGAAACAAATCTATGCACAGGGATTTGGGATTTACGGTTATTCCGAATATTACAGGGCCAGCGGCAATCCAAAATCACTCGAAAAAGCTATTTCGTTGTTTGAGCTGATTGAGAAATATAGCTTTGATCCTCTCTTTGGAGGTTATCTTGAGGCTTTTGCAAATAACTGGAGTTCTCTTGACGATTTTAGGTTGAGCACCAAAGATGCCAATCTGCCAAAAACTATGAATACACATCTTCATATTCTTGAGTCATATACAAACTTGCTTAGAATCTGGCCTGATGAACATTTAAAACGAAAAACCGAAGCGTTGATACGCATTTTTTTAGACAAAATTATTGATCATCGAACACACCATTTCAACCTGTTTTTCGATTGCGACTGGACAGTTCGCTCTTCAATTGTATCTTTCGGACACGATATCGAAGGGGCATGGCTACTATACGAAGCAGCAAAAATAACAGCCAACGACAGCCTGATGGCCGAAGTAAGCGATAATCTGATACTTATGGTTGATGCCACAATTTCTGAAGGCTGCGATACCAACGGTTCTCTATTTAACGAAAAAGATACCATTTCGGGACACATTGATACCGATAAACATTGGTGGATGCAGGCAGAGGCAATGGTTGGCCTTGTTTATGCTTTTAAAATTACCGGAAACAAAAAATACTTGGATCAGCTTTACAGGGTGTGGCAATTTATTCAAAACACGCTGATTGACAGGGTAAATGGCGAATGGTTTTGGCGTGTAAACCAAAATGGCATCCCCATAACCACCGAAGACAAAGCAGGATTTTGGAAATGCCCCTACCATAACACCCGCGCCTTAATTGAAGTTTTAAATTCCCTTTCCTAATTCCAAAATCGTCTCCCTCCTCCCTTCTCCCTCCTCCCTACTCCCTACTCCCTACTCCCTTCTCCCTTCTCCCTTCTCCCTTCTCCCTACTCCCTTCTCCCTTCTCCCTACTCCCTTCTCCCTACTCCCTTCTCCCTTCTCCCTACTCCCTTCTCCCTACTCCCTCCTCCCTCCTCCCTTTCTCCCTTTCTCCCTTTCTCCCTTTCTCCCTTTCTCCCTTCTCCCTTCTCCCTTCTCCCTCCCCTGAACAATACCCAAAACCTAATTGTTATAATCTAAAATTGAGTTTATTATAAACATTAAATTTAATTCAGCCATGACAAAAAAATTAGCAGCAGGTATTTTATTTCTTGTTTTATGGTGTGGCATATCTTTTCTG
>CAILKW010000698.1 GCA_903834845.1 uncultured Bacteroidia bacterium | reverse complement strand
TCGTCGGTAACCAATCGATGGAAAAAAACTGTTTTATCGGCATAAAATATGTCCTTCTCCCTTATATTTTCGAAGGTATAATTGCTTGTGGTAATTGACTGGTACATACTAAATCTGTTTATTTGTAGCTAAAAATCAGAATACAAAGTTAAGGATTTGAGAGGAAATACCAAAAAATAACTTATACCAAGTCTCCTCCAAGAACATTGGCAAAAGAATCGATTTTTTTGAGCATCCTCAACCTACTCCAAAATCAGATATTTGAAATATATTTGGTTTCGATTTATTCTCATTTTTTTTTGTTTGACACTTTTCTCTGACTGTTTTTCCTCTTTAATAATAATGTCGTTAGTCAATTCATTGCTTTTTAATGACCTTCTTTGCCCAACTTTTTTTGATTTGATGGTACTTTCTCCGTTTGTTTTGAACGTTTGATTTTTCATTTACACGAAGTGGTTCTTTTATCTGCAATTCCTGTTATTCTGACATCATTCTATCCTTCAATCCACTATCTTAAATATTAGGTGGCTATTCGTAAAGCTTTCGATCAATCACATACCACTCTTGTTCGAATGCAAGGAAAAAATGGTTTTAACAGAAACAAAAAAATAATATATTTTACTTGTTTTTTTGTTATTTACAAAAATATAACCTACATTTGTTATAAATTTTTTAACGCTTTGCGATCTTGAAGGTATTTCCTGAGGATATTTATTTGGTTCAAAAACTGCAAAATGGGGATGTAGATTCTTTTGACCTTGTTTATGAAAAATATGCAGGTAGACTATATGGTTTTATTTTAAAATACGTGAAATCAACCTACGATACGGAAGAGTTGGTTCAAACAGTTTTTCTCAAAGTTTGGGAGAACCATAAAACACTCAAAAAAGAGACTTCATTCAAATCCTATTTATTCACTATCGCCTATAATGAAATTTGCAATATCTTCAGAAAAAGAAATGTCTTTCAGAAATTTATTGGTGAACAACTTATTGAAAATTCCCAAACCTCAAGTGAGACTGAAGATTTAATTGATTATAATTCGACCTTGGAACAGATTAACAGTATTATTGTAAAACTTCCTGAACGGCAAAGGACTATTTTCATGAAAAGCAGGCAGGAGTGTAAAACTAACAAAGAAATTGCCAAGGAACTGGGACTCACATCAGGAACCGTGGACAATTATATTTCTGAATCATTGAAATTCATCCGTACTAATTTGCAGAACAAGAGTTTTTCGGCAATACTTCTTTTTTCTTTGTTTTTGTCCTAATATTCATATAATTGTAAATTAAACTGTTCCCAGATACCAGTTACGAATTGTGAATGGCCTGCCAAAAGTCGCCTGATGCATAATTCGAGAACCAAAATCTTACGTCAATAAAAATTTCCCTAAATCGTAAAATAATCGCATTTTCAGTATGAGATTAGTTTGCTTCAGGTGTATAACGATACATAGGGGGAGAATACTACATTTCAGATTCCTTCTCATTTAATAGAAAATAATGTTAAGTAAAAACGAAATTGAACGGATTGAGCGATATATCAGCGGAATAGCTGATAAAAATGATATTTTCTTTGTGGAAGCTCTTTTTTCAGAGGGTCACGAAAACACCTGTCTGTGCAATAACCTCGAAAAAGACTGGGAAAGTGATCTTCAAAAAACAATTCCTATTGGAACGGATCTCGACAGAATGTTGGATCGGGTTCATCACATTATCAGGAGTAAGGAAAATCAAAAACAGAAATTATTCTTTAATCGGTTGACCTATATATTCAGTAAGGTGGCTGCCGTATTATTGCTGCCTTTAATTATTGCCGTAGGTTTTACCCTTTCTTATATGGGAAAACTATCAAATACTATTGCCGAACGTTCCGTCAACTCAGTAATCCATGCACCTATGGGTTCAAGGGTTTCATTTAATTTGCCCGATGGTACTGTTGGCTGGTTGAACAGCGGATCACATTTAACCTACTCGTTTCCTTTTGTTGGCAACAGAAAAGTGGTGCTCGATGGTGAAGCATGGTTCGATGTCAATCATAGCGAAAAAAGTCCTTTTGAGATATATGCTGGAAAATCAATGATAAAAGTACTTGGAACAAGTTTCAATGTAAGTGCTTATAGCGAGCTACAATATATAGAGGTAGTTCTTAAACAGGGAAAAGTTGAGTTCTATCCTGGAAATGCCTATAGGAAGGTTGTGATGGAACCATCACAAAAACTGGTTTTTAGTAATGGGAAAATGGATATTAACTCAACAGATCCATCTAAATATCAGGCATGGACAGATGGCAAATTAGTTTTTAGGGGTGATAATATGGCAGAAGTAGCAGGAAGGATTGAACGCTGGTATAATATTAAAGTAGTACTTGCAGATCTAGACCTTGAAAAATTCTCATTTCGGGCTACATTTGAAGACGATTCGCTGGAAGAGGTGCTTCGTCTGTTGAGTATGACTTCACCGATAAGGTATAAAATCGCACCACGGGTTATGAATTCCGATGGAACTTTCGAAAAAGTGATTGTCACCCTATATAAGAGAGCTACTAATATCAGTATAAACCACTAAATGAGATAAATTATGGAAAAAAGCTAAAAAAGGTAACTAAAATAAAAAAAGGAAATCGCGCCAACGACTTCCTCTAAAATCATCCAGTAGGAATTTTTTTAATAACAAACATTACAAAGATATGAATAAAAATAATTCAGTCAGGGAAATGCTGTATCATTCCCTAAAAAAAACTCTATTTATTATGCGCATTACTATTTTTCTGTTGCTTGTCGGGTTTCTGCAAACTTATGCAGACGATGCTTATTCGCAGAAAACGAAGCTCTCGATCAGCTTCTCAAATACTGAAGTGGCTGTAATTCTTGATAAAATTGAGAACCTGAGCGAATTTTATTTTCTATATAACGAAAAGTTGATTGATGCTACGCGCAAAGTTTCAATTGATGCAAAAGACGAGCGAATAGAAGAGGTATTAAGAAGTCTCTTTTTAGGAACCGATGTCGAATATACTATTACAAACAGGAAGATCATTCTCGCCCCTGCTTATTTATCAGAAACACAACAACAAGGCAAAAAGATTACAGGTAAAGTCACTGATAAGACGGGAGCTTCAATTCCTGGGGCAGCAGTTATTGTAAAGGGTACCAATATTGGTGTAACAACCAACATTGATGGTTCTTACTCATTAGCTATTCCCGCAGATGCTAAAGTACTTATTTTCTCTTTTGTCGGAATGACAACACAAGAAATTACCATTGGAACAAAAACTGCAGTTAGCGTTACTTTAGAGGAGGAGACAATAAGTCTTGAAGAGGTAATTGCTATTGGGTATGGTACTATGAAAAAAAGCGATTTGACAGGTTCTATTACATCTGTAAAATCTGACATAATCAAGAATCTGCCAGTAAATTCTATTGCAGAGGCCCTTCAGGGACGTGTTGCGGGAGTGATGATAACTAAAAGTAGCGGAAAGCCAGGGGCAGCAGCCGAAATTATTGTTCGTGGTGTCGGTTCAATTAATGGCTTGAGCCCTTTGTTCATTATTGATGGTATAAGCAGGGGAAACAATGTAAATTATAATCCAAACGATGTTGAATCAATCGAAATTATTAAAGATGCAAGTGCTGCAGCAATTTATGGGGCTCAGGCTGCCGGTGGAGTTGTACTGATTACCACAAAAAAAGGTACCTTTAACCAAAAAGCAGTAATTGATTTTAGTAGTAATTATGGAGTCAGGCAAATTACAAATTCTTATAAAATGCTGGAGACTGTTCCATACATCAAAGCAAGACAGGCTATTGGCGATAATTATGGTTTATGGAGTAATCCAAGCAGCCTGCCAAATACCAACTGGTTTGACGAATTGTTTAAAAGTGGAAGTCAACAATCGCACAACATCTCAATCCGGGGTGGAACGGAGAAAATCAGTTACTTTGTATCCGGCGGATATGAGAATGAGGATGGCATTGAGAAACGGAATGATTGGCAGAGGTATTCTTTTAGAGCCAATAGTGATTATAAGTTGAGTAGCCGTTTCACTTTTGGAACACGGATTTATGCAGTTAAGATTTTAACAAATCCTTATACTGTTGAGGCTCCCTGGCGGACATTACCTTATATGTCTGTTCGTAATTCAGATGGATCATTTACCATTGTTCCTAAAGAAGTTGAATTTTCAGGAGGAAATCCGGTAGCTACTTTGGAATTTGCTCATCAAAAAAATGGATCAGGGATGTTTGTAACTGACCTATATGCGGATTGGGAAATCTTTAAGGGATTACATTTCATTAATACAGGATCGGCTGGAATTTCTTCAGGTTATTCCGATAGCTTTATTCAGGCGGACAATCTACGAAGAGCGGCAAGTCCGGAGTCTTATTCTAAATCTTCTTCGTACAATGAATCCTACACCCTTACTTCAACTTTAAATTATGCAAAGATTTTTGCCGAAAAGCATGATATTAAAGCATTATTGGGATATGAAATTAAGAACTCCAATAATTCATCTTTGTCGGCAAATGCCAATTCCTTTCCTGTGATGGTCTCTGAATCATTTGATCTTTCTACTAATACTAATAAAACAGCATCAGGAAATTTAAGCTATGGAAGGTTTCTTTCCCAATTTGCAAGGTTTAACTATGCGTATGATAACCGATATTTGTTAACAGCAAATGTGAGACGAGACGGCTCTCCCAAATTCGGACCAAGCAATAGATGGGGTGTTTTTCCTTCGATTTCAGTTGGTTGGAAAGCTTCAGAGGAGTTATTTTTCAAAAATTTAGGACTCAATTGGGTAACTTTGATTAAACCTCGATTAAGCTGGGGTATTCTTGGGAATGATGCAGCACTAAGCGACTATTCCTACTTGAATTCATATAAAACTGTGACGCTTAATTCGTTCGATGAAGTAAATTCAGTAGCAGGGTATAATTCTATTAAGGTTATTAATAAGGATATTAAATGGGAAGAAATTCATACCATTAATGGGGGTATTGATATTTCCTTATTTGACAGTAAACTTTATGCCTCAGCCGAATATTATGACCGCGAGACAAAGGACATGATTTATAACCTTCCTACTCCCTGGTCATCAGGTATAGGCGAAAATAACAATGGAACAAGTACAATGCCTGTAAATATCGGCAGCATCGATAATAGAGGATGGGAATTGAGCGTTTCCTACCGTAATAAATCTGGAGATTTTAATTATAGCATTTCTGGAAATGTCTCACATAACGTCAACAAGGTTATTAATTTGGGGTTGCCAACAGCATATATTTATAGTGGATCAGGATCATTCCCATTCTCCGGAACTTCTCCGTTTAAAACAGTAAACGGATTGCCTGTAGGACAAATATATGGGTTTAAAACTGATGGTTTAATCAAGGATCAGGCGCAAATAGATGCTTTGAATAACAATGCTAAGGCGAAATATGTGACAGAAACAGGAAAGAGTGCTGCCAGTATTTATTATTTCAAAGCCCTTACCGGACCCGGTGACATATTGTTTCGTGACGTGGATGGAAATGGGCGAATCACTGATACTGACCGGACATTCATTGGCAATCCTTGGCCAAAATTCCAATATGGTGCGAATTTATTGCTTGAATGGAAGAGCATTGACCTTGCAATTGATATCGTAGGGATATCGGGATTGGATGTCTTCAATTGTGCAAAATCAAACGAACAAAGTTTTGCACAGGATTACCAATCGACTGATAAAATTTTCAATGCTTCATATTCATTTGGAAATGGATTGACAAGCCAACCTGCTTTAGGGCGGGTTAATACTGCAACAAACGCATTCGTAAAGGATCCCAATTTGAATTATTCAAGTTATTCGGACTATTTTGTTGAAGACGGATCGTATATGAAAATTAAGAATATCACTCTGGGCTATACACTCCCGAAGAATTTGTTAAATCACTTTAAAATTGAAAAACTTAGGATTTATCTCACGGGTCAAAACCTTTTCACTTTCACCAAATTTACCGGTTTGGACCCTGAATTCTCGAACGACGTGAAAAACCATGGATTATATACGTTTAGCACTTATCCACAAACGAAACTGTATTCAATTGGACTGGATTTGAGTTTTTAACCATCAGAAGTGAAATATAATTAAAAACATAAGACATGAATAAGTTAATAAAAACAATTAGATATATTCTTCTGATTGCTGTAATCTTAATAAGTACAGCCAGATGTAAAGATTCCTATCTTGAAGTTCAAGACCCCAATTCGATTTCAGAGGCCAATTTTCCTACAACTTTGACTCAGGCAAATCTTCTTGTCGCATCAGTATATGGAGTGCAACATCATTGGGGTTTCTATGGCCATTATTGGTTGGGATATGGGATGTATTGTCTCGATCACACGATTGATTTACAATGGCGTGGCGACGATTCATGGATAGGTATATGCACAGGTTTAGCTCAGGCAACTGACGGCAAATTGCAATCTCAATGGAAAGCCCTTTATCGGGGTATCTATTATGCAAATAGTGCAATAGAAGGGATGAATAAATACCGGGCAATCGCTCCTGTAGCTGAAAAGCAGAAAATTGATTTTTTTGAAGGGGAAGCAACCTTTTTACGTGGATTTTATTTATGGCATTTGCAATCGTTTTATGGGCAACCAAACTTAGATGGTATGGGAGTGCCAATTATTAAGTCGGTGCCAACATCAATCGTTTCTATGTCAGTTCCAAGGGCTACTACCCAAAATACCTATCAGGCAATTATAAGTGATTTCAAAAGAGCTGCAGGACTGCTTAAAGGACAAACAGATATTCACAGAGCAACCGAATGGTCGGCAAAAGCTGCGCTGGCAAAAACCTATCTGTTTGCTGGTAAAAATGATAGTGCCAAAATTTATTTGGAGGATTGTATCAATAATAGCGGGAAATCTTTGGTGTCATTCAATGCATATAAAAACATGTTCAACGGGAATACACAGTATGAATATAACACTGAATCATTTTACGAGATTGGGAATCTGGGTGATCCTGTCAATGGTAATTCTTACGGAAGCCCCATGACAGGTTCCACTACTTCTATGTTGTATGCACCGTTTTATGTTGCTGCAGATGGTTCCAGAACTGCAATGAGCTATAGCAATCAATATTTACATGACAGGAATTTACCTCGGTTTGGATACAATGATGTTCCACCACTTACTCAGCTTGAAGGAAGTGGAACAGCCTGGAATCTTAAACAATCATATATTGATCAACAAAATAGTCGTAGGCTAAATGCTGGCAAACAATCAGATGGCCCTGATCCACGTCTTTGGGTAAGTGCCCTTCAACCATTGTTTGACTCGGTTAAAATTGCAGGTGTTTATCGCAAAGTTGCACAAGCGGAGTTTGGGAAATGGTACACCTTAGATCCGGCTACCTTAAACTTCCCAGGTACCTTTTATGGTTGGGGTGCACGAAAATATCAGTATCTTGATGGTACATTGTTAGAAACCAGAAATGTCGCAGGATATAATTTCTATTTCATACGTTTACCCGATATTTACCTGATGTATGCCGAAATATTATCAAGTACAAATCCGACACTGGCACTTGAATATATAAATAAGGTTCACCGCCGTGCCTACGGCTATGCTCCTAATGTTGTTTCACCTGTTGATTATAAAAGTCTGACCGACCGCACTAAAGCTCCTGCGGAGGATCATCTGGCCAACAATCCACTATTATATGAACGTTGGGCTGAACTTTTTGGAGAAGCAAGATGGTGGGAAGATGTTCGCAGACTTAACCTTGGATCAAAAGAAGCAGCTTTTTATAAAGAAGTTGCCGGAGGAAAGGGAAAAATAACCTGGAGGAATGAACATTATGCAATGCCTATTCCTTCCATCGAGTTTGAGTCGAATACTGACCCTGGAATGAAACAAAATCCAGGATATTGATGCCACCCTAATATTATATATTTTGAAGTTGGGTCAGTCTCTGATATGGAGACTGACCCTTAATTAAAGCCTTAATTTTTGTTTTTTTTTGCTGCTCAAATTCATAAAAATATAGTATATTCACGTTTAAATTAATACAAATATGGCGAAAAAAGAAAACAAAGATGTTAGTAGGCGTAAGTTTCTGAGTTATTCTGCTCTTGGTTTGGCCGGATTGACAATCCTTCCGAGTTGGAAAACAGCCAATGGTGTCAGCATTGCTCCAAGCGACAGGGTTGTTTTGGGATTCATCGGCCTTGGAAGACAAGGTTGTTCTGATTTCAATAGTTTTTCAAGCTGTCCAGGAGTGCAAGTTGTGGCTTGTTGTGATGTTGAGTCAATAAAAAGCGAACGTTTTAAAAACAAAGTCGAAACCTGGCAAAAGTCAAAGAATGTTGCAACGCGATGTGATAGATATGAATTTTATGAAGAGCTTTTGGAACGGAAGGATATTGATGCAGTTTCTATCGCAACACCCGACCATTGGCATGCCCTGACAACTATTCACGCCTGCCAGAGCGGAAAAGATGTCTATGTACAAAAGCCATTGGCCTTTACCATTCTCGAAGGTCACGAAATGGTCAAGGCTGTTCGTGGAAATAACCGTGTGTTGCAGATTGGCAGCCAGCAACGTTCAAGCAAGGAGTTTCAACAGGCTATTTCCCTTGTACGCGCGGGAGCCATTGGTCATATCGAAACCATCTATGCTAAAGTTGGGGATCCTCCAAAACCACTGAACCTGCCTGAACAACCTATTCCCGCTACATTGAACTGGAACAAATGGATGGGTCCGTTGAACGATCCATTGATCCATTATCACCCCGATCTTTGTCCTCCAATTACGCTTGATCCTGTTCAAGACGAAAAGTTGTGGGGTGCATGGCGCTGGTACAGGGAAACCGGAAATGGATACACAGCCGATTGGGGTGCCCACATGTTTGACATTGCGCAGGCCGCAATAGGAATGGACGGTTCAGGTCCCTGCGAATTTATTCCCAAAGGGTACAATAATGCTCTTTATCTCACCATGAAATATCAGAATGGTATCGTAATGACCGAACAACCATTCAGGGAGGAAGGTGGAAACGGAATCAAATTTAATGGTACAAAAGGATGGTTAAAAGTTACCAGAGGTTATATTGATTGTTCTGATCACTCACTGATTGCGAAGGAAGAAAAGAAAGTTGGCGAATGGCAGTATGAGGTAAGCTCTCCTCACATGCAAAACTTCATTGATTCAGTTCGTTCACGCAAAAAACCAATCGCTCCGGTTGAAGTTGGATGTAGTACCAACACACTATGCTGTCTGGGAAATATCGCAACCGAATTGCAACGACCAGTCAAATGGGATCCAGCGACCTTAAGCTTTGGTGATGACAAAGAAGCCGCTTCTCACCGACTTTATAATTATCAATACAGAAGACCTTATTCGTTAAAATAAATAGTTACTAATAATTATTATCATGAAAAAACAAATCTTGGAATTATCGCAAATCAGAACCGGATTCGCCCGGATCAAAGCTATGGCACTTATTGTTCTTGCCCTTTTTAGTATTCAATTATTCACAACAGCTGCAGGCAAACAAGATTCTAAATTTGGAGGTGTTCAGATTGGTGCCATTACTTACAGTTACAGAAGTATGCCTGATCAATCAATTTCTGCAATTCTGAATTATCTCGTCCAATCGGGTTTAAGTTCAACGGAATTGATGGGAGGTGCAGTGGAACAATATGCGGGTATTCCGGACTCAAAAGATCCTCAGGTTATCAGTAAATGGCGCGCCTCAGTTTCGATGGATAAGTTTAAGGAAATTCGTAAAATGTTCAATGCTAAAGGTGTAAAAATCGATATTCTGAAACTCGGCGATAGTAAGTGGTCAGACAAGGAAATTGATTATGCGTTCAATGCTTGTAAAACTCTGGGTGCAAGAGGTATTACCATGGAGATTTCTGAAGAGGCAGGTAAACGCATGGCTCCATTTGCCGATAAACACAAGCTCTTTGTGATTTTCCATAATCATGGACAACCAGGCGATCCAAAATTTAGTTTTGATAAAGCACTCGCCTTTGGCCCTAAACTGATGCTGAACTTCGATGCCGGTCACTACTTTGGTGCAACAGGTCTGAATCCATGTCTATTGATTGAGCGGCTGCACAACCGTATTGCCAGCATACATATTAAAGACAAAACAGGGCCGAAAGCTTCTGAACCAAATAAAAACCAGCAATTCGGCAAAGGAGAGACACCAGTTAATGAGATTCTTCAGTTGGTACAGAAAAACAAATGGCCCATCACTTGCGATATTGAACTGGAATACAACATTCCCGAAGGTTCGGATGCTGTCAAAGAAGTGGTAAAATGTGTAGAATATTGCAGAGCTGCCCTGATACAAAAAAAATAGTTTTTTCATTATCAGAATATTCTCATGATGTGTTATTTAAACAAGTAGTTAACATTAAAACTGGGTAAAAGTACTAAAAAAACATTATTTATTAAGTAAAATAAATTAATGATGGTTCCGTTACATTCAGTTCCTAATGGATATTTTTTTCATTAGTTAATCTTTATATGTATGAAATTAATAATCGTGTTATTACTTTTTGCCATGGCTCTCTGCTCATGTAAGCCAAACGGTTACAATGATGGCTATATTCAATACCAGCAAGTGATATTAAGGTCAGACGAAAAACAAATCCTAAGTGAGTCGTTGAAATCTCAACATCTAAAGTTCGACTCGGAAATAAAAATGCTTACCACTACACTGAGTGGATGGAATTACCATACCGATGCCCAAACTGGTATTTTCCATAATGTTAGGTCTTCGCTCACGTATGCCGTCTCACTTCTTGATCTTGGCGATGAAAAATACACCCAACAGGCCTTTGACGTTATTGATAAAACCATCTCGTTGCAGGATCAGAATCCTGATTCCAAATCTTGTGGTGTTTGGCCTTATTACATGGAAGAGCCTCTGGCAACCAAAAAATCACCGATCGATTTTAACTGGGCCGATTTTAATGCGGTTAGTCTTCTGGATGTCTGGATGGGGCATCAGGATAGAATTCCGGAAAAGTTGAAAGATAAAATCAAACAATCGTTGATATTTGCCGCAAAATCAATTCAGAAACGCAATGTAACTCCAGGTTATACAAATATTGCAATCATGGGAACCAATGTGACTTATGTAGTTTCCCATCTTTTTGGATTGCCTGATATGAAAGAGTATGCAAATAAACGGCTAAAGGGGTTTTATGATTATACACTTGATAAAGGGGGCTTTTCGGAATATAACAGTCCAACCTACACTTTCACTGCGTTGGATGAACTTGATCGCATGAAACGTCATATTGTTGAACCTGGAGCTATACAAATCATTGATAAACTTTATTATACCGGATGGGAAATGATTGCCAGACATTATCATCAACCATCAGGTCAATGGGCAGGCCCTCACAGCAGATCATACAGTACGTTGGTAAAACCTTCGTTTTATTCAATATTGAAAGAAGGTTCAAACGGACAAATTGATTTAGGCATCGAAGAAAAACGTAGTGACGTAAAAATCAAGCACCATATTCCCGAAAGCTTATTGCACTATTTTCAATCGCCTGTATATCCGCGAACAGAAACTGACGTTTTTGAAAAAATAAATCCTTCGATCATCGGGACTACCTATCTGAACGAAAAATACTCTATTTCAACAGTCAACCGATCAAGTCTGTGGAATCAACGCCGACCTTTTCTGGTTTACTGGGGACCTGTTAAAACTCCGAAATATTTACAACTCCGTTTTTTGCATGATGGTTATGACTTTAGTTCGGCATGTTTTTATAGTCAACAGAAAGAAAACAGGGTACTTGCTGCTATTAATTTCATTACTAACGGCGGCGATAAACACATCAGTATTGACCGACTGAAAGAGGGACAGTTCAAGGCAAAAGACCTTCGGCTCAGGTTTGAATTCGGCAATGTCAGTAATCCGGATGAACTTCTCCTCCCAACAACAAACAATGGGCTTTTCACAATTGTACTTGATCAGCTAAAGTTTAATCTTCAACTGTACTTCAATGTATTCGAAAATCTGAAAGGTCACTGGGAAAAAGGTAGTGACGGAAAAGTATCGTGGATAGATTTCGTACTTTATTCCGGTTCCGAAAAAGACTTTGATCTTACAAAAATCAGTAAGGCAGCATTGGGCTTTACCCTTTCGCTTGAGTCTTCAGCAAAAAATCCGGAACCCAAAAAACATGAAGTTTCAGAAAAGGAAGGATTGATGAAAGTACTCTGGAACGGGTTGTCTCTGAATATTCCGGTAAAACCTTCTCCTGGAAATATTAATCTTTGATTACTAAATAGTTGACTCAAATTTCCAGTTTACAATAATTCAGAAACGAATAAAGTTAATAAGATGGTTTTAAAGGGGTAGTCGAAAACGGAGCCGATTTCATCTGTGTGGGGATTTTTGATTTTCAGATTGTCAATGAAGTAAAATCTGTCTTGATACACTTAAAAACCTGAAAAACCGACAATGCGAATGGTATGGTTAATCAATTTTATCAGGAAAATCATTCAAATTTAGTTGATAGATTTAATCGAACAGTCGAAATACACAAATTCCGGAACGGTATAAATCAATAAATATTGAAAATTACAATATTATATAAAATGAAACGAGCATACCTGATCTTGTTATTTTTTCTCTCAATTTCCTGTAGATTCGACAACGGAAAACAGGTTTTAAAAATTGATAGTCATCAATTTCAAAAAATCGAAATGTTGTGGGATCTGGAAAAATTGAGTTCCCCGCCATCCTTTTCATGGATTGATTCCACCTCTGCAGTACGATCATTGGTATATGAAAGTGAACCATTCGAGGGGAAGCCAACCAATGTATTTGCGTATTATTCAAATCCCGATCTGTTGCAGGGAAGGGAAACGGGGAAGCTATTCCCCGGAGTGGTATTAATTCACGGAGGAGGAGGAAAAGCTTTTAAGGAGTGGGTTGAAAAATGGGCCGCCGATGGTTATGCTGCAATTGCAATGGATCTTGGAGGGAAAGATGCCTCAGGGAAGCCGTTGTTAAAGGCTGGTCCTGATCAATCTCATGAATACAAATTTTCAATCATCAGAAATGGAAATTTAAAAAATGTGTGGAGTTATCATGCAGTAGCGAGTGTAATTCTGGCACACTCTCTTTTGCTCAATATGCCTGAAGTTGATGCCGATAAAACTTGTGTGACGGGTATCAGTTGGGGAGGTTATTTAACCTGCATGGTGGCTGGACTCGATAATCGCTTCAAGGCAGCTGTACCAGTTTATGGTTGCGGATATTACAATGAATCCGATGCTTTCGGTAAGCCTTTATCTGATCTGACTCCTCAATATAGTGATCTGTGGATGAGATATTTTGATCCCTCGGTTTACCTCCCTTTTGCTGCACCATCACTTTTTTTTATCAACGGGAATAAAGACTTTTTCTACAATATGATACCGTATTATAAAACTTTCGATATAGCAGGGAAATGTGATAAAAATATCCGCATTCAGCCTGACATGAAGCACGGCCATGTTGAAGGTTGGCAGCCTGAAGAAATCCGGTATTTCTTTGAATCGGTATTGAATAGCGGAGTCCCTTTGCCAAAAATAGGAAACATAGAACCCGTTGATTCAACCTTTATTGCCGGGTTTTCATCTGTTATTGGATTACGTTATGCCCGCTTTTATTATTCGTCCGATACTATTTCGACCAACGCAAGCAGGAAATGGTCGGATGTAGCAGCGCAAATAGACCAGACCAGGAAAAGGATAAGCTGTAAAACTCCAGGTGTTGATTTTAGTTATGCCTTTTTTTATGTAACCGATAACCGTGAAGCGTCTGTCTCAAGCCCAATTTATATAAAATCTCAAGTTTTGTCGAACAATCATTGATTATGCAAAATACATTTTGCTTAAAGAAATACTTGGGGAAGGAGCCATTTTTGCTTAAGATTGTATTATTTATATTCTACTTCCTGTGCACATTAACCATTACGGCACTTGAGAAGTTTCCTCAAAAGGGCGGGCAAACACTTGTGTGGTCAAATAATGGAATTAGCATTTTACTAAATGATTTTTTGAATCTCCCGGCAATGTCATGGCCGCAAACTTTGCTGGAATACCCAATAGATTTTGCGCCCGAACCCCAAAATTTAAAGGATTTGATACTTGTTGATCAGGTTTCGAGTCAATCCATTCCTTTCCAATTGACCGAAATAAAATTGGTTACCGGAAAAATACAAACAGCAGTTCTCTGTTTTTTATCCGATTTACCATCAGGTGCGCATAAGGCATTTCGTCTCACACTTAAAAAAAACTTTCCGGAATTGATAACCAGAATTCCTTTAAATGAAGTTTCAATCGTTACGAATGAGAATCAATGTTTGATAGGCAATGGCTTAGTAAGATTTAAAATGCCTAAACCTGGTGAATATAACAATATGATTCCGCCAATTTTGCAGATTGGTAACGATACCCAATGGCTGGGTTATTCAAATATGCCTGCCTCTTCATCATTTATAAAACTTAAAGTAAGTGAGTTATCTGCAGGTACTTTATTAGCCAATTATATGCTCGACTACCAGTATAGGGGAGGGAAAAGCTTTCTGCTTAAAATCCGTTTGGTGGCAGGAATGGAGTTTATAGAGACAGAAGAGAAAATCACAGGTTTCAGTGAAGCAGATTCGTTAGAATGGAAGATTTTCTGGACCGATTTAAAACCGGAGTACCGTTATTGCCCAAACCGTCCGGGAGCTCCGAGCGATAAAAATAAAAAAGGGTACACAAATTTTGCTTGGGAACCAATATCGGGAAGTGATGGTAATCCATCAGCCGTGAAACATCCCGAATTGCCTTATGACCAAAAAAATCTTTCTGTCGGACTTTTGCCGTTCAAGATAGCACCCTATCACAACTGGATGACCTGGTGGTGCCTACCCTCTGCAGCATTTTGGAACGAAAAACCGGGACAAACTATTGGTTTATTTATCAGTGATTTTGATAAATGGGCTGATCCTGATTACCCGATATGGGGGAGCAAAGACAATTTATCAGTTCATTTTTATTACAAGGAGGGATTTTACTGGAGTTTGCCATTGGTTTCGGGAACCCGGTCGCTGGCTCTGGCAATCTATCCTCACAATAAAGATATTGAAGTAGTAAACCATTTAAATTTACCTCAGATTCATATTGATTATCTCAGACGATGGTATGGCTGGATTTCGCTCAATAAAACAAAAGATTGGGTATTGGACTACAAATCAGCAGTACCAAATCATAAACCATTTTTTAAATCACACGCACAGGAAGCAAAGTTTAATCCCTTGGATTTATTGCCAAATCTGAAAAATACTGTTGTTAGGATGGCTGAATCAGGTGAACGCTCAATAGGGCCAAACCCAGTCGGCACACGCACTTTTTATGATTATGTCACCCCTTTATTTGAAAATGCCGAGTCAACTTTAACT
>CAILKW010000697.1 GCA_903834845.1 uncultured Bacteroidia bacterium | reverse complement strand
GCTTAATCCGTAGCGGCGCATATTCAAAAATCGGAATACCTCTATATAAAGATGCCGCCATTGCTACCCCCTGAGCTCTGCCAAGTTTTAACATTGATTGAACATTTTTACCGAAAAAAGGAGCCTCAAGAGCTGTTTCATTAGGCTTGTATTCATCAACAAGATGAAGTGTACGGTTAAAAATATGGCTGAGTTTTTGGTAATGCCCCGTAAAACCAGAGGTCTTAATAACTCGAATAGCAACAATTTGTGGCTTGCTTTTTATGATTTTAAGTACTCCATATCCCATGATATTTGATCCGGGATCAATTCCAAGTATCGTTTTGTTAATATCCAATTTTTCTTTTTTTATAACTCAACCATAAAAGAATCAATAATATACGATTTGTTCTTTCAATCCAATTCAGAAAGGAAGATTTCCCAGGTCTATATTTCCACCTGAAAGAATAATTCCGATCCTCAGGTTACTGAATCTTTCCTTATTTTCAAGAAGAGCAGCGAGAGGAACAGCTGATGATGGTTCAATAATTAGTTTCATTCTTTCCCAAACCAAACGCATAGCTTTAACAATTGATTCTTCCGAAACAGTCAGAATGTCGTCAACTTTTTCACATATAATCGGAAAATTAATCTCTCCAAGTGATGTAAGAAGTCCGTCAGCAATGGTTTTTGGCTTTATTGACGGAATGATATATCCCGCTTTAAAGGAACGGTACGCATCATCAGCACCTGTAGGTTCTGCTGCAATTACTTTGATATAAGGTGAAATGGCTTTTGCCGATATTGCAGTTCCTGAAAGTAATCCTCCTCCACCTACAGGACACATTACCACATCAAGAACAGGTATAGTCTCCAAAAGCTCCTTGGTCGCTGTTCCCTGACCTGCAATTACTTTAGAGTTATTGTATGGATGTACAATCACAATTCCCAAATCTTCTGCAATTTTACTTAGTGTTACTTCCCTGGACTGAAGTGTTGGTTCACATAAGGTGATGATTCCACCATATTCGGCAACTGCTTTTTTCTTAATTTCGGGAGAATTTGAAGGCATAACAATATGAGCTTTAATACCTTTCATACGGGCTGCCAACGACAAAGCTGCAGCATGATTTCCGGAAGAATGAGTCCCAACTCCTCTATTTGCTTGCTCTTCTGTCAATGAAAAGACGGCATTGCAGGCACCACGAAATTTAAATGCACCTGTTTTTTGAAGATTCTCGCATTTGAAAAAAATCTGAGCGCCGATTAATCTGTCGATAGCTGAACTGGTGAATATCGGTGTACAATGGATAAACTCCCTTATAAGTTGGTGAGCATCAATAATATCTTTAAAGTCTGGAATTGTCATGGTTGTAATTATTTATTATTAGTCTTTTCGGCAATATATTCCAACCTGAGTTCTTTAATACGTTTCTCAACATCGTAGTTTGTTGCATTAACAGGCAATCCGTTAAAGGCATTACAAAACAGCATGAAATCTTCAAGGGCTTCGCCACTCAAACCCGTAATTCTTTGAATAACGTCTTTATTATAAACCAGAGAAAGTATTTGCCAGTCACGTTCGGAGCGAATAGCTGCAAGAGTAGCACGTTTTTCTTTTTCACTCTTACTCAGATGATACGATATAAATGATAAAGGTCTGAATATTGCTGTGAGTGCTGTGGGTTTGGATGCAAAATAATCGCTTCTCAGTTCAACAGGCACATTTACAGCTTTTCCAATAGGAATACCACTCATATTTACCTTAGGTGCTACACCTTGAACATCAACTTGTCCAACTAATATCCGTACAGGTGAAAGAAAAATCTTCACATTTTCGGTTCCTGATACAATTAATTCAGCCACTGGTACTTTTTTGTCTTTATAGCTTAACGATTTAAAAGTAAGTGTATCAGAGGGATCGGCTTGAATTGAAAACTTTCCAAAGGCATCTGCCATTGTGCCTCCTCTAATGCGCATATTGAGTATTTGGGCATAGCCCACACCTTCTTTAGTTATTTCGTCAACCAATTGCCCTTTAATGTTGACCATATCTTCAGGGAAATACAACTGGCAGTTTGCTCTGATTTGGAATATGGCTATGAAAAGAAAAATTATTACTATGATTCGAACTACTTTTATTGCCATGGGTTGTTTATAATGAATTTGATAAATAGAAATCATTTACCAATACAGCGTTAAAAAGAAAGCAACTTGATTCTATCCATAGCTTTTGTAACATTTTCCCGATCAGCAAAAGCTGAAAAGCGGAAATAGCCCTCACCTGCCGGTCCAAAACCTGAACCTGGAGTGCCGACTACATTTATTTCATTAAGAAGTTTATCAAAAAACTCCCATGAAGTAAGATTGTTCTTTGTTTTTACCCAAACATAAGGAGCATTTCTGCCGCCAAAAACTTGAAATCCTGATGCCGCAAGACTTTCTCTGATTATTTCGGCATTTTCGAGATAATAGGAAATAAGCTCTTTAACCTCTTTTTTACCCTGCTCCGAATATATAGCGGCAGCAGCCTTTTGTACCGGATATGATACACCGTTAAATTTGGTTGTTTGTCTGCGCATCCAGAGTGGTTTTACGGCAACCGGATTTCCTGTTTTATCGTAGGCCATTAGTTCGTTTGGAATAACGGTGAATGCACATCGGGTGCCTGTGAATCCTGCCGTTTTCGAAAAACTTCTGAATTCAATAGCTACACTTTTGGCTCCATCAATTTCAAAAATTGAGTGAGGAATTGATGGGTCAGTTATAAATGCCTCATAAGCAGCATCATAAAGAATGATGCTTTTGTTGGCGATAGCGTAATCAACCCATAATTTTAAAACCTCTTTGGTGGCAACCGTTCCTGTGGGATTATTAGGAAAGCAAAGGAAAATGAGATCGGGTCTGGTGTCAGGCAGTTCGGGAATAAAACCATTTCCTTCATTACAAGGCATATATACTATGTTATCGAAATAGCCGTTTGGTTGGCAGATACCTGTTTTCCCTGACATTACTGTAGTGTCGGCATAGACAGGATAAACCGGATCACAAATAGCTATAATATTTACATTTCCAAATATTTCCTGAATGTTGCCTGTATCACATTTCGATCCGTCTGAAACAAAGATTTCATCTGCTGAGATTTCTACTCCACGTAATTTGTAATCGTTCGTGGCAATGGCTTCGCGCAGGAAATCGTAACCCTGCTCAGGTCCATAACCTTTGAAAGTACTTTTATTACCCATCTCCTCAACCCCTTCGTGAAAAGCTTTAATAATGGCAGAAGAAAGGGGTTGAGTAACATCGCCAATACCCATTCTTATAATATCCTTATCAGGGTTTGCTGCTGCAAATTCTCTTACTCTTCTACCGATTTCCGGGAATAAATATCCTGCTCTTAATTTTAAATAGTTTTCGTTGATGATTGTCATGTAATAAATTGTATTTTAATCGTTTATGTGTGAAATACCTCTTTGTTTTAAGTCTCCAAAGATACAAAGTATTTTTATGTATTTTTTTAAAATGACTTCGACTCTACTTTGATATTTTGCTGTTCTTACGGAATGTAATAATCACATAGGAGAATTGTATTATCTTGAAAATTAATAAGATAAATTGTTTTTGACTTTCAATTTCCGAATACTATTTTAAAAATTGGTTTGTGACCTCTTGGTTTTCCGACAATATCATAAACTTCGTATGCAATTGTCATTGAAATCATTTTTTTTTGCATTTCAACCTTTTCATTATCCCAGATCCACTGTTCCTCGAATTGAATCTTACTTATTTTTTCCCTTGAAAATACTCCTTCAGTTTCCATTCTCTTAATCTGTTCGATGGTGATTTTTTTCCCGGTAAAATAGTCGTAAGGAGTTATTATTTCTGCTAAAATGGCATTAAATATCTTGTCAATTAGAGCTTTACGATTAAAGTTTGATAAGCATTCATCGCCCCACGAATCAGTTGAATCGCGATTGACAATGTAAGTGTCGTAAATAATCTTACCAAATAATTCTCTTGATCGTGCCTTATCCTTATCCTTATCCTTATCCTTATCGGAAAAGTGACAACTACCAATTAAAAAAAGAATGGCTATTATTATAGTGTATCGGCTAAGATTGATTCCGGTTAAAAGTAAGTCTTTCACCTTTGATCTGTTCATAGAAAGTTCCTTTTAAATTTGGATTATTGTTTTCGTAAACGAGATTTCCGTTTACAAACGTCTTGTTTACAAAATAATAGAACGATTCACCTTCAAATGGAGACCATCCGCATTTTGAAAGGATATTTTCTTTCGAAACTGTCCAACGTGAAGTATCAACTATCACAAGATCTGCTTTGTAACCTTTACGGATATATCCCCTTTTTTCAATGTTAAATAAATCAGCGGGAGCATGACACATTTTTTCGACAACTTTTTCCAATGAAATAAGACCATTGCGACTCATTTCGAGCATTGCTACCAGCGAATGTTGTACCAATGGACCTCCTGATGGCGATTTAAAGTAGGTTTGATTTTTTTCTTCAAGCGTATGAGGGGCATGGTCGGTAGCAATCACATCGACTCTGTTCTCATTAACACCTTTTATTAATGCCTGACGGTCGTTTGCAGATTTAATAGATGGATTCCACTTAATATGTGAACCATATTTTTCGTAATCAGTATCCGAAAACCACAAGTGATGAACACAAACCTCGTTTGTAATTTTTTTGTTTTTAACAGGTCCTGATTCAAACAATGCAATCTCGCCCGCGGTTGAAAGGTGCAAAACGTGCAATCTGGTTCCATATTTTTTTGCCAATTCAACAGCTTTTGAAGTGGATTTAAAACACGCGTTAGTATCTCTGATTTTTGGATGTTCGGTCATTGGAACTTCTTCCCCATATTTTTCACGCGCCAGGGCAATATTTGTCTGAATGATTTGTTCATCTTCGCAATGAGTTGCAATCAATATTTTTGTTTTTGAGAATAAACCAGAAAGAGTTTCGGGATTGTCAACTAACATATTTCCGGTCGAAGATCCCATAAATACTTTTATTCCGCACACATTTGAAGGATTTGTTTTTAACAGTTCCTCCAAATTATTATTTGTTGCACCAATATAGAAAGAGTAATTTGCTAATGATACTTCGGAGGCACGTTGGAATTTTTGTTCAAGAATTTCTTGCGAAACAGCTTGAGGTATTGTATTTGGCATCTCCATAAATGAAGTAATTCCTCCGGCAATGGCCGCTTTTGATTCTGTTTCAATATCGCCTTTGTGAGTAAGTCCCGGTTCCCTGAAGTGTACCTGATCATCAATAACTCCTGGTAGGAGAAATTTGCCTGAAACATCAATCACATCTGATTGGGCCAGAATGTTGGATGGAACTGCATCCCTGAATATTTTCTCAATAATGCCATTACGAATGAGAACGCTCGTGTCTCTCAGAATTTTTCCTTCATTAACAATTTTGGCATCCTTGATGATGATGTCTTTCATGATTAAATAAAAATTTGAACTGAATTTATGATTTATAAATGCTTTAATCTATCTCTTGGGCTTTCGTTGGTTGAGCAGTGGATTCTCTTTTATATGTTTTAAAAAAGCTAAGAATTTTCATTTTAATTACTCCTTTGAAAGCTTCACCGAAAATTCCCCCGCTCATTTTTGAGGTACCTTCTTTTCTATCCGTAAAAATGATTGGAATTTCTTTGATTTTGAAGCCATATTTCCATGTTTTAAATTTCATTTCAATCTGAAATCCATACCCTTTCATTTTTATTTTTTCTATACCGATGGTTTCGAGGACATTATGTCGGTAACATTTAAACCCTGCTGTTGTATCCATTATTCTCATACCTGTGATTTTACGAACAAAAACTGATGCAAAATAAGACATAAGAACTCGTTTTAACGGCCAGTTTATTACGTTAATACCTGATATATAACGCGAGCCAATAGCGAGATCTACTTCTTGATTATGACAGGCATCATAAAGTCGAATAAGATCATCGGGATTGTGCGAAAAATCGGCATCCATTTCAAAAATGTATTCGTATCGGTGTAGTAGTGCCCATTTAAAACCTTCTATATATGCAGTACCAAGACCTAATTTACCGCTTCTTTCAATCAAAAACAGTCGGTGCGTGTATTTTTCGGCTTGTTCTTTAACTATGGAAGCTGTTCCATCGGGCGAATTGTCATCAATTACCAGAATGTTGAAGTCTCCTTCAAGAGTGAATACCTTTTGAATTATTCGTGAGATATTCTCTTTTTCGTTGTAAGTCGGAATAATTACTATACTGTCAGACACTTTAAATTGTTTTAAATATGTGGCGTAAAATTAACATATTTGACAAATATAATGTCTTTTTGTTGATTGTGAAATTTTTTTTCTTCTTTTTTTCATTTGAAATGTTGAATTTACACAGTGTGAATTTGTTCATCGACAAACAAAAATGCGTGTTTGCACGACGCAATTCCGCTATGATTCTTCTTAAGCAGATGAACCTTTTGCCTCTAATAGCACTATTTGTAAGTTTTATTATTTTGAAATACCTTGATAAACAATACTATAAGTATCTTTAATTTTTTTTGATTTTTTTTCTTTTCTTTGTTGATAGTGTAATAAAACCGTTTACATTTGCACCACGATTTTAGGGAGCTGCAAAGGTTAAATAAGATTGTCGTTCGGGGGGATATTTAAGGTTTGGGTATTTGTTGAATAAAAGGTACAATAATTTGAAAAAAAGTTTTTGGATTAAT
>CAILKW010000696.1 GCA_903834845.1 uncultured Bacteroidia bacterium | reverse complement strand
GAAAACAGGAGCTCAAGCCGAGGCTGCCCTTGCAGGTGTTTATACACCACTACAGGACGAAGAAGCTCTCGGCGGTGAAGAGTGGTGCAGTATGGAGGCCTTTAGCGATAACGGATACGAGAATGATAATTATTCCGACTTTATTGCCATGTCGGAATTCAGGGCCAACCAGAATACAGAAGGAGACCTTAGCTTAAACAGCTATAGATCATATTACAAAACCATTAAAAGGGCAACCGATGTATTGACAAACGTTCCAAATATAACTATGGATGCTGCACAACAGAAAAGGATTTTGGGAGAAGCAAATTTTCTGTTGTCGTTCGCCTACTATCAAATGGCAATCCGTTATGGAGGGGTTCCCATTTATAACTCAAATGATCCTGCTGCATCATTGGTCAGAGCAACAGCAGCAAAAACCTGGGAAACTATTGAAACAGGACTGAAAACAGCTACAACTCAATTAGCATGGGAACATCAGGAAGGCCGACCCGGACTTGGTGCTGCCTGGGGCATGTTGGCAAAAGTATATGCCCACGAAAGCAAGTGGAGCGATGCCAAAACAGCCGCCGAAACTGTAATCAGCTCCGGTAAACATAGTCTTTATGCAAACTATGGGAGGCTTTTCACAATTGAAAGCGAAAACGAAAGTGAAATTCTCTTTGGATTAGGTGCCCGTTTGGGTGAATATCCTATAACACCTGTCCTGATGTTGCCTAACAATGTCTGGGGTGGAACACATGACGAACCGATGGGCGAAGGATGGCGATTAGTAAGTGCTACCCTGCATTTCTACAACTCGTATCAGACTGGTGACCTTAGAAAAGCTGCCACTGTTGCAAAACGTGGTGTTGATAAAATTACCTATCACGGATCAACAGATATTCTTCAGGCACCCAACAACCAGTCACCAATTGTATGTATCAAATACAACACACCTTACGAAGCTGAATACACCGGTTGGGCAGCAGGTTTGAATGTTCCTGCTCTTAGGTATGCCGATATTTTATTAATCCATGCCGAGGCAATAATGAATTCGAATGGCGGAGGACCTGCCAACAGAACAGTGGGAGTAGCTGCCGCTGCAGTCTCTTTTAATAAAGTTCGTCAGCGTGCGGGACTTCCGGCTATTGCTTCCCCTAACTTTAACGATCTGATGTACGAACGCAGAATGGAACTGGCTTTTGAAGGTGGTGACCGTCACTTTGATCTTGTTCGCTGGGGACTCGCTACGGAGGTTTATAATGCCCTTGCTGCCGAAGGAACTTACAAACCCAAACGTACTTACATTAACGCAACACATCGTTTGTTACCATATCCACAACGTGAAATTGATAACAGTAACGGGACAATTACCCAAAATCCGGGATATTCGGGTAGTAAGTAGCTTTTAAAAAAAATTGCTTTCTTTGTACTCCTCCCTTATTTGTCATATAAGGGGGGAGTATTTTTTTTAGTTCTTGTTTTTTTAAAGATATTAATGATTTTTTCAACAATAAACAGTATTATTAATTTAACAGAATAATCTTATGAAGCGGAATTACTACATGGTTTTGTTGGTGTTCATTGTGTTTTTTGCCATTTCATTTCTCACCAATATTCTTGGGGCAATTATTCCTGAAGCAAAAGAGGATTTTAATGTAAGTAACACTATGGCAGCGTTTCTGCCTCTGTTTTTCTTTATTGCTTACGGTGTTATGTCTATTCCTGCCGGTATTCTGACCGAAAGGTATAAAGAAAAAAAGGTGATGATTTTTGCCTTCGTTTCGGCTTTTTTTGCAGCACTTTCATTCGGATTGTTCCCGAAATTTGGGATAATGCTTGGTTCACTGTTTTTTATAGGTGCAGGTATGGCAATATTGCAGGTAGCCATTAATCCTTTGCTTAGGGTTGCCGGGGGCGAAGAGCATTTTGCTTTTAATTCGGTGTTGGCGCAATTGTTTTTCGGCGGAGCATCTTTTTTGAGTCCAATGCTCTATTCTTACATTGTTCTTGAACTATCTGCCGGCGGAAAACCGGACATCTTCATAAAAACTCTGGGTTCTTTTGTCCCTTTTGAACTTCCGTGGGTTACCATATATCTGATTTTCGCATTGATATCCTTAGTTATGATGCTGCTGATATTCTTCTCAAAATTTCCTAAAGTTGAATTGAAGGAAGATGAAAAAACCGGAAACTGGAGTACCATTGCAAGCTTGTTAAAGAATAAAACAGTAGTACTTTTTTTCCTCGGTATATTCTGTTATGTTGGTACTGAGCAGGGTGTAGCCAACTGGATATCAGAATTTTTAAAAAACTATCATGGAATGCGTCCCGAAGTTGAGGGAGCTCAGGCGGTACAATGGTTCTGGGGTTTACTTACAATCGGTTGCTTGCTTGGTCTGGGTTTACTCAAACTTTTCGACAGCAAAATTATTTTACGGATTTTTGTCATAGCAGCTATGTTTTCACTTGGAACAGCCCTTTATACCGCTAATCCTCAATTGTCGTTTTATGCCTTTATCGGAGTTGGATTCTTTGCTTCTGTAATGTGGTCAATAGTATTCTCCCTCGGTATGAATTCTATAGCCGAACATCATGGTTCCTTTTCGGGAATACTATGTTCAGGGATAATGGGTGGTGCAATAACACCTCTTATTGTTGGATCATTGGCAGATATTTTCAGTTTAAGAACAGGTATGTTGTTCAATTTCGTTACATTAGCCTATCTTCTCAGCCTTTCATTCTGGGCAAATCCACTTATAAAGAATAAAACCATCTTCGATAAAAATGGTTTATAATTAAAAATCAATTATTAAAAAAGACTTTGTATTGAGAAAATTTATTTATTTCTTTTAGATCCTGAAAAATTCATTTTACAAACTGTTTTAAAGTTTATTGGATAAAATGCAGTAAATTTGTGGTTTAAAATTGCACCATAAATGAAAGAATTAGACATTGGCAATTCAGACTTCAAGAGTACGATTGAAAACGACAACTACTATGTTGATAAGTCGTTATTGATCAAAGAAGTCATTAAGGCGCAGAAGCAGGTCATCTTATTACCCCGGCCCCGGCGTTTTGGTAAGACTTTGAATTTGTCAATGTTGAAGTATTTTTTTGATATTAACCAACCTGAGAACGAAGCTCTTTTTAAGAACCTTAATATTTGGCAAACCGAAAATGAGATCAAGGAAAAACGGGGGAAATATCCTGTCATCTATTTAAGTTTCAAAGATGCCAAGGGAAAATCATGGGATGAGACTTATCAATTCATTATACTTGAAATACTGAAACTATATTTGAAACACGACTACCTCTTAGACGGTGATCTATTAAAACAGGCTGAGAAACAGACGTTTAATGATATAATAAACAATAAAGCCGATAGTACCAACTATGCAGATAGTTTAAAGCGGATAAGCGAATACTTATACCGTTATCACCATCAGAAAACCGTTATCCTGATTGATGAATATGATACACCGATTCAGGCAGGTTACAAAAAATTTTATGACGATGCGATCTCGTTTATGCGGAATTTAATGAGCGGTGCGTTTAAAGACAATATCTATCTGTATAAAGGAGTGATTACAGGAATATTAAGGATATCCAAAGAAAGTATTTTTACCGGATTAAATAATGTAAGCGTTTTTTCCGTATTGGATGATGAGTTGTCTGATAAATTTGGATTCACCGAAAATGAGGTAAACAAATCTTGCAAGATTTTAATGTTCCAATTGAATATGAGCAAGTTAAAAAGTGGTACAATGGTTATAGATTTGGAAACACTACTGATATTTATAATCCATGGTCAATTTTAAATTACGCTCTTAGCTATAAGGGAGGTTTTAAAACATTTTGGGTAAACACAAGTTCTGATGAATTGTTAAAGGAAAGATTGCAGGAACGTGACGCAAATTTTACCAGGGAACAGCTATTGAAACTGATCAATAACGAAACCATTGAAAAAAATATTGAAGAAAACTTCGTTTTTCCTGATTTG
>CAILKW010000695.1 GCA_903834845.1 uncultured Bacteroidia bacterium | reverse complement strand
GAGGGTTAAGGCCGCGAGCGGCGAGGCCAATGATTTGGGGTCGAAAAGATTTTACATCATTCTGGGTAGTTACAAAATTTATGAGGGAGCCCAGAAATTTAAGAAACAGTTGATGGCAGAGGATTTCTTCCCGGGAATTCTCGTTAATGAGGCAGGTTTATTCCGCGTAAGCGTGAATAGTTATGATGACGAAACTGTTGCCCGAAGTCGTATTGTTGAAATTCGTCAGAAATTCCCACAATACAGCGATTTATGGCTATTAATAAAAAAGTAGTGGAAACTGAAAAGAGGGTTTTTACCCTCTTTTTTCATTTTTCATTTTTTTGACCCTAATAGGTTTAATATCAATAATGCCCCGAAAAGCAGCTTTTTTGGTAATGATTTTAATTGGGTTTACTATCTCTTTTTGTATGGGACAATGTAAGCTTAGCAACTGGCTTCGATTAAAGCCTGATTCCTCTTTTGTCCAGAATAATCAACACGATTTGATATTGCGGATATATGCTTCTAGGAAATACTCTGAACAAACGATTGTGGATAGGGGCGAACAAACTCGCCTTGCTTACCGACCTTCCAATGGATATTTAGTTGGATTGGGATTTAATTACAAGTTTCTTGGAATTAATATAGGAACTGTATTCCCTTTTGCAAGGCATGATATTATTGCCTATGGTAAAACTAAACGTATTGACTTTCAATCACATTTGTATCTTAGGATGATCACGGTTGATTTTTATACTGGTTACTATAAAGGTCTTTATCTTGCTAATTCATCATCAGTACTAAATAATTTTCAATCTGGAGATTATTTTTACACCAGGGGCGATGTGGAGACTTATTCAGGCGGATTCGGGGTTTATGCCAATTTAAACTCTTCAAAATACTCCGTCAGGGCACCCTTTCTACAAAATGATTTGCAAAAGAGAAGTGCTGGTCAACCAATACTTGGGTTTGAGCTTTATTGGGTTAGTTCAAACGCGGATTCATCCTTTATTCCATCGACTCTAAAAAGTCAAAATTTTTTTAATGGAATTGATTTTGACAGATGGCGTTTTTGCTCTATGAACGTTAATGCCGGATATGCCTATACGTTAGTAATTCATAAACGGTTTTTTTTGATGGCTGGATTTACTTGTAGTTTAGGGATAGGTGAATATTTGTTGACTCCCATAGAGGGGGAAAAGATGTACCGGATTTATCCGAATTTAAGCATGAATCAACGGCTTGGAGCCGGTTACCATTTTGATCGGCTGTTTATTGGGATGTCACTGACGAATTTTCATTACTTTACACCTACACCTGTAAGGCAAACCGGTATTATATGGAATACAGGAAATTTAAGATTTAATATTTCTTATAGACTTACTCTAAAACGGGATATCGAAATCAGGCCGTGGAAATGGTTTTAAGAGAATTGGATTATCTTTCTAAATTAAAAGTCAGTTTTAGTATAACCGGTTCATTTATTGAGTTATAACTTAGATTTGAATGAGTTTGCCTTTTACAAAGGGTATAAATAAGGGTTTTCAGATATTAAAATCTGAATACAAAAAAAAATCTGATAATTTGAATTCATTTTTTTGTTTTTATTTTTACCGCATCGTGTGAACTTTTATTTTTCTTTATAAAGATTTGGGTCTAAAGCATCAGGTGTCCAATTGTTCAGAAATTCAAAAACCTTCTTTTTTGAATAGCTATCACTTTCTTCTATATATGCAGAGTTTTGGGTGTGAATTCGTTCTCCATTTTTATTGAGTATAACAAACACTGGAAATCCGAATCGTTGAGGATAGCCGAGTTTTTTTAGTATTCCATAATTACGGTTTTCCTTGCTATAGTTCACTTTAATAGAAACATAGCTTTTGTTCATTAGCGAATCTATTGATTTATTGTTAGCGCAGAAATTGTGAAATTTAACACACCAAGGACACCAATTTCCTCCGATTTGTAGAAATAAATGTTTGTTTTCTGCTTTTGCCCGAACTAAGCCCTTAGAGATATCGGCAAAAGCATCTGCCTCGAGATTATACAGCCTCACAGGTTGTGCAATGCAGCTCATTAAAAAAAGGCAGAAAGTAATTGATAGAAGGAGTTTCATACAGGATTATTTAATGTATTTTGTAAAATAAGTAACAAAAACCTCGAATAAGATGAAAAAAGCTGCATTTATTGCAGCTTTAGTGTTAATTATTTGATATTTATAACGTTATACTGTTAATATTTCCTTTTCCTTCTGGGCGATTAACTCATCAATTTTTTTTGTGTATTTGTCAGTGAAAACTTGGATCTTTTCGATTGTTATTTCCTCATCATCTTCTGAAATTTCTTTAGATTTAAGCAATTTTTTAAGATAGTCATTAGCATCTTTACGTGCTGAGCGAACACTTACCTTTGCAATTTCACCTTCTTTGTGGGCATCCCTGACAAGAAGCCTGCGGCGTTCTTCTGTCGGAACAGGGACATTGATCCGAATATATTCACCATTGTTATCGGGATTGAAACCAAGATTTGAGTTTATGATTGCCCTTTCAATAGGTTGGATCATTTTCTTTTCCCATGGTTGAATTGAGATTGTTCTGGCATCGGGTGTACTCACATTCGAAACTTGCATTATAGGAGTTGGAACTCCGTAATAATCTACTACTACACTTTCAATCATACGGGGATTAGCTTTACCTGCACGTATATGCCCAAGCTCGTGATCAAGGTGTGCAATTGCATGATTCATCCTTTCGGTAGTTTCTTCAATCAGCATTTGAATTTCTTCGTTCATAAAGCGAATGGATTAAATTTGTTTTTCAAAGCAAAAGTACAAAAAAAATAAAAATACAAGTTGTAAACCTTAATGCTCATCTTTAATTTTACGGAATTTAATATAACCTTAATTGTGAATTAAGGTCCCAATCGGTTCACCCTGCAAAACTCTAATAAGATTTCCGATAGTATCCATATCGAAAACGACAATTGGCAAGTTGTTTTCTTTACACATTGTGGTGGCAGTAAGATCCATTATTTTAAGTCCGCGTTTATAAATTTCATCGAAAGTGATTTCGGAGAATTTAGTTGCATTTGGGTCTTTAAGTGGATCGGCTGTGTAAACTCCGTCAACACGTGTACCTTTAAGCATAGCATCAGCTTCGATCTCAATTCCGCGTAGCGATGAACCTGTATCTGTTGTAAAATATGGATTTCCTGTGCCACCCGAAAAAATGGCAACTTCTCCATTTTCAAGTGTTTCAATGGCTTTATCTTTTGAATAAAATTCACCGATAGGTTCCATTCTAATTGCAGTCAATACTCTTGATTTAACTCCCACAGCTTTAAGTGCTGAATTAAGAGCCAAACTATTAATTACTGTTGCCAACATACCCATTTGATCACCTTTAACCCTGTCAAATCCTTTTGACTCTCCGCTTAACCCTCTAAAAATATTTCCGCCTCCGATAACAATACCCACTTCAATTCCCAGATTAACAGCCTCTTTAATTTGCGAGGCATAATCTGATAATCTAACAGGATCGATTCCGTGTTGCTGGTCTCCCATAAGTGATTCACCTGAAAGTTTTAATAAGACTCGTTTATATTTTACCATTTTTGTATTTTTTGAAGGACAAATATATACCAAAAAAGAGTTGAACCAAAAGAGCCCCAATTAATGAGGCTCTTTATAAGATGATGAGAATTAACGTATTAAACATTCAATGTGAAGCGGATAAACCCTGTCACTTTTACTTCTTTGTCAATACCTGTAAGATATTGACGAATAGTCATTTTGTTGTCTTTTACAAAATCCTGGTTTAAGAGAGTGCTGTCTTTGTAAAATTTAATAAGGGCACCTTGTGAAATTTTATCAAGCATTGCCTCCGGTTTTCCTTCAAGACGGAATTTTTCTTTAGCAATTTTTAACTCCTGCTCAACGACTTCAGGTGCAACATCGTTACTGTCAACTGCAACAGGGTTCATTGCAGCAATTTGCATAGCAACATCTCTTCCTGCCTGGTATTCAATCGTTTTACCAAATCCAACAAGTGTAGCAAGTTTATTGCCGGGGTGAATATAAGGTACAACATTGGCAGCTTCAATGCAGGCATAGTAGGGCAACTCAATTTTTTCTCCGATTATACCGGTTTGTTCAAGAACTTGCTCTCCAATTGTCCTGCCATCCATAATCAATGATTTTAGATCATCAATGCTGTTGCATTTATTGGTAATAGCGAGATTCAGAATTTTTTCGGTGAGGGCAATGAAATTCTCATTCTTTGCCACGAAATCTGTTTCGCAATTTAGTGATACAACGGCACCAAAGCTTTTATCTTCAGAAACTTTGGCTAGCACAACTCCTTCAGAGGATTCTCTGTCTGCGCGTTTGCTTGCAACAAGTTTACCTTTTTCGCGGATGATTTCGATGGCACGGTCAAAATTGCCTTCAGCTTCTGTCAGTGCGTTTTTGCAATCCATCATACCTGCACCGGTTGCTTTACGCAACTTTACAACATCGGCAGTAGAAATATTCATTATTCAGAAATTTTTTATGTAATTTAAAAACGAATCTACTTTAAATTAATTATATCGTCATCAGACGTATCGTCATCAAGAAGATCGTCTTCAGTTAATAAGTCAGCGATTTTGTCATCCGAAAAATCTTCCTTTTCATCTGTTTCTTCCAAGTCGTCCTCAACTATGATCTTGACAACTGCTTTACGGCCACTTTTCTTAATAGTAAAAGGCTTTTCATCTATCTCATCTTTTTCTCGCTCAACTTTACGATCGGAAAGACCATCTTTTATGGCTTCACACATAACGTTGATAATTAAATCTATAGATTGAGATGCGTCGTCGTTGGCGGGGATAACAAAATCAATTCCTTCCGGGTTTGAGTTGGTATCAACCATGGCAAAAATAGGAATACTGAGGCGCTGAGCTTCTCTAACGGCGATTTTTTCTTTTAATACGTCAACTATGAAAAGTGCAGCCGGAAGACGTGTAAGGTCAACAATAGAACCTAATATTTTTTCAAGCTTTGCTCTCTGACGGGTAATTTGCAATTTTTCGCGTTTTGATAAATTGTCCCATGCGGCATCCTTTATCAATTTATCGATTGTTGACATTTTCTTAACTGCCTTCCTGATTGTTGGGAAGTTAGTGAGCATACCACCCGGCCAGCGTTCTGCTACATAAGGCATATTAACTGCACCTACTTTTTCTGCTACAATTGTTTTTGCCTGTTTTTTAGTAGCAACAAACAATACTTTCCGGCCTGACCGTGAGATTTGTTTTATTGCTTCCGCAGCTTCGTCAATTTTGACGATGGTTTTTTGCAGATCAATAATGTGTATTCCGTTTTTCTCCATAAAAATATAGGGAGCCATGGCCGGATTCCATTTACGTTTGAGGTGACCAAAGTGTACACCTGCATCGAGCAATTGTTTAAATTCTGTTCTTGGCATAATAATGATTTGTTTACTTTCTGTTCAGTCAATCACACGGTAGTCCGAGTAATCGGAGTCCGCGTAATTTAGATGCTAAACAATATTTAATAATAAAATTCTATAACCAAAGATTAACGTTTTGAGAATTGGAAACGCTTGCGTGCTTTTGGACGCCCTGGTTTTTTACGTTCAACTTCACGTGGATCGCGGGTGAGAAAACCGGCAGCTTTAAGTTTCGGACGATATTCTGTTTCGTTAATTTTCAGAAGCGCGCGCGAAATGCCTAACCGAAGAGCTTCTGCCTGGCCATTTAATCCTCCTCCGTCAAGATTGACTTTAATATCATACTGACCTGCAACTTCACAAAGATTTAAAGGTTGAAGTACAATATATTGTAATGTCCCTACTGGGAAATACTCGTTTAATTCTCTTTTGTTGATGGTAATATTCCCTTTCCCTTCAGAAAGAAATATACGAGCAACAGCAGTTTTTCGTCTGCCAATAGTGTTAATTACTTCCATGATGCTTATCTAATATTGTCCAGATTAATAAATTTTGGCTGCTGTGCTTGTTTGTCATGATTTGCGCCAACAAAAACATGCAGGTTAGTGAAAATCTTACTTCCGAGGCTATTTTTTGGTAACATCCCTTTTACAGCCTTTTCCATTAATCTCTCAGGAAACTTTTTCAAAAGATCGGCAGCTGTCTGAGTGCGCTGACCTCCAGGATACCCTGTATGACGGATATATTCCTTTGCCTTCCATTTATTCCCTGTTAAACGCACTTTTTCAGCGTTGATAACTATCACGTTATCACCACAATCAACATGAGGTGTGTAGCTTGGCTTATGTTTGCCTCTAAGGACAAGAGCCACTTTGGCAGCTAAACGACCTAAAATCTGGTCTGTGGCATCAACTACGACCCACTCTTTGTTTACCGTTGCTTTATTCAACGATATTGTTTTGTAACTTAAAGTATTCACTCTCGTTTCAAATTTTAAAATGTTACACAATCCATTTTTTGCTGATTCACACGACTAACCGGTATCGTAACAGGGTTATTAACAATTAATTGTTAATAACAGTTGCTAAGGTTGCTACAATACCCGATCAATACTTCAGCAAACTAAGGATAAAATCGGGACTGCAAAAGTAGATATTATTTTTGAATTCACAACTTCTGAAAAAAAATAACTTGCGATGAATCAATGACAAGCAATTTCGTTAAAGAAGTTCCACAGTTTTTTAATACTTCGGTTTTGTTAGGCAAGGAGATACTCCAAAATTGACTACAAGGTACAATCCAGCACTGTTCATTGTTTTCTTTTTAATTATGTCGTAATAATAATCGAATACAAATCCAAAATAAGTATCTGGTATTATCTCCTTAAAATAATGATACTTCAGATTAAGTAATACGTTTTTATTGATTAGTTCAGTACCCGAAACTGATAAATTTTGATAAATATGTCCTCCCTGTGGAGTATAAAAGAGATGCCCCAGCCAATAAGCTAAGGTTAGGCCACCAAATTTGGTATCAATAGTACTATTTGCATAAATGCCCCAACCATTAGATTCCTTGTATGTAATGTTATCTTTTGGATACGTGGAAACTGAATAATGGGTATTTATACTCCAATTTTTGAAAGTTTTGTTCGAAAGCTTCTTCATGAACGAAAGTCCGGAGGTTAGGCTTATAAAGGTCTTTGCCAATCCGGGAGCATTATCGATTTCGCCACCCTCATGTAAACCATAAAATGAAACGGGGAGAGAAAAAGATGTTTTGTTGTTTTCAAATATTTTGAAGTTGGTAACCGAACCGAACGCAAATCTCTCTTTAAATGGATCGTCTTTTATGATAAATTGCTGCCAGTCAATCCAAAAATCTACTGTAAAACGTGTCGAGTTGTAAATTGCCTGAAGTCCGGATTCGGGTCTTGACGTGAGGAACATTTCGGATTCCGCAATTGGTTCAGGTAAATTGTGACTAAAATCAGAATTAATATTTCCAAGAATAACGGAAATTTTTTCTGTTGGTTGGTAATGTATATTAAACCAAGGAGATAGATGGTAATACTCGTCTCTTCCATTATATTTTAGAACGTGTCCGCCAAGTTCCATTCTCAATTTTTTATCTAAATATAACACCATTTTTGGCCGAAGCCAGGCTCCTGTCAAGGTATATCCTGTGGCAAAATCACTTTTATATTCATTGTTTTTGAAAAAATTGACATTATCTATTCCAAATAATAGCTTTGCACTACTGTCTGGTCTGAAAGGTTCATAATATTTAAATAAAGTGTATTCGTTCTGGGTAAATCCTTGTAAAGAACTTAAAAACAATAGAATGAAAACAGTCAGTTTTAGGATTTTAAGTTTATAATGTTTTATTGTTGATGTAACGTTTATCATATTTGGCAAATTAGTAGTTTTAATATTTAATTTTTTTTGATGATAAATATATCATAAAAAAATAATATTGTGGATGCTGCAATTCCGATTCCGGTTACTACTAACCAAAAAGAAGATGGTTCGTATTTATCCCATAAAAATTGTGTAAGTTGTTCTGTATTCATATTCATTTTGGCAGCTGCGTCTCTGAAATAATCATTTTTTGTAAAATTCTCTCCAATTCCTTGGAGGTCAATACCTCTTGCAAATACCTCTTTTTGCGTAAGTGTTATTTTATCAGAAAGAATTTGATAAATATTTCCGGAAACAATTCCTGCGAAAATATTACCCAATGCGAGTGGAATGTAGGAGCATCCCATGTAAAGTGCTGTTTTATCGGGTGGTGCAATACGACCAATATATTCAGTAATTTTTGGAGAACTTGACATTTCGCCAATCGAAAAAATCAATAAAGCTACAATAATGAATAGTCCGTTTTGGGTGGATAGGCTTAGACCTAATCCGACTGATGCTATAAATATCCCTGCAATCATTGCGCTTAATGGTTTATAACGCATTACAGCATAAGATATTATAATTTGAAATAGTATGATAAAACCTGCGTCAACATTCATAATATATTCCGCAGGAATAGTTTTTTCTGCTGTTCCAAGTTGTGAAGCTAACCAAGGCCAATAGCTGTCTAAAAAACTGTAAACTATGGATGTGTTTGCCCATTGGTCTATAAAAACAGGAAGAGACATGTAAAACTGAAAATACATTGTCCAGAAACCCGAAATAATCAAAAGAAATATAGTAAATTTCCAATCAGACAAGGCTTTTCCTATGTTTCTGAAAACAATAGTAATTTGATGTATAATGGAATTATTCTTTTGATCTGCAGCATGTTTCTGAATTGGTTCTTTATAAAAAAATGTTACGAGAATAAAATTGACAGCGATTACTGCAGCTGATGAGTAAAATACATAATCCCATGAATACTTTCGGACGTAACCTGTAACGAATGGACCAATAAATGCTCCAATATTTACCATCATATAAAAAATCCCAAAACCAATAGAAGAATTTTTTTCATCGGTAGTTTTGGCTACAGTTGCCGAGATTATTGGTTTGAATAGGGCAGCTCCAACAGCCAATAGCAAATAGATTGTGAAGACACTATTGTATGATTTAAACAAAGGAATAAGGAGGAATACCATAGTATATAAAGTGTAGGCCAAAAATAAGGTTTTCCTGTATCCTATCCGATCTGAAATTGCACCTGTAAGTATTGGCAGGAGATAAAGAAAAGCAGTACCGACTCCCATTATCATACCCTTTTGGGTTTGAGAAAAGCCCAGTGCACCCTCGTCTGTGGAATTTGTGAGATATAAAGCAAAAATTATATAAAATCCATACCAAGCCCATCGTTCGAACAATTCCATTACATTGGCAACCCAAAAAGTGATGGGATAT
This sequence comes from uncultured Bacteroidia bacterium, assembly GCA_903834845.1. Taxonomy (GTDB): domain Bacteria; phylum Bacteroidota; class Bacteroidia; order Bacteroidales; family Prolixibacteraceae; genus JAAFHB01. Next base: position 2,001 of record CAILKW010000695.1, on the reverse strand, counting down.
TTTTTGCATGCACTGATTATATTCATCTAATTATGATATTTAAAATGTCAAAAGTATTAAAATTGGAATATATAAAGCAGCTTTGTAGGTCTTTAAATTGTATAACTTTGCAGTCTTTAAAATTTACGAGAGAAATGGATATAAAACGAAAGCCTGATTGGCTCAAAATTAGTTTACCACATGGCTCTAATTATTTACAAGTTAAACAAATAGTTTCAAATCATGGATTACACACGATATGTTCAAGCGGAAAATGTCCAAATATTGGCGAATGTTGGGGTATTGGAACAGCAACTTTTATGATTTTAGGTGATATTTGTACCCGTTCATGCAAATTTTGTGCGACCAGAACTGGAAAACCTTTTCCAGTCGATCCTGAAGAGCCAACAAGATTAGCAGAATCAGTGAAATTGATGGGTCTAAAACATGTAGTAATTACCTCTGTTGATCGTGATGATCTTGAGGATGGTGGTGCTAGTACTTGGGCATCTGTTATTTATTCGGTGAAGAACAAAAATCCGGATATTACTATTGAGGTCTTGATTCCCGATTTTGACAATAGGGTTGAATTAATTCAGTTAATAGCAGATGCTCAACCGGATATCATTTCTCACAATATAGAGACTGTTGAACGACTTACTCCGTACATCAGGAGCCGTGCCAATTATAAGACAAGTCTTGATGTAATTAGGAAAATTGTTGTCTCGAGACGGGTATCTAAGTCAGGAATTATGCTTGGTCTTGGTGAAACTATTGACGAAATCTATAAAACAATGGATGATCTAGTTGCTGCCGGATGTGAAATCTTTACTATGGGGCAATATTTGCAGCCCACTAAGGATCATTTTGAAGTTGCTGAATATATTCAACCTGATGAGTTTTATCGGCTGAAAATTGAAGGACTTAGACGGGGTTTCAGAATTGTTGAAAGTGCTCCGCTTGTCCGTTCATCTTACCATGCTGAAACTCACATTTGCTGACCAATAATGAAAAACAATAAAATTGAGTACTTAGATTTCATGCTTTCTGAGTATAAATATACTTGGGAGCAGCAGGAAAAACTATTTAATCGGATAGTTAGGATCAAAATATCGAATAATAATTTGGCTACAAATGAAGTGATTCCTACTCCTAATTATATGATATTTGTTGAACATCCTCATGTCTATACGCTCGGTAAAAGTGGTGACTCACAAAATCTGCTATTGAATTACATTCAACTTCAAGCGAAAGATGCTGTGTTTTTCAAAACAGATCGAGGCGGAGATATTACTTATCATGGACCGGGGCAAATCGTGGCTTATCCAATTCTCGACCTTGAGAATTTTGGGATGAGTCTCAGACAATATGTATACTGTATAGAGGAAGTCGTAATAAAGGTACTTTCAATATTCGGAATAACAGCAATGCGTGATCCGATTGCTACAGGTGTATGGCTCGATGTTGGTAATCCAAAGGCCAGAAAAATCTGCGCCATCGGGGTAAAAAGCTCTCGATTTGTAACCATGCATGGATTTGCTTTGAATATTAATACCGATCTTGAATATTTTAAACACATTAATCCCTGTGGTTTTTCTGATAGAGGCGTGACTTCGGTTGAAAAAGAGCTTGGCTCAAAGCAAGATTTTAAAAGAGCAAAGGAGTTAGTTTTGGAAAAATTTGCCGAAGTTTTCGAAGCATTTGTTGTTTGAGAACTTGTTTTAAAAAGTAATTCTTGCGAAAATAGGCTCTTATACAGGTATATTTATCTATCTTAACATTTATTTAACATATCTATAGTTCTGAAAATTAGTACTATGCACTAAGAATATAAGATAAAGTGAAAATATGATTGTTTTTTTACAGAGGTTTTGCAAGGCGGTAATAAAACCGTTTACATTTGCACCACGATTTTAGGGAGCTGCAAAGGTTAAATAAGATTGTCGTTCGGGGGGATATTTAAGGTTTGGGTATTTGTTGAATAAAAGGTACAATAATTTGAAAAAAAGTTTTTGGATTAAT
>CAILKW010000694.1 GCA_903834845.1 uncultured Bacteroidia bacterium | reverse complement strand
AGTTCAGATACTTTAATGGGTTTCATCAGATAATCAACAGCAGCAAACCGGAAAGCATCAACGGCATACTCGGAATAGGCTGTGACAAATACAACTTTAAAACTAATCGTTTCAAACATCCTTAACAAATCGAACCCACTTGCCTGTGGCATATCAATATCGAGAAAAACCAAATCCGGCTTCTTTTCATTGATAATTTTAAAGGCATCCTTTGCCGAACCACATAAAGCAACGATTTCAAGGGCGTGGCAAAATTCACTTGTGTAATTGAGTAATGCATCCCTTGCATGTTGCTCATCATCAACTATAATAGCTTTAATAATCTTCTTAATCAATAAATTATCAGGCATAAAAGAACATTTTTGTTAATCCACTTTATATCACTCCATCGTGTTCATATTCTGCAAATGTAATTATTAAAAGCAATAAATATTTACTGATAGCTTCGCATTAAAAAACACAATCATATTTTCTTAGTATTTCATTTTTCTAAAGGAATATCAACGACAACTCTTGTACCTGTTTCTGGCCGTTCAGGATACAGATCTGTTACAACTACCTGATAATTTGTTTTGTGGTGCTTATTGTGCAGGTTAAGTCGTTCAAGGATAATTCCAATACCGCGCGATTTCTTCCGTGGCAGGTTGCTTCGATACGAGCCTGCAAGATTCCTGCCAATGCCATTGTCTTCTATCACACATTTTATCAGGATGTTATTCACTAATTCAAAATGGATTTCAATGTGCCCGATCCGGTTTTCGAGTCCGCTCATTCCATGCCAGATTGCATTTTCGATAAAAGGTTGTACTATTCCAGGAAAGATATTACAATTCATTGTTTGGCTTAAATTATCAGTTCTTAAAGTATATGTGAACTTATCGCCAAAACGCAGACTTTCCAGATTCAAATAATCGGTCAAGAGTTGAATTTCTGTTTCCAATGGAATAAAGTCATTGGATAAGTTGGTCAAAAATGAACGTATCAGCCTCGAAAAATCGGCAATATAATGGTTAGCAGATAGTTTGTCATTTTTTGAAATAAAATAGTTGATAGAATTCAATGAATTGAAAATAAAATGTGGATTCATTTGGTTTCGCAAAGCCTCCAACCTAAGTTCTTCCTGTTCCTGTCTGGCTCTGAATCTTATTTGTTTGATATAAATCCTTATCCAGCTCGAAAGTAGTACCAAGACTACCAAAACACAAAATACCCTGAACCATAAAGTTTCATAAATTCTGAATGGGATAATGATCGTTAACGATGTTTTTGAATCCCAATTGCCGTTTTTGTCTGAAGCCTCAATCTCGAGTTTATAGGTTCCCGGAGTAAGGTTAAAATAGCCGATAGTCCTATTCTTCCCGTCAGTTTCTTTCCAAGAATCTGAGACTCCAATCAAACGGTTTCTGTATTTAATTTTTAGGTCGTCTTTGAAATTAAGAGAGGCGAATGAAACATTAAAATTGTTTTCACCTTTTTCGAGTTTGACGGATGACAATTCATTGACAGGTTTATGAAAATAGCGTGGATTGCCTGAAACGCTAAAACCTGTGATCACCAAAGGTGAGACCGGTTCTTTTATGTTCATTATTTCTTCCGGATAAAAACTTACAATGCCGTTTACTCCGCCAAAAAACATTTCGCCATCGGGAGTCAGAAAATAGGAGTCGCCGGTAAAATCTTCAATTTTTATCCCATCCTCATGTCCAAAATTCCTGAATTGTTTGTTTTTTGGGTTAAAAACCGAAATTCCCTTATCATTCGAGAGCCATAACCTTCCCTCTTTGTCCTTTAAAATTGAATATAAAGTATTGTTCGATAGGCCATTGGTAGTTGTAAACAATTCTGATTTCCCGGATTTCAGAAATTTGTGGCCTAATCCGCCACCCTGAAGGGCGATCCAGACATCATTGTTGTCGCCGGGCACAATATGTTGTACAACTTCCTCTCGGTTAAGAAATCTGAACATCGTGTCGGTTTTAAATCCGGAATTTAAGCGAAATAAGTATGCCGCGTACGAGCCAATCCAATATCCTTCTTTACTGTCGCTTACTAGAGTATATGCTGGATATGTTGAATAAACCGAATATTCATATTTTAATTCCTGTTGCCTAATATCAAAAGAATAAATGCAGTTGCCACAATTAATAATTATTTTATCTTTAATTTTCAGGACGTTATGTATTAGTATTGGGTCGGAACGATACTTGGATGTCAAAGGAATTGCTACCTTTAAAATATATTTCTGCAATTGAAAATCATAAAATATTAAGTTGTTATTTGAACATCCGATCCATATACCAGTAGAATCAGCAACCATTGAATTAGGCTTCGATTGACCGCCTTTAATAGCTTGGTTTAAATACCTGATTTTTTTTATTTTTCCATCAGGTTTGATCTGATACAAATAATTCAGACTTTTAGTTCCGGCCCAAATATCGCCAAAACGATCCTTCAAAATTGGGGTTACATGATTCGACTCATTGTTTTCATTTTTTTCGGTAAGATAATGTTTAAAATAATTAGGGATTTTGATGTATCTGTTCAACCCTATATCATCTTTTAAAGAGGATATTGTGCCTATCCACACAGTTTGTTGCCGGTCAATAAAAACGGTTTCAAAATATTGACCGGGATCGGCTTTAATTGTGAAATGTACTTTTTTCTCCGTATCAATAATATTTGCTCCTTTTTTCTCGTCAATCCATGTAAAATAGGGCCGCCCTTCAAATTCTTTAGGGTCTATCTTAGCGGTATAAGTTATGAATTCTTTTTGTTTCGGATTATAAAGAAACAAGCCATATTTGGAGAACATCCAGATATTGTTTGATTTAGACTGATAAAATGATAGTTGGTCGGAATTGCGCAAACCAAAGGATTTGTATTTTTTTTGGCTAAGTGGTTTTATATTTTCCAACTTGATCAGGGAATCATTTACTTGTATCCCTTTATATATCGTTGTCCCGTCAACCGTATTGGTATAAATCCAAATTTCCCCTTTGTTGTCAATACTAATGTACCTGCACAATTCCCCCATTTGGTCAAAATTCTCGTTAACTACTTTGACCGTTTTGAAAATCGTGTCCGTTACTTTCCTAAGATAAATGGTACCCTTACTTGTTATCCATGTATTTCCATGTTTGTCAATTTCAATTCCGGTAGCCGTAACTTTTTTTCCATTAATATTAAATGGCTCAAATCGGTTTAAAACCGGGTTATAAATTGAAAGTGTTCGGTTGAGGCAATAGACTAATAAATTTCCAAAATGGTCTATTAAAACTTTATCTATGCAAAAGAAAGGCAAGGAGGAAGAATCGCTGGGATTGCAATAGAAGTTTTCGAACTCAGTTCCATCAAACCTGCTTAGTCCGTCCCACGTTGCTGCCCAGATAAATCCGGTATTATCCTGGCAAATACTTTGCACAAAATTATGAGCGAGGCCATCATTTGTGGTGAAGGTTCTTGACATATAGCCTTCTTGACCTTCAACATTTTCATTAATACCAAATAGGGTATATAAAACCAAAAAAACGGTAATCAGCTTATGACAACAAGGCATAATCGGGAGTTAATTCGATATTTCAAAGTAAAAACAATTGTAATAATAAAGATAACAGATTTCAAAAGACCTCAGCGAGGTCGTATGCTTATCGAAAATGAAATCAAGGTTGAAGATTCGACTCCGGGGGAGTCGCACGTTTCATGTTCCCAGTCTGGTTCTAAAAACATTCAAACCCAGTGGGTTTGAATGTGTATTAAATTTAATATCAATATATTAAAAAGGATTATGTAGGAGTTACTTCAACCTCTCTTCAAGCTTTTTAACTGCAATGTCATAAGTTTCAGCCAAAAGAGGATTGAATTTGGCCAAATCAACCCATTCATTCGATCCGTAAACTCCAGCCTTAGAATAATCGAAAGGCTTAAAACTGATTTTTTTCATCATAGTTTTATTCTTTACAGTGAAATCGAACGTTTGCGGATTTACAAAATTGGGGTCTGCAATCACCGATTTAAGGTCTTTCCCGCCTGCTTGCCATTCTTTAAAAGACTGTTTGTCGAATCTTACATCTTTTGTTCGTGTATCCCAGTAGCAATTGCTTTCAGAATTTATATTGACCTTTTTCCAGTTACTTGTGAGCAAATTGCCTGTGTTGAACCAAATAATGTTATTTGTGAAATTAAGGGAAAGATGTGGTTCAATACGTGTTGCCTGAAGTTGACCTCTTATATTGGCGGCAAAAATATTGTTTCGGATAGTATTTTCTTTGCCATAATGTTGATGGAAAGCTGAGTTTTTGCAGGCATAAACAAGATTATTTTCCATTGCCACTCCCGTAGATCCCTCATCAGTATATAATCCCCACCCGCCATAATCGAAAGAATAGATATGATGAATAACGTTATTGCTCACGGTAGTACCTTGTGCTTCGCCAAGACAATATACGCCTCCCATATCACAAAGTTCACCCCAGCCAAGATGATGAATATGATTAAATTCGATAGTATTTCGTTTACTTGGGCTATACGAGTAACCCCATACCCATCCAACCGAAACACCCGAATAGCGAAAGTTGGCAATTTCGTTGTGAGTAACTTTGTTGTCGCTTGACTGAAAAATAGTGACTCCAACAGCACAAGGAAATACGAAACCTCCATTTCGGATTATGTTATTATCTATTGTTATTCTGCGTGTTAAGTCGTTTTCATTTGCAGTGATAATCATTTCTCCAATTTTAACTCCACCGGCACCTAATTCGTAGATGTAACAATGCGAAATTAGACAATCGGTACAAGCTTTACGAAACCAAAAGGCATTAGTGCCAAGTTTTGATATCTCACAATTTACAAATTCGATTTTATTGGCATAATCGGCCATGATTACTGCTTCAACCGGCGAGGCAGCCTGAGCCGGTTCATTTCCCCAAAGAGGCATTTTGTATCCGGCTACCTCAAAATGAAGATTTTCGAATCGGATGTTTTGTACCTTTTGGCCTGTTGTTTCATTCCCTTTAAGTATCAGAAACTGATTGACTACCGGAGCGAAAACCTTAACGTTTACCATATTCTCTCCTTCTCGTGGCATATAATACAGGAAACCGGTTTGGTCGAGGTACCATTCACCACAGGTATCAAGTGCAGCTTTATAATTTTCGATAGAAAACCGGGTTTGTTTATCTAATGAATTCCATGGTTTCATGCCGGTACCCACTGTAAACACAGCCGAACTGTCTGAATCGAAACCGGAAATCCGTTTTCGGGTGTTATCCCATTTATGATATAAAGTCAAAACAGCTTCATCGAAATCTGTTTTTGAAAAAGAATTTAAAACAGTGACAGCTTCGGGGAAGATTTTAAGTTTCTGTACTGCCATTTCTGCAACGCGCCCTTCTCCTTTACTAAGTATGGTTTCCGATACTCCTTTCAGAAAGAAAAACCCTTGATTGGGTGTTCTTGCACGAGTAGCAAACCGACCATTCACATATAATTGCTCAAAATTGAAACCGTAACTTTTGACTTCTGCAACTTTTGCTTTCCAAAGGTTATCGGATGCTTTTTCCCAATTAGTGATTTGAATACCACCCACAAAAGCAGGGTTTGCATTCTCTTCAGCTATAAAAATAACAGGAGCATTCTCCGTTCCCGAGTCTTGTTCATTAAGAATTAAGGGTTCGTTCATAAAATACAAGCCATCTCCCACAATAACCCTGACTGATTCATTCAGATTCTCTGTTTTCCGCAGAACCCGTATCAGATCACGTGCTCCGTAAAGGCTTGAAAGCGGTAATGCCTTGGTTCCGGGGTTGTGGTCGTTACCTTTGGTTGACACATAAATCTCTTTGGCTGAAAGGTTAAGGCTGTAAATAGCAGCTAAGGCCAGAAAACAACAACGTATAATACTCATCACTTTAAAGAATTAGGTAATATTAATCAAAAAATTACAATTTTATCTTTTCTCTATCCAAATTGGCGAAGACCAAACCCTTTCGAAAGGGATATTTTTATTTAGAGTATTTGAAGAGGGTTGCCATACTTTTACCCTGTAATAGGCATAATCCGTGTCTAAATTATCCAGATAATCAACATGAATCTTTGAGCCTGAAAGCGGTGAAGTAGTATCATAAATAACTTTTCCATTTCTGAAAATTTGTATTCGCGAAACTGTTTTACCTTGTTCTGCAAGTGCGTTAATATGAATATTGGCTTTGCCAATATTTTTGGTTTGAAGTGTTTCTGTATGTTGTAAAGTACCACCCATTTTTGCAATTGAGCTGCCGAGTTTAATGGTAAATTCAAGTCTTAGACGAGAACCAGAGGTTCCATAGCAGTTTTTGCTTTTTAGATTACTCCATATATTGCTCCTTGAAGTTTCCGTGACCCAAACCCCTGTTAAACCTCCGGTCCAATAACCCAACCGGGCATCAATATTTGATTGAACTTCAGTGACATCACCAGGAGTTCCAAAATGTGTATCTGTGCTACCCGTTATGCCAAGTTTATAACCCGGATTATGATCTGTCAGCCATTTGCAAAGGGTAGCATCAACGGAGCAGTCAGCTACAAAGTCATTCACCTGTTCATCATCGCAACTTATTGATTCAGAACTGCCATGACGTGAGTATATTTCGACAAGCGGTTGAATGATATAATCAACATAACTGCTACTCCAATCAGTTTTCATTGGGATTATTGGATTATCATAATCTGATCCTTTGGCTGGATGATGGGGAATGCTCATATAAAAACCCTTAGCATTTGAGGATTCAAGAAAACTCCACAAATAATATGGTTGGTCGTAAACATCAGAACCATAGCCTCTCTGTGGGACGTGCAAGACATCATAGACAATAATGTTTTTATGTCCGTTCCCGGGAGAAATGCCACCAAGCTTAACGCTATTTTTGGTGTATTCAAATGCCGGGAAAATGATTGGTTTTTGATTTGCATTTTGAAAATCAATAATCTGGGTGATGTAGTTTGTCCATTTAAGTTGTGAGTAGTTTCCGGGAGCTATGTTTTCGGCATGATCGGTAACAGCAACAAAATCTAATAAACTGACACTGCGGGCAAATTCAAAGGCTTCCTTTGGAGTTTTAGTACATCCCGCCTTTTCTAAAGCATCTCCTGAGTAAGTAGTATGTGAGTGGATATCGCCCCAAACTACTAACGATCCGGCAGGGTAAAGCTCGGAATTCCCATTTACATCACAGCCAAAACCTACTGTTTCAATAACATATGTATTATCAGAGGTTGTATTTTTGTCTGAATTCCGGCATGAAACAACAGCAAAAAGAAAAAGAATAGTAACAGCATTAAATATTGATTTTTCCATTGCTTTGAAATTAAGGTGATTTTAATTTTGTAAATCTACATATTCTTTTGCATTATTGTACTTTGAGGCTAACGGGTTTTACTATTTTAACGGATATTTACTTCTGTATTTCAATACTCCGCATAATTCACTCCATTAAATTAATCGAGATAATATCCATCTGAAAATCTCAATTAGATTACTTAAATAATACAAAAAAAAGGAAAAACATTAAAACAGAAGCCTTGAAGTTAGACCCACTTTTTGAAAAAATACCGCGGACTATGTTAACTCTCAAATATTTATAAAGTCAGTTATTTGGTGGAATCATTTTATTCCAACCTTGATTTTTCGGAATAAGAGTTTTAAGGGTCTCAACCAATCTAGCCCTTTTGCTTACCGGAAGTGCTGAAAGGCTGATTGGCGGATAATCTGCTAACCCTTTTTGAACTTTAATTGTGAACCTGATGTCCCATTTCAATCCCAAAAAGTATTTATTAACCGCAACCTGTCTGAGCTGCATAACCGGAAAATCGAAAGTTTGAAAACTCCTTTCGAAGGAAAAAATGGAGTAGTACCGAACAATTAACCTATTCTTCTCAACTGAGATTTTTACGTACTGAAAATTAAGAAGAGCTATTTGCATGACTGCCATAATGAATAAAGTTCCGAAAATTACCAACAGCGTGAACAAGGCCAAAAATCCTAAAACAGCCATTATCAAAAAACAACATGCTGCAATAATCATAAGTGCCCTCCTAAGCTTTTTTACCTCTTTACTATTACTGAAAACCATATCAAAAGTTATTAATTAACCACTTAAATCTATATTTGGAGTCCAAGATAGCAAATTATTTTAACTTTGCCTTAATAATTTTAAAAAATGAATAATTATCCAATATTTAAGGCCTCAATAATCGTAACAGGTGAACTTGAGAAGGAACTGGAAAAGATACTTTCAGATTATCCAAAAAACAAGCTTTTTCTGGTAACAGAGCAAAACTGTGACAGATTTTGTTTTCCATTAATCAGTCAAACTACTGGAATAGAGCATATTAACAAAATAGTCATTCCGGCAGGTGAGGAAAGTAAAAAGCTATCATCTGTTGAAAAGATATGGCTTTTTTTAAGTCGGAATGGTGCCGACCGTAAATCACTTGTAATAAATCTGGGTGGCGGAATGCTCACTGATCTTGGTAGTTTTGCTGCCTCAACAATGAAACGAGGGATGGACTTTGTTAATATTCCAACAACCCTTTTGGCTCAGGTTGATGCTTCGGTTGGAGGAAAAACCGGGTTTAACTTTAACGGATTAAAGAATGAAATCGGGGTTATTAATCAGCCGAAAAACGTACTTATTGACACACGTTTCCTCCAAACTATTGACAATAAGAATTTCATTTCCGGATATGCCGAAATGATAAAACATGGGCTGATCAGTTCACCGGAACATCTCGTGGAGGTGCAAAATTATAACCTTTTAAATATTGATTTAGAGATACTTCGAGGGATAATAGCCCGATCGGTAGCTATTAAAGATTCTTTTGTTTTTCGCGATCCAAACGAACATGGAATTCGGAAAGCTTTGAATTTCGGACACACTATAGGCCATTCTTTCGAGAGTTTTGCAATGGAATCAGGCAGTCCTATTCTTCATGGTTACGCTGTAGCTTTCGGAATGATTGCGGAATTGTACCTTTCTCACAAGGTTTGTAATCTTCCTTTCGAGAATCTATGTGATTTATCCGAGTGGTTGCTTGGCATTTATGGAAAATTCAACATTGAAGAAGACCAGTTTGAAGACCTTTATGAATTGATGACCCACGACAAAAAAAATGAAAAATCAAGGGTGAATTTTACACTTATTCCTAAAGTCGGTGAAGTAGCTATCAATCAAAACTGTGGTAAAGAACTTATTTTTGAAGCTTTATCTTATTACAAACAATTGAATTATTGAGGATTAATTATGCAATATGTTATTTCAAAATCAGATAAAACCCTTAAAGGAGAAGTAACTCTGCCTTCCTCAAAGAGCATAAGTAACAGAGTTTTGATTATTAATTCATTGAGTTATTCGCCCTATCAAATTGACAATTTATCCGACAGTGATGATACTAAAGTTCTGGAAACTGTTCTTACCTCAGGCACCAATTATTTTGATATTGGCCATGCAGGGACGGCAATGCGGTTTTTAACCGCATTTTTGTCGAAAATTGTTGGAGAATGGATATTAACCGGCTCCGAAAGAATGAAGCAACGACCAATCGGCATTCTTGTTGATGCCTTAAGGAAACTTGGGGCATCGGTTGAATACATCGAAAATGATGGGTTTCCCCCCATTCGTATAATTGGCACTGCTTTAAAAGGTGGTATTATTGAATTAGACGGAAGTATCAGTAGCCAGTATATCTCTGCTTTGCTTATGATAGCTCCAACAATACAGGGTGGAATTACAATGAAATTGTTAAATCACATTACTTCAAAACCATATATCGAACTTACCCTTGAGTTGATGAATAAATTTGGAGTACGCCATACTTGGAATGGGAATGAGATCCAAATTGATGAACAAGAATATGTTCCTGTAAAATTCTCAGTTGAAGCCGATTGGTCTGGTGCGTCTTACTGGTTTGCAATGGCAGCTCTTTCTGATGAATGCGATTTGCTGCTTAAAGGATTAAGGCTTAAAAGTTTTCAGGGTGATTCAGTTCAGGCCGAATGGTTCCGCGATTATTTTGGAGTGAGGTCCGAACAGGTGGGGACCGATGTACTTTTGACTAAAACTGATGCTCCAAATATTGAATTGTTAAAATTAGATTTTATCGAAAATCCGGATATTGCACAGACTTTTGCAGTTCTTGCAGTTTGCACAAAAACACCTTTTCATTTTAAAGGTTTGGCGACGTTAAAAATTAAAGAGACAGATCGAATAAAAGCATTGCAAACCGAAATGGCAAAATTCGGGGCAAAATTTACCGAACCCCGGTCAGGTGAACTAATCTGGGATGGAACATTTGATTTACAATCAGTTAATGAACCGATAATAATAGAAACATATCATGATCATCGTATGGCATTGTCATTCGCATTAGCGGCTATGTCTTACCAAACGATAAGCATTTCTGATCCGCATGTAATTACGAAATCGTATCCCAGATATTGGGTTGATT
>CAILKW010000693.1 GCA_903834845.1 uncultured Bacteroidia bacterium | reverse complement strand
ATTTGTTCAACTGGTATTTATGGGCAGTCCGTTCGGTTCGGTTCCCTAACAATGTGGACGATGACAAAAATGATGGGGTTGTAAATTCCGAAAGTGTAATCCGGTTACTTACACGTTTGATTTTTGTTTGGTTTATCAAGGAAAAGAAACTCGTTCCGGATTCGTTGTTTGACATTAGCACGTTGAAAATCAATTTGAAAGATTTTCATCCGCAGTCCGAGGAAACCTCTGTTTATTATCGGGCTATTTTGCAGAACTTGTTTTTTGCAACATTAAATACCCCAATGGATAAAGATGTTACACCCGAAAATGAAGGTGAAAAAAGGCAATTTGTTACCGAAACACATAAAACATTTAGCGATCAGTACCTCGACCAAACAAAATACCGCTATGCCGACTATTTTGCTGATCCTGGTAATGCACTCGAACTTTTCGCAACCATCCCATTTTTAAATGGTGGTTTATTCGAATGTCTTGATTTTAAGGATGGAAACAAAGAAATCCGGTTCGATGGGTTTAGCTCCAAAGAAAAAAATCAGGCGTTTGTACCCGAAAAGTTGTTCTTTGCAGAGGAATTTACCAATGATTTCAACGCAGAATATGGTACAAAAGGGAAAAAGTACAAAGTCGAAGGATTGATCAACCTGTTGAACAGGTACAAATTTACCATTACCGAGAATACACCATTGGAGGAAGAAATTGCCCTCGATCCTGAAATGCTGGGAAAGGTGTTCGAAAATCTGTTGGCAAGTTACAATCCCGAAACCCGGACCACGGCACGAAAGCAAACAGGAAGTTTTTACACTCCCCGCGAAATCGTCAATTATATGGTTGACGAGAGCCTCATAGCTTACCTGAAACAAAAGTTGGGAGAAACAGACGAAACCGAGCACAGATTACGCTTCCTCTTTTCACAAATCGAAGATTCACAGCAGTTTACCGAAGATGAAACCAATTTGCTTATCAAAGCCATCAGTGAAGCCAAAATCTTAGATCCTGCTTGTGGTTCGGGTGCTTTCCCAATGGGGATTTTGCATCGGTTAGTTGACTTACTGAAGAAACTCGACCCAAATAATGTAAAATGGAACCAACTCCAAATAGAACGGGCAACTGCCGAAACAGCCGAAGTATTTAAAAGTGGCAACATTACCGAACGCGTGATCCGTTTTAACGAAATCAATAAGGCTTTCGACCTGAGCATGAACTACCCCGATTATGCCCGTAAGCTTTTCCTGATCGAGAATTGCATTTATGGTGTTGACATTCAGCAAATTGCCATACAAATATCCAAACTGCGGTTTTTTATTTCGTTGATTGTGGATCAAAAGGTTGACGATAGCAAACCCAACCGAAATATATTGAGTATGCCAAACCTCGAAACCAAATTTGTGGCAGCCAATACGTTGATTGGATTAGACATACCACAGCAAATGACACTGATGGCAGGAGATGTTGAACCACTCGAAAAAGAATTGGCTTCCATTCGCCACAAGATCTTCTTTACCCGAAAATATTCTGCCAAAAAAGAACTCAAAAAACAGGAGAAAGCAAAACTTGAAGAATTAAGAAAAGCACTGATGTACAGCGGCTTTGGTGAATCAACCGCTACCCATATAGCTGGATGGAACCCTTTCGACCCCATGCAATCGGCAGGCTTTTTCGACCCCGAAACTATGTTTGGGCTGACCAAAAGTTGTTCTTCCTTTGATAATAAACCTGTTCAAAGCCAAAATAATAGTTGTTATTTTGATATTGTGATTGGAAATCCACCGTATATAAAAGAATATACTTTTAGAAAGGCTTTTGAAGGTGTTAGAAACTCACCTTATTATCAGGGTAAAATGGACTTATGGTATTTGTTTGCCTGTAAGAATTTAGATTATTTGAAAAAGAAAACAGGCATTCTTTGTTTTATTGCCACTAACAATTGGACAACTAATGCCGGAGCATCAATAATGAGATCTAAGATTTTAAATGAAACAACTATTCATTTACTTTTAGATTTTGGGAATTATATGATTTTTGAAAGTGCTGATATTCAAACAATGGTGATGATATTCAGAACTGATAATACAAAAGACAATTATAATTTCGAATTTAGAAGATTGGTTGGCAAAGGAATCATTTTCGATGATGTGATTGATTTGATAACAAAAAAGCAAACAGAAAAAACAGAATATTATAATCCTCATATTTCAAAGCAAAAGCTAAAAGATAAAGTATTTACTTTTAACAACAATATTAATAAAGCCATTTTAGACAAAATTAAATCTAAAGGAAATTTTCTTCTGTCTGAAAATGAAATTGCCAATGGTATCCATCCGCATCACGATTTCGTCAGTAAGGCAGCTCAAAAAGTTTTGGGAGACAATTTCACCGTTGGACAGGGCATTTTTGTATTGAATAATAGTGAAAAAGAAGGGTTAAACCTGAATAGCAAAGAACGTGAACTTATAAAACCATACTTTACGACAAAGCAAATACACAAATGGTATGGAAAACAGGATAGTGGTGAGTGGATAATATATACTGATTCAAAATTCAGGAATGTCGAAAATATTATGCCTTATCCGAATATCAAAAAGCATCTTGATAAGTTTCAAACGGTAATTACTTCTGACAATAAACCTTATGGTTTGCATCGGGCAAGGGAAGAGTATTTCTTCTTAGGGAACAAAATTATTGTTCTTAGAAAATGTGCAAACGAACCTAAGTTTACTTTCACCGATTTTGACTGCTATGTTTCGGCAACATTTTATGTAATCAAATCTGATAGAATTAACCTAAAATATTTGACGGCCATCTTAAATTCCAAACTGATTGCTTTCTGGCTTAAAAATATGGGAAAGATGCAGGGCTGTAATTATCAGTTAGATAAAGAGCCTTTGATGCGGATTCCAATTTTAACAACCAATGACGAAAAATCAATTACAATTTTGGTTGACAAAATCCTTTCAACCAAAACACAAGATCCTAAAGCCGACATCACAGCTTTGGAAACAAAAATAGACGAACATGTTTACAAGCTTTATGAATTGACATACAAAGAAGTAAAGGAAATAGACCCAATGTTTTGGCTTATTAAAGAGGAATATGATTCCCTGAAATTTGAAGTAGTATAACCTTCGTCGAAAATATCCCTAAACTTTTTCATGTCTTGCAAACACCGACATAAAGGGACCGGGTACAGGAGTTTCGTAGCGTACCTCTGTACCATTAACAGGATGGATAAAGGCAAGCACCCTTGCATGAAGACATGTCCGTCCGATAAGATTCAGTTTGGCTCCATATTTTTTATCGCCAACAACGGGGTGTCCTATATCTTTCATGTGAACCCTAATCTGGTTTTTCCTGCCAGTTTCT
>CAILKW010000692.1 GCA_903834845.1 uncultured Bacteroidia bacterium | reverse complement strand
ATCGCTCGAAAAATTCAAAAAACTGAAAGAATACTACAAGACCGAAAATCCCAATGTCAGGTTATACGAAATGATTAAAGGACTTATCCCTGAAAGGCCTGTTTACAAAGATCGCTTCCTGATAAGTAAAGGAGATCTGTTTTTGCCTGTTATAGTCTCTGAAATATCGTGTTTCTATGCGGAAGATAAGGAGGTAATCATGGTAACGCATGACAATAGACATTTTTTTGTGGACCATTCTATTGAAGAATTGTCAGGTAAGTTAGATCCCAAACTCTTTTTCAGGGCGAACAGGCAGTACATTATTTCAATCGATGCAATCAAAAAAGTGCATAACTATTTCAATTTCAAACTAAAAGTTGAGATCAGTCCCCATCCGAAAGCGGAGGTTATTATCAGTCGTGCCAAGGTTAGTACATTCAAATCTTGGATGAACGGGGACGTGTAGGGATGCCCCTCGTGGGCATACATGACCTGAATACCAAATTTACATCAAACCAATAAATGTTAATATCAATCAATTCAATTGTCATGAAAAGAATCTTAATTATTAATGGTCATCCCGATAAGGGAAGTTTTTGTGCAGAGTTGGCAAAAAGTTACCTGAAAGGTGCAGAGTCCTCAGGTGTAGAGTGTAAATTGGTCAATTTATGTGAGTTGAAATTCGACCCAATTTTGCACATAGGTTATAAAACTCAAACAGAATTGGAACCCGATTTGCTTCAGGTACAGCAAGATATAACCGCTACCGAACACCTCGTCTTTGTCTATCCAAATTGGTGGGGCACTTATCCCGCATTATTAAAGGGATTTTTCGACAGGGTATTTATTCCTGGTTTTGCTTTCAAATACCACACAAACAATCCTTTTTGGGACAAATTATTAATTGGCAAATCAGCAAGACTGATTGTTACTATGGATACACCAACCTGGTACTATAACCTGGGATTTGGAAAGCCAGGGCACAATTCGATGAAAAACTGCATTTTGGGGTTTTGTGGTGTTAAACCAGTCAAAATAACAGCCATCTCACCAATAAGATCCTCCACGGAAAATATGAGGGAAAAATGGTTAAATGAAATTAAAAAACTAGGCCAAGGATTGAGGTAATTGGTTCTTTTTTTAAGTTGAGACTGGCTGCTTTCGACTGGGAACTTCTGAAATGAAGGTGCTGCTAACTATCATAAAATGAATTTATAAGCTTTTTACTTTTTAGCCTTTTGAAATATTTCGTTTGATTTAATTGATCACAATTATATCAGAAGGACAGCCAGCCGTAAGCAGCCAATTACCAGAAACAATTATAAATATATGAGACAACTAATAATAAGGAATCTTGAAGTAAGGAAGATTTTGCTCCTTTTTATTGTTACAGGAATTATCTATTTGACAATGCTATTGGTTACGATTCCAAAAGTGATGGAATTTGCCAATGGCATGAAAATCCTTGACATGATGCCAACGGGATACGATCCTGATTATGTAAACTCACTTTTAAACGCTTTAGGATCGCAGGGAAGGAATGTCTATCTTTTCAATCAACTCCCATTGGATATGGTTTTTCCGGTGATCAATGCCTTGACTTTCTGCCTGATTTTCGCGTATTTCTTCCAAAAACTTGGGAAAATTGACAGTAAATTATTTTTTATCTGCTATTTACCACTTTTTGCCGGACTTTTTGACTACTGCGAGAATATTGGAATTTTCACAATGTTGATTAGCTATCCCAACAATCCTGTGATTTTATCCGGAGTTACTAACCTGTTTTCAGTTTTAAAAAGCTCATTTACTACTATTTACGGATTGATTTTGATATTGGTTTTAGTTGTAATTGCGATAAGGAGATTTCTTTCAAAAACCTAATAAAGTTGAAAATTTGGACGTTGTTGGGAAACCTGCATTTTAGGAATTGGCGGAAACCCTAAAAACAGATGGCATATTTTCAATATAGCCGGATGAGTAAAGACACTACTTAGAAAGAAATAGTTTTCAGTGACATAGACAGCAGTTTTTCTCACAAAACCATTTTCAAAAATCGTATAATACAAATTATCAAATACTTTTATTTGACTGGAATTCGGACAAGCAATAAAACGTTCTATAAGTCTTATTTGACCGGGATTCGGAAAAAACACAATAAATTTGATTTTCACTTTAATGCAGCCTTTACTGCAATAAACCCGACAAAGCAAAACTGATTTAAAACCAAAGGCTTGCAGGGTAAACCATTTTAAACTAAACAACAAATTAAATAATTATTCAACGATTGAATAAGTGCGAATTTCTGTATTCTTTTTTTACCGATATTTAAAACCTCAAATTTTAATAAACCAACATCAAATAATGAATCAGGAAGTCCACAATCAATTGGTTTCGTTTATATGGAATATTGCCAACGATGTATTGGTAAATACCTATAATAAAGGAGATTACAGAAAGATTATTTTACCTATGATGGTTATCAGGCGGTTGGATGCCGTGCTTGAACCGACAAAAGATGCCGTTCTTTCCATGAAGAAGAATTTGGATGCATCAGCAGTCCTCAATCAGGAAGTGGCATTGTGCAGCATAGCCGGACAGGCTTTTTGCAATTCTTCCCCTTTTGTGTTGAAACAGTTAAAATCGCGTACCAACCGGCAGCAACTGAAAGCCGATTTTATTGCCTATCTCGATGGGTTTAGCGCGAACGTGCAGGACATTATCACCAAGTTTGAACTTAGAAATCAGATCGACAAGCTATCTGAGGGTGGAATCCTCGGTATGTTGATCGAAAAATTTGCCGATCCGCGCGTGAACCTCAGCAACCTGCCTGTCTTGGACGATGAAGGGGTCGAAAGATTGCCGGCCCTCGATAACCACTCGATGGGGACTATTTTTGAAGAACTGTTGCGGAGGTTCAACGAAGAAAACAATGTGACCGATGCTGGGGAACACTTTACCCCTCGCGACATTGTAGAACTGATGGCAGACCTTGCCTTTATGCCAGTGGTTGACAAGATCCTGGACAACACCTACCTGATCTACGATGGCGCAACAGGGACAGGTGGTATCTTATCGGCATCGGAAGAACGGATCAAATACCTCGCACAGAAACATGGCAAGAAAATCAACACCCATATTTACGGACAGGAGATTCAGCCCGAAACCTACGCCACATGTATCGCCGACCTTTTGATCAAAGGTGAGGGTGAGGAAGCCAAAAATATTGCCTTTGGATCGACCATCTCACAGGACGGACATTCGGGGAAAACCTTTGATTTCCAGATATCTAATCCGCCTTTTGGTACGCCATGGAAAAAGGACCTCGAAAACTGGGGTTATAAGGACAAGAAAGAGGTGACCGACAGGCGGTTCACCAAACAATATGGGAGCGAGACCCAATATTCGTTTATTCCGAACATTGGCGATCCACAGATGCTTTTCCTGGCCAACAATGTGAGCAAGATGAAGCACAACACCGAATTGGGCAGCCGTATCGTGGAGGTACACAATGGCTCGTCCCTTTTTACAGGTAATGCCGGTGGGGGCGAAAGCAACCTGCGAAGGTACATCATCGAAAACGACATGCTGGAAGCCATTATTGCGATTCCCGAAAAGATGTTCTACAACACGGGGATTGCCACTTTTTTATGGATCGTGTGCAACCGGAAGGATGCCAAACGACAAGGCAAAGTGCAACTGATCGATGCAACTGCCATTAAAACCCCGTTGCGCAAGAACCTGGGCGAAAAGAATTGTATGTTGTCGAAACCCGACCGCGACCAGATCATGGAAATCTACCTTGCATTTGAAGAGAACGAATACTGCAAAATATTCCCCAACAAAGAGTTTGGCTATTGGGAAGTGACAGTTGAACAGCCTTTGCGCAACGATACCGGCAAGATTGTAACCGACACAAAAGGCAAACCCAAAATGGACCCGAAGCTGAAAGATACCGAGCAAATCCCATTGCTTTACGAAGGTGGTATTGATGCGTTCCTTAAAAAAGAGGTTTATCCCTATTCGCCTGATTCAGTTATAGATAAGAAAAAGGCCGTAATTGGCTATGAATTGAGCTTTACCAAATATTTCTACAAGCCCATTGCCTTGCGTGCCATCGCCGAAATTAAAGGTGATATCCAGTTTATTGAAAATGAGACGGATGGATTGTTGAATGAAATATTAGCTTAAATAATATGAACGAAAATTTAAGCACATACGATTCATATCAAAAAGCGGATATATTCTGGGCCAGGTCAATTCCAACTCATTGGAGCCAAGTTAAAATTAAACATCTTTTTTACGAACGGACTGAAAAGGGGCATCCCAATGAACCATTGTTATCGGCAACTCAAAGCAAAGGAGTAATCCCAACATCGCTTTATGGAAGTAGAACTGTAGTTGCCACGAAAGGGTTTGAACTTTTGAAATTGGTGGAAATCGGGGACTTTGTGATTAGTTTAAGGTCTTTTCAAGGGGGGATCGAATTTGCCTACTATCGCGGTATCATAAGCCCTGCATATACGGTCATGAAACCTAATGAATTGATCAACAGTGGGTACTTCAAATATTTGGCAAAATCTTCCTTGTTTATTGATTTGCTAAAAGCGTGTGTTACAGGCATTCGTGAAGGTCAAAATATCAATTACTCGTTATTGAAAAAGTCATATATTCCTTTGCCGCCTTTGGATGAACAAGTACAAATGCACCGTTTCCTTGACTCCAAGATCTCCAAAATCAACAAGTTTATCAAAGATAAGAAGCGTGAAATCGAGTTGCTGAAAGAGTTGAAACAAGCAGAAGTCAACCGCTTGGTAACTAAAGGTTTAAATCCAGATGCTCCGATGAAGGATAGCGGAATTGATTGGATTGGGGAAATCCCGGAACATTGGAAGGTAATTCCTTTAAAACACTTGGTGACTAGCAATGTTGAATCCTTATCTAATAACACAGAACCAGACAAAGAGATATCATATATAGATATTAGTTCTGTTGGTTTTGGTTATTTAAAACAAAAACCTGAAATCTATAAATTTAAGGATGCGCCATCAAGAGCCAGGAGAATTGTTCATAAAGGTGATATAATAATCTCGACAGTAAGAACATATCTAAAGTCATTTTGTTTTATAACAGAGGATTTTGCGAATAATATTGTATCAACAGGTTTTGCGGTGCTTACACCTTTTGAAAACGTAAATACAAAATATTTAAGTTATGCCTTCTCTGCTGACTATTTCATAAATAGTGTTATACAAAATTCAATTGGCATTTCATATCCTGCAATAAACGATTCCAAATTAATGACATTAAAAATCGTTTTACCACAATCCGCTGATGAACAGGAGGTATTGGTTCAGAAATTAGAATTAGTTACAAAGCAAATTGACAATTTCATTATTTTGATTGAAAAGGACATTTCCTTAACACAAGAGTACAAAACCAGTCTTATCAGTAATGTCGTTACCGGAAAGGTTGATGTGCGGGATGTAAAGGTTGAGGAGGTTTTTGAGCCGGAAGCATTGGAAGAACCGGAAGTTGGGGATGAGGCAGGGGAGGTTGAAGAACAATTATGAGCTAACGATATGATTTCAAAGGATGAGCTTGAAAAATTATTATTGGATATAGAAAATTCCCGTGTGGAACGCACCATATCAATCGCGAACAAAGAAAAGTTTGGCGAGGCGATCTGTGCGTTCTGTAACGATCTTCCAGACAGTCAACAAGCAGGATATTTGATTATTGGTGCAAATGACAATGGCTCCCGGTGTGGTTTAAAGGTAACCGATGAATTGCAGTTGAACATTGCCGCCATTCGTTCGGATGGGAACATACAACCACAACCGGCCATGGCAATCGAAAAGTTCACCTTCCCCGATG
This sequence comes from uncultured Bacteroidia bacterium, assembly GCA_903834845.1. GTDB lineage: Bacteria > Bacteroidota > Bacteroidia > Bacteroidales > Prolixibacteraceae > JAAFHB01. The sequence goes on along the minus strand of CAILKW010000692.1, from coordinate 7,117 downwards.
GGGAATTGTTGGTCGCTGAGGTACAACCGTCAAATTTCCCACCTGTCAGGTACAAAGGAAGAATCTGGATTCGAGTTGGTGCGCGTAAAAGTGTTGCCAACGAAGCAGAAGAAAAAATCCTTTACGAGAAAAGGGCAGCGAACATCAAAACCTTCGATGCCATGCCTTGCATAGGTGGTAATATTGACGATCTGGATATCAAACTCTTTAAAACCGAATACCTCCCTAAGGCATTCCCAGAAGATATTTTACTGGAGGATAAGCGTGAAATGGAACTCAAATTGCAATCGCTTGGTTTTTACGATTTGAGGTTCGGTTGCCCCACTTATGCGGGCATCATCCTGTTCGGGAACAATCCCGAGAAATTCCTGCCTGGATGCTACACCCAATATGTCCGTTTCGCCGGTGAAACCCGTGCCGGAGAAATAATGAACGAGCATAAATTTCATGGGAATTTGGTGCAGGTTTTGAGCAAAATGGATACGTTTGTCGAATTGAGCATTGCCAAAGAAAAACCGTTGCCCATTTCTGCACTTCGTGAAACAAAGGTGATTAGCTATCCATATTTTGCGACACGTGAGTTATTGATGAACGCAGTGATGCACCGCGATTATGAATCAAACTCGCCGACCCGGTTTTATGAGTTCGACAGCTATATCGAGATTCAGAACGCCGGGGGTTTATATGGAAAAGCCAGGCCCGAAAATTTCCCTGACGTAAACGATTACCGAAATCCTATTATTTCGGAAGCGATGAAAATACTGGGCTATGTGAACCGTTACAACAGGGGTATCATCAAAGTGCAGAAAGAGTTGAAAGAGAATGGGAATGGGAAAGCCATTTTTGATTTGACTTTAATCACTGCCTTTAAAGTAATTGAACCAATATCTGCCAGAGCAAAAATGAAGCTAAATGAGAGGCAAATAGCGACGCTGGAATTTTGTAAAACTGCCAAAAGTCGTGAAGAAATATTTGCATTTTTGGGATTAAGCAACCAAACAAAAAACTACGTCAAATATGTTCAGCCTTTAATTGACGCTAAAATGATAATCTTTACAAAACCCGGGAAATCGGATGTTAGAGGACAACAATATGTACTCTCAAAATCGGGAGGAGAAATTATTGAACCAAGTGAAGAATAAACTATTTGCTAGTTACTTGCTAGTTACTTTTTTGAGGAAAATAGTAAACATAAAAAGAATCAATTCAATTGTATATACTTGTATATCAATTTATTACAAAATTTAACATTTTTGAATAAAAAAATTTGCTAGTTACTTCCTAGTTACTTTTTTGAACCTTAAAATACATTTCGAATCCCTTTAAAATAAGAAACTATGCCAACCAACACGCGCGAAAATGGACTTGAAACCTTGATTGTCGATTATCTGGTCAACAGCAATGGCTACGAGCAGGGCGAGGCAACTGACTACAACAAAGAGTTTGCAATAGACGAAACCCGGCTGTTTCGTTTCCTTGAAGCTACCCAACCCGATAAGCTCGAAATCCTCCATATCCTGGATTCCGACCTTCAAAAGAGCAAGTTCCTCAACAAACTAAAACAGGAACTGGCCGACAAAGGGATCATTGACCTGATGCGCAAAGGGATGCGTTACCTGCACAGCAGTTTGGATTTCTATTTTGTCACCCCATCGCCCGATAATTTTAAGGCAAAGGAATTGTACAACCAGAATATTTTCAGTGTAGCACGTCAGGTCAGGTATTCCACTCCCTATCCGAACCTGGCACTCGATATGGTGGTTTTTGTGAACGGTTTGCCATTGATCACTTTTGAACTCAAAAACCAATTTACCAAGCAGAATGTCTATGATGCTGTGCATCAATACAAAACAGACCGTGATCCCAAAGAGGTTATTTTTAATTTTAAGCGGTGCGCCGTCCACTTTGCCTTAGACGACAACGAGGTCAGGATGTGTACCCGTCTGGCCGAAAAATCTTCATGGTTTTTGCCGTTCAACAAAGGGCGCAACAAAGGGGCAGGTAACCCCGATAACCCCAACGGGATCAAAACAGATTATCTCTGGAAGGAGATCCTTACCAAAAAAGAGCTTTCCTACATTGTCGAAAACTTCGCACAGGTCATAGGCGAAAAGGATGAGGAGACCAACAAGACAAAGGAAACCCAGATCTTTCCGCGCTATCACCAGTTGTCGGTTGTAAAGGCTTTGCTGGCCGATACGCAAAACAAAGGGGTAGGCCAAAGGTACCTGATCCAGCACAGTGCGGGAAGTGGCAAATCTAATTCGATTGCATGGCTCGCACATCAGTTGGTCATCCTGGAGAAAAACGGAAAGAATATCTTCGACTCGATCATTGTCGTCACCGACCGCGTCAACCTCGACAAGCAAATCCGCAATACGATCCGGCAATTTATGCAGGAAAGCAGCACCGTTGGTTGGGCCGAAAAATCGGTTGTTTTGAAAGAACTGCTCGATTCGGGGAAGAAGATCATCATCACCACCATTTTCAAATTTCCCGAAATTCTCAAAGACATCAGTACGAAGAACCGCGACAAGAACTTTGCGATCGTGATCGATGAAGCACATTCGAGCCAGAACGGGAGCTTGTCGGCTAAAATGAACATCGCTTTGTCGGGAAGCATCAGTGGCGATGATGATGCTTTGGAGGACAAGATCAACATGCTAATCGAAGGGCGCAAGATGCTCAAGAATGCGAGTTATTATGCCTTCACGGCTACGCCAAAGAACAAAACACTCGAAATGTTTGGTGTCGCGGTCCAACATGCCGACGGGACAATCGGACATGTGCCGTTCCACGAATATACGATGAAGCAGGCCATCGAGGAGGACTTTATCAAAGATGTGCTAAAGTACTATACACCAATTATCAGTAATTATTTCCTTGCAAAAAAGGTGGCAGATGATCCAAATTTTGACAAGAAAAAAGCAAAGAAACGGTTACGGGCATTTGTCGAAGGAAATTCATATACGATCGAACACAAAGCCGGGATAATTGTAGAACATTTTCACAACCAGGTGATCAGCAAGGGCAAGATTGGCGGTCAGGCACGTGCAATGGTCGTAACAGCAGGAATCGACAGGGCGATTTCCTATTATTATGCAGTTACCAAACTTTTGGAGGAACGAAACAGCCAATACAAAGCGATTGTGGCATTTTCGGGCGAGAAAGACCACAAAATCTATGGGAAAGTGACCGAATCGTCGATCAATGGTTTTCCAAGTAACCTGATCGAGAAAAGTTTTAAAAAAGATCCCTACCGGTTCTTGATTGTTGCCGATAAATTCCAGACCGGTTATGACGAGCCGTTGTTGCATACGATGTATGTCGATAAGATATTGGCCGATATTAAAGCAGTTCAGACACTTTCGAGGTTAAACCGTTCGCACCCGTTGAAGAAAGATACCTTTGTATTGGATTTTGCAAATGAGGTGGAGGTGATTGCCGCTGCATTCCAAAAGTATTACAAAACGACAATTTTGTCATCCGAAACCGATCCCAATAAGCTCAACGACCTGATCAACATCATGGAAAGGCATCAGGTATATGTGCAATACCATATCAATACCGTTGTGGAACTCTTGTTTGCCAATGCTGAAAGGGACAAGATTGATCCGCTTATCGACCAATGTGTTACGAATTATTTGCAATTATCAGAAGATGAGCAGGTTGAGTTTAAGAGCAGTGCCAAGGTATTTGTCCGTACCTATACATTCCTTGCGGCGATTATGCCTTATGGAAGTCAGGAATGGGAAAAATTGTCCATTTTCCTCAACTTGTTGATTGCCAAATTACCGGCTCCAATTGAGGATGATTTATCTGTTGGAATTTTGGAAGCTGTTGATTTTGACAGCTATAAAAACAATATCCTGGAAGAACGTGCCATTGTCCTCGAAAATGAAGACAGCGAAATCGAACCTATTCCGGTTGGTACATTTTCTGGTGTAAATGAACCCGATCTGGACACCTTGTCAAATATTCTTAATGAGTTCAATAGCCGGTTCGGAGATGTAAAATGGACTGATGCAGATAAGGTAAAAAAACAAATTGCTGAATTGCCGCAGGAAGTCGCCAAAAATGAGGCATATAAGAATGCAATGAAAAATGGGGACAAAGCCACGGCAAAAATAGAAAGCGATGCTGCTTTGATCAAAGCAATTTTGCAATCAATGGCCTCAGGTGTTGAGCTTTATAAAGAATATCAGGACAACCCTTCATTTAAAAAGTGGTTACAAGAGTCTGTTTTTAACAAAACATACAATAATCAACAGACTGGGTTGGGCTTGTGAACAATTATCATGTAATGAGTAAAAATAAAGAGAATGGACATTGAAGTTTATTGAGCTGAGAGTGGTCTAGAGGCGTTAACTAGAACTGTACATTCCTATTGGTGGCATCAGGATTTTTAAGTCCTTTGTAGATTCTAAAGATTGAGTAATGAATTGATAAGCTTGATGAAACCTGTTTGTGTTGCGTTAAGAGAGATGTATATTTGAGTAATGTAGGATGTGGTAAAAAAACGAAACCCGGAAGCTTGAATTTCTTCAGCGGCAACCGGGAATAAGATGGGGCAAATTTAGGGTATTATTTTGAAACTACCAAAATTGTTGTAAAATGAATTATAAGGATTTTGAAGAAATTATTACTCCCGCACGTTTGGGCCGTTACTTAGCAGCAAGTAGCGGAAATACACGAAAAGCGATGACCTTGTATCGGAAAAATATAAAACTTTCACAGGAGCTGTTTACAGTAATAAGTTGTTTCGAAATTGCCTTAAGAAATGCAATTGATGGTCACTACACAACCGTTTTAGGCAACGATTGGCTTAAAAACGCAGCTTCTCCGAGTGGAATTTTCGACAACAACAAATGCCGGTTAACTCAAACCAATATAAATGATGCGATTCGCAATCTGAATCTTCGTTATTCCCATTATAAATTAATAGCCGAAATGGGATTTGGATTTTGGCGTTATTTGTTTGCCAATAATCAGTTTAATGCAGCTGGTAGTACATTGCTTCGTATTTTGCCATCCAAACCACGAAGTACTCCAACCACTCAATACAACCACAATTTTATTCTGAATCAATTGGCTGTAATTAACGAATTAAGAAACAGGATAGCTCATCATGAACCAATTTGTTTTTTACCCGGTCAGCCGATAAAAGACACCATGTTTGCAAGGAATCATTACAATTTAATTTTGCAATTGTTTCAATGGATGGAAATAGATGCTCATGCTCTTTTGTTTGGTCTTGATCATATTGAAGAAGTATGTGATGAAATTGATAATTTATAATCACAAATATGTTTTATCAGGAAATATATCGAAATGCTGGGTAGCGGCACACTCCGGATGATCAGGGATTGTAAAAAGAATGGTTTCAGGACACCTACATGGGTTGAAAAGGATAATATCCTGCGACTTACCTTTCCTGGTTTTACCCATACAAAGAAAAATGAGGGAGTAAATGAGGGAGTAAATGAGGGAGTAAATCATGAAATTGAGGGTGTAAGTGAAGGTGTAAAACAAGAACTACAACAGGTTTTGTTGTTTCTAAAATCCAATCCTTTATCGAAAGCGCCGGAAATGGCCACACACATCGAAAAAGGAGTTTCAACCATCGAAAGGTACTTAAAACTACTGAAAGATAATGGACTAATTGAGTACATTGGGGCACCTAAAACAGGTGGTTACCAAATAAAAAAGTAAAAAGTAAGATGAACTATTAGATTGTAAAGTTTGCACAATTTAGTTACTTTTGAGCCTGTTGAAACATTTCGATCTCCGGTTTCATGTAAGTTTAAATATCTCATTTATTCCTTATGCTTACCTCTTGTCCAAGCCTTAATAGATTGTTTATCCTTAGGTTTTCAAACAATCGTTGGCAGGGTACAAAGTGATTAACTTTGTCACTTTCATTATTGCACTTTTAATGGTGTGCCGGTTTAGACATTTATAGACGTTTATTCATCCAGGCATTTATTCCTTTTCCATACTGAATAATCTATTGTAATGGTTTTCGAGGTGCATCCGCATAGCTTGAGTGAATTGTCCGGCATCTCCTTTTTCCAAAACTTCTACCAGCTCCTTGTGGGAAAAAAAGTGTTGTGTATCAGGATGTTTGTGGATAAGTCCGCTGGAATAGGCATAATTGAATACCGGCAATAGCATTTTCTGAAATCCCCTAAGAGTATCATTTCCTGTTATATCGTATAACCTTCCATGAAACCTCACTTCATGGTCAATGTCGAAAAGCGTCTCTTTGGAAGGTGACACTTCGTCCTTAATAATTTCGAAAAGTTCGGTAATATCCTCTTTTGTTACCCGCTGTATCACAAGATCTGCCATCCCAACTTCAATGACTAATCTCATCTCGAAAATATCTTTCAGGGTATTTTGATCTAATATATTAGGGATCAGTGTTTTTTGAAGAATCTCAGACAGGTCTGGACTTTTGATAATAGTTCCTTTGTGTTTTACCGACTCAATCAGTCCCATTGTTTTAAGCCTATTGAGCGTTTCGCGGATAACGGTCCGGCTTACCCTAAGGGTTTTTGCCAATTCCATTTCTTTCGGGATCAAATCGCCTGGATTCAGTTTCTTACGGATAAAAAGATCAATCAAATAAAATTCTACCTTATCAACTAAGCTCCTCGTATCTATTTGTGGTTCGTCCTTCAAAAAGTCTTCTGCTGTCATGGTTGCAAAATTATTAAAAAAAAGTTGTTTTTTTTTGGAAATTAAAATTTAATATCTACTTTTGACCGTCTTATGTCGGACATAAGGCGGTAAAATTATAAAATTAAACTGTTAATAAAAATTTTATGAGGAGAATTATTTCACAAAAGCTTTATTTGCTTGGAATGGCACTTTTCCTGTCATTCAGTATTGCCATCGCGCAGCGAACGGTTACAGGTATTGTGACCGATGGTACAGATGGTTCGACTACTCCAGGCGTGAACGTTGTTGTTCAGGGAACAACAATAGGGGCAAGCACAGATATGAATGGCAAATTCAGTCTTGTTGTTCCTGCCAATGCCAATGAATTGGTGGTTTCGATGGTCGGTTATCAAACCCAGATAATCAAAATCGGAGGTTCCAATGTGATCAATGT
>CAILKW010000691.1 GCA_903834845.1 uncultured Bacteroidia bacterium | reverse complement strand
CAGCATAAACTGATTTCGTCCTTCCTCTGTCAAACCAATCCCAAAAAGTTTTGTTCTGGCTGAAACCGCCAGTTTTTTAAAATAAGCCTCTGTTTGAGTATATGTTGCGAGAGTAAAGTCGTCACCAATATCAAAACCAAAGTGTTCTTTTGGCGATGGAATATTTTGTGCCAAAGATGTCGAAACATTAAAGACTACCAATAATGCAACGACCAATTCAAGTATTATGTTCTTCAAAATGTGCAATTTTATGGGTTCAAAAACTTTTGCAAGGTAAGGAAATATAGGCAATATCACAAATTTGTAAAACAGGTCAAAGTATTTTGAGTAATTCTTATGACTTTCGTATATTCGTGATTTAGTTTAAAGAAAGAGAGATATTATGGAAACAATTGTAAAACAACCGTTAACAACATTACAATTAGAATTGCTTAAAATATTTGCAAGAGAGATTGAAGAGAGTGATTTACTTGAGATTAAAAAAATTCTTGTTCAATTTTTTGCGAATAAAGCAATGGATTTAGCCGACAAAGTATGGGAACAAAACGGATGGGATGAACATGATGAAAAAGAATTCTTGAGTGAGCATAATAGAACCCATTATAAACGTAATAAGTTGTGAAAATAGTTATAGATACAAATATTTTTTGGGTAGCAATTTCAAGACATTCCAAAACTCATTGGGTATTAACAGAATTGATAAAAGAAACATATATTCTATGCTTAACGACTGATATTTTAGATGAATATGAAGAAATAATAAGTCAAAAAATGGGTTCTCAAACTGCAAAAAACATAATGGAATTATTAGACAATTTACCAAACGTGGAGTATATAACAAAATATTTCCTTTGGGATTTGATTGAAGAAGACCATGATGATAATAAATTTGTTGATTGTGCTGTTGCTTGTAATGCTGCTTATTTAGCCACAAACGATAAACATTTCAACATTCTGAAAAGTGTTGAATTCCCAAAAGTAAATGTAATAAAAAGTGATGATTTCAAATTAGTGATTGACAAACTGAATACAACATAAAATTATTCTTTTCAAAGGAATTTAACAAATTCCTACCGGATTCAAGGTTTATTGGCTGGCTTTTTATTACTGTTTGTTGCTGCTGTTATTTTCTTTTTAAGAGACACATTCTCTTTTTTGTATTTTTCCATTTCCGTCTGAAGCTGCTTTAACTGTTCCTGCAAAGCCAAAATTGTACTGTTTTTCGATTTGAGATCCTCTATCTGATTTGACATATCAAACTTCAAAGTTATTTTCTCCTGATTTATTTTTGCAATTTCACTTTCCTGCACGGTTATCTTACCAGAAAGCTCCTTAATTGTTGATTGATTTTGAGTTATAGTAGAATTGAGCTGAAGTTTCTCTGATTGTAACAGAAACAGTTGATCATTATGTGACTCATCTTTTTTTGAAATATCGGATGATAGTCCAACCATTTTTTTGCTTAATGAATCAATATATGTGTCTTTTCGTGCGTTAGAGAGCCTTAATTCATTTTGGATTGTATTGAACTCCTTTTTAAGATCTTCTACCTTTTCTTTCATTACCGAAACTTCTTGTGTCATAACTGCGATTGTCTGCAAACATTTGATTCTGGCAGCATCAGTTTCAAGGTATTTTCGTTTCGGAACACAAGATATTGCAAGAACACAAGCAAGAATAACCAGAGCTGTATGTTTTATTATAAAATTATTCATAATAGAAATTGTTAATGATTTTAGTAACAAATATAAGAATAAAAAAAATAGTAAAAGTATCATCACAAAAAACATAAAAAAATTCTATTCGTAGATATGTTTCAGCGTAGATTTTTTTATCTTTAGGCAAATTTTAGGATAATGGAAAGGACAATAACATTCACAATCTTTTTCTTTTTATTGGTGGTTTTTGGGTTTTCTCAACCTTTAAGTCTGATAAGTGGAACAATAATAGATCAAACCACTAAGGAACCTATTCCTTATGCGAATATTGGGATTGAAGGCACTTATACCGGTGGTGCCAGTGATATAGCCGGAAATTTCGAGTTTAAAGTACCATCTACAAATACCGGAACTTTTATTCTTGCTTCTGCTGTTGGTTATAAGGGGATTAGGATACCGATAAACGAAATAAAAAACGGGAAGCTGCAACTCGAAATGATTCCTGTTGCTTACGATTTAGCTGTTGTGTCTGTAAATGCTCAATCACTTGTTTTGTATCGGATAATTAAGAGTGCCATTGAAGCTATTGGAAAGAATTACGTGAAAGGTCCGTTTAGCGAGAAAGCTTATTACAAAAGTGAAGTAGCTGTAAATAAGGATTCTATTCTGAAAGATGAAGCAATTGTTGAGATCAGTGATATGAAAGGTTATATTCGCGAAAGTGATTATCAGTCTTATATTCACATCAATTATAGGTTTCTCGGAGTAAGAAGGAATTTCGGTATTAAAAGTTTGGCTGATGGAATGAATCTTATGGATGATTTACTTAGTATGGACATTGTCCGCTCAGGTGGAAATATTCTTGACGAAAATTTTCTGAAAAATTACGATCTTTCACAGGATCAGAGCATACAATTTGAAGGTGATTCAGTATGGGTTATCAATTACCTGCTAAAAGAGCCCGATTTAAGCAGGACAGGCGATTATTATGTAATTAGTTATCGAGGTAAAATTTTCATATCCAAAACAAATTATGCAGTACTTAAAAATGAAACATTTGTAAAAACTTCCTATTACAGTACTTTTGGGCGATCTTTTGCTAAAACTACAGAACCGAAATGGATTCCCTCATCAATTGATTACGAATTTAGTACAATATACAGGAAAGAAAAAAATGTTTATAAAATGTCATATCTGAAGTATATTCGACACAGCATTCTGAAAAATGCCACAAGTGGAGAAATTAAGTCTTTAACCTTTACAAATCACCTTATTCCCACAGAGTTAAATATCCTCAATCCTTTAATGTTTAAAGGGCGGACTTATTATACTGAATTAGCTTTTGATAAAAGTTTTTGGAACGGTTTTAATCTGATTGTAAAATAATTATGAATTTGAAATTTCAATACAATTGCTCCGGAGTAGATTGGGAAGTAGTCCCGGAAATATTAAAAACCGTGGGTATGTCGTTTTACAATGCTGAAATTCACAGGAATACTTTTACAGCAAGCGCATCTGTTGTTTTTGTTTACGATGGGCAACAATTGGTTGGCTTTGGTCGCGCAATTTCTGACGGCTATTGTCAGGCGGCAATTTATGATGTTGCCGTTGTACCTTCGCATCAGGGTTGCAACATCGGAAGACTAATCATCCAAAAAATAGTAACCTCACTTCCCAAGTGTAATTTTATTTTATACGCTTCGCCAGGCAAAGAGCCTTTTTACGAAAAACTTAATTTCAGAAAGATGAAAACAGGGATGGCATTGTTTATTAAACCAGATACCATGAAAGACAAAGGATTTACTGAATAAAAAACAAAATACAAATTTTATGAATGCAATTATTGGGAAGTTTACTGAAGATAAAAATGTTGCTCTGATCGGCATTTCGACCGATAAAATGAAGTTTGGTAATCAATTACTTCGTGAATTAGTTAAAAAAGGATACACAGTTTTTCCTGTTCATCCTTTTATAAAAGAGGTTAATGGAATTTTATGCTATTCGGACATTAAATCTCTTCCGGCTTATGTTACCAACCTGATTCTTGTTGTTAATCCTGCTGTTACAGAACAGATTGTGTATCAATTAAAGGATACCTCAATCAAACGTGTTTGGCTGCATAAAGGTTCAGGAGGTGGATCTTCGTCAGATGCAGCAATTGCAACCTGCCGGAAAAACGGAATCGAAGTTGTTTATGGTCTTTGTCCAATGATGTTTTTATCTCCTTCCGGAATGCACAGTTTTCATTTCTGGTTGCGGAAGAAATTTGGCAAATTGCCAGAAGAATTCAAAAAATAGCAAAAGCCATGAGAGTGGATGATAATATCCTATCTCTTGGCTTTTGCATCTTTATCTCAATATGAATTTATGCCCAAAGGCTAAACTGCCTAATATTGTTTCGTATGCGGCGGATACGTTGTAAAGTGGGAGAAACAATAAGACGGCGAACTTTTGGGAATTCGATTTTACTGAAAACATAGCCCTCGGCCTTCAATGCTTCAATAGCTCGAGGAAGTACCCAATAGAGGTGATCCGCTGCCTTTAATGAATCGTGAAACGTAATTATGCTTCCATTTCTGGCATAATCAAGTACGTTTTGCAAAACCTCTTCTTTTGTAATATTCTGATTATAATCGCACGAAATAACATCCCACATAATAATTTTGTACTTACCAGACAAATAACGGTATTGAGTTCTTTTCAACCATCCATGTGGTGGACGGAAAAGATTTGACCCGATTAGTTTATTTGCATGAACAATATCTTTGTAATAAGTGCGATTATTGGATTTTAGTCCCTGAAGGTGGTGATATGTATGATTTCCAACAGCATGACCATCATCAATAATTTGTTCAAATATTTCTGAATAACGGAAAACGTTCTCGCCTACAGCGAAGAAGGTGGCTTTTATATTGTTTTTGCGAAGTAAATCCAAAACCCAAGGTGTAACTTCAGGAATAGGTCCATCATCAAAAGTAAGAAACACCGTCTTTGAATCATCGGGCATCCTCCATACTGCTAATGGAAACCAATTTGTAATATAGTGAGGCAGGTGAACCTGCAGTTTTAGTCTCATAATATAAAGTTATTTTTTCAATTCAGGATTGGCTAATTCGGGCTGATAAATAGTTACTAAATCATTTAATCGCTTAGCCACCTCATCACTCAATGCCTTTTCACCATAATTACCGGAAATATTGCTCAATTCTCTCATTATATAAAACGAGCGCTGCAAATCTTCCTGAATTGTAGCACGGAATCGTGGCTCAAGTGTGAAATAGTATTTCAATTCTTCCTCGCAATTATTAGCCATAATCCGCACCACCTCATTTGCTTTCTTTACGGCAGCAGGGAATATATTGGTCTCAACAGCCAAACTATCCAAGGAGGTATTTTTCATATTATTGCGTGCTGCCTTGTAATATGATTCTGCCATCAGTAAGTTAAAGTAATTGTAGGTAACTTTTTCATTTGGAACTAATTCATTGCAACGATCAAGTACCGCTATGGCAGAGTCACGCTTTCCCTGCTCAAGAAGTCCGTCAGCCAATCTTACAAAGCTGTTACGTACGTTCATTGACATACGAACGTTGTTCTCATCAAGGTAAACTTTTGGATCGTTCATATTACCCCAACGGAACTTATTAATGATATTATCGTACATAACATCAGTTCGCACACTTCCAATCTGTAAGCTTGTTGATGCCGTTTTAATCGGAACAAGACGATAAGCAAAACCTTCTGTCTGGAAATAATCCTGTAAATTCAGGTATTTATCACGACCTACAGTTATGGCAAAATAAATGGGCCGTTTCCAATTGTTGTTGGCAATAATATCAAGAATCATTAACTCATCTTTTGTAAGATAATTCCCCGTGAGGTTAATCTCAATTTGAGAAACTATTTTGTCAGCGTCTTTTGGATCAACAACCTTATTGGCAAGAACAGCAGCTTTGTCAACTGGGTAAACTAATTGTCTCGACGGAAAGAAAGAAGCATTATCAGCTTGTTGCAATTTAGTTCCTGGATCATCGGAACGGACAAAATCAATGGCTTTCGTCAAATCCACCTGCCGTTTGATCTGATCCAAAACGTAAATAACATCACGGGTTCCCTGAACGTACTGGTTATGCTCGAATTTGATAGGTAAAGCGTCAGATTCGTAAGCCTTACGCCGCATCTGATCAACATACCAATCTGTCTGAAAATAGCTCAAATTACATACACGGACATCGGTTCTGATACCTTCAACCATCTGGGCATACCATAAAGGGAAAGTATCGTTGTCTCCATTAGTGAATATTATAGCGTTTGGAGCGCACGATTCCAGATAATTACCACCAAAATCACGGGCTGTGAACCGACCTGAACGATCGTGATCATCCCAATTCTGATTTGCCATAAGACATGGTACCGCAATAAACGAAATAGTAGTTGCTGCAATTGCACTGATTTTGGCCGGTGAAATTTTGTTCAACATTTCGTATAATGCAAGAACTCCAAAACCAATCCAAATGGCAAAAGCATAAAAAGATCCTGCATAAGCATAGTCGCGTTCACGCGGCTGAAGTGGTTCCTGATTCAGATATACCAAAATAGCTAAACCAGTCATTATAAACAGTGTCATCACTACCCAGAAATCTTTTTTCCCTTTTTCGCCTGCATTAAACTGGAAAAACAGCCCAAGTAATCCAAGAATTAATGGCAAAAGGTAATACTTATTTTTACCTTTATTATTTGCCAGAGCCGTGGGAAGTTTACTTTGATCTCCTAATCGGATGGAATCAAGAAAATTAAAACCGGTAATCCAGTTTCCATTCAAAATATCGCCATTCCCTTGAATATCGTTCTGGCGGCCAACAAAATTCCACATGAAATATCGCCAGTACATCCAATTAATCTGGTACGAAAAGAAGAATGTCAGATTTTCGGAAAAGGTGGGTTTTATTAAACGTTCCGGCTCACCTTCTCTGTTTGTTATCTGAATAGGTGTTCCTTTAATATTTGCCCAATTCTGATATTCCTTTACATGTTCTGGATTGGAACTGAACATTCGTGGAAAAAAAGTAGTGAACCGATTGTCATAGTTTGGATTCTGCTTGTAATCAGCAATTTCATACTTTCCGTTTCGTTCAATATAATTTGCAGAACCCTTGCCATAAGGATTCTCACTATCTAACGGAGCATTATAATACTGTCCATGAAATAGCGGTTTACTGCCATATTGCTCGCGATTCAGATACGACAATAGAGAAAATACATTATCTGGATTATTTTGATCCATCGGAGTATTTGCCGATGAACGAATAACAATCATAGCATAAGATGAATAACCAATAATCAATACGGCAAAACCCAAAATTATAGTATTAGCCAAAACCATTTTTTTCCTGATGGTATATTTTATTCCCCAAACGATTGAACCAATAAGAAGCAGAACATATATTATTGAACCAGTATTATAGGGAGCACCCATTCCGTTTACAAAAAGCAGCTCAAACCATTGAGCTAGAATTACAATTCCCGGAATAATAACAAACATTACAACCGCAACAAGAAACATTGAAACTATCAAGGAGATAATTACTCCATTTCGGGTGGTTGTATATTTTCTGAAGTAATAAACAAGCACTATTGCCGGAATTGCCAATAAATTTAGCAAGTGTACTCCAATGGAAAGTCCAATCAGATAGCAGATAAAGACTATCCAGCGGTTGGCAAATTTTTCATCAGCTTCATTCTCCCATTTCAGAATACACCAAAAAACTACAGCAGTAAACAAAGATGAGGTTCCATAAACTTCACCTTCGACTGCAGAGAACCAGAAAGTATCAGAAAAAGTGTAAGCCAATGAACCTACAAGTCCGGCACCAAAGATTGCAATTAATTGTGCAATTGTTAGTTCAGAACTATTGGATGTTATTATCTTACGAGACATGTGAGTGATTGTCCAAAAAAGGAACATTATTGTAAATGCACTTGCCAATGCCGACATAATATTAATCATAACAGGAACTTGTGCTGTCCCACTTGCAAACATGGTAAAAATACGACCCATTATCATAAAAAGAGGTGCACCGGGAGGATGTCCAACCTGGAGGGTAAAAGCAGTGGTAATAAATTCGCCACAATCCCAAAAGCTGGCAGTAGGTTCAATTGTCATCAGATACACAACTGCTGCAACAAGAAAAGCGAACCATCCCATAACAGCATTATAAAACTTATACCCTTTTGCATTCATACAAATAATCTCAAATTTTTTGCGAAGATATTAATAATCTTTGTCCCGTCATTAAATAAAATCATGAACACTGCAATTAATTAACTTTTTATTCTTTGAAAAGGACTTTTTTACTTGAATTTAACCCCTTAGATTAGTATAGAATTGTCTAACTTTAATCAAAACAAAGCAGGTTAAGTCTCTTTTGCCTCAAAAAATGACTCGATTTAAACTATCTGAGAAGGAAATGGCTTGTTAAACGGGACATCATGATTATCTTAAATGAGTAAAAGAGAACATTTTTGGCAAGTTATCCTGAAAAACACAATCTTTTTAAGAACATGGTATTCTTGTTTATAGATTTGTATAACAATGATATACATAGATATTGCAATCAAATTAATACAAAGCTGTTTTAATAAATGAACAAATAAGGCGATTAGCAACCATTTTTTAACTCAGATCAGTTTGTAGGGAAAAAAAACTTTGTACTTTTGCAGCCGTCTTAAATAAAATAAGACATTATTGATTGACCCGTGGTGTAATTGGCAACACGTCTGATTTTGGTTCAGAAGAGTCCAAGTTCGAGCCTTGGCGGGTCAACCATAAAATTGTCCTGTGGTGTAATTGGCAACACGTCTGATTCTGGATCAGAAGAGTTCAGGTTCGAAACCTGACAGGACAACATCAAATATAAAGATCACTTACATTAACCACCTTTTACTTACCCATTCTTTTTGCTGTGACGGGTTGAGAAAAGTCCAAACAACAATACGACTTGTTTTATTTCCAAAAAACATTGGAATGGTTTTAACTTCAGCTGCTTCTGATTTTATTAATTCCTCAATTACCTTTTTAAGATTGGAGTCTTTGGAAATCAACGTTGAAAACCAAAAGCAGTCAGTAGAGAATTGTTTACTTTGGCGAATCATCTCAGAAACGAACAGCTCTTCCCCACCATCGCACCATAATTCACTGTTTTGTCCGCCAAAATTCAAAACAAGTTTCTTGGTGTTTTTATCTTTTAAGTTTTTCAATTTCCGTAGAGTACCTGATTGTGCTTGCTCCTTTGAAGCATGAAACGGAGGATTGCATACCGTCAAATCGAAGTGTTCATCATTCTGAATGATTCCACAAAAAATGTCTTTGTAATTTCTTTGCAATCTCAATCCGATTTTTCCTTCCAAAAAGGGATTCGATTTAATTATTCTACTCGCAGATTCAATCGCTACAGGATCAATGTCTGCACCAATAAATGACCATCCATAATCGTTGCTTCCAATTATTGGATAAATACAGTTTGCTCCTACACCAACATCAAGGCATTTTATTTTAGATCCTAAAGGGATTTGTCCATTGTTACTATTACCCAAAATATCTGCTACTTGGTGAATATATTCGGCTCTTCCGGGAATTGGAGGACACAGATAGCCATCAGGAATATTCCAGTTGCTTATGTTGTAAAAGTGCTTGAGCAATGCTTTGTTAAGCATTTTTACCGCATTAGGATTAAAGAAATCAATTGAATCATCCTGGTAAATATTATTATGAACAAAATGTGCCAATTCCGGACTGGTGGCAATTAGTTGCTTAAAATTATATCTTTCCCGATGTTTGTTACGAGGATGTAAACCTGATTTAAATTTTGGATGTTCTCTTTTGTTTTGAATCATCGAAATTTTAGTCCCTACTTTTGGTGAAAATCATAATTCTATATCAGGTTGGAAAGGTTTTAATCGTGGTATCCAGCGTGGAACGTTTCTTTTATATTGAAGATAGTGATCGCCAAACTTTTTTTTAAGATTGGGTTCTTCGTAAGTCACGAAGAAGATATTGTTTATAATAAAGAACACTAACGCCCACAAAAGTATTTTCAAAGATATAATACAAATTGATTCACCGATTAATACAGCTAATACACCCATTATCATTGGATTTCTGACAAATCTATACATTCCTGATGTAACCAAATTTTGTGTGGGATTCCAGGGAGCTAATGTCCCTTTTCCAATTCTGATAAAGGATAGGATTGTTACAGCCATTACCAACAAACCTGTAAATATCAGAATAATACCTATCAAAAAAGTCGCTGAATGATTTAATGATATGTTTCTTTCGATGTATAATGGGACTACTATTAAAACCGTTACTGGTAAGATGAATGAAAAGATTTGCTTCATTTCTTGCTTTACTCATTTTTATACGATACCGGATTATTTATCATCAAATGTTGCGAATCCTTCAAGTGAAGAATTTCCCTGAGTTTTTGTTGATCCATCGAAACGCGGGGTTTAGTTTGAAGTCCAACGCCTGCACAAAAAATAGCAATATTCTGAGATACAATACCTGCATCTAAGGCAGCCCAATTCAATTTCGAAGCTTCTTCACCAGTTTTAAACCTTGATATGTCGGAAACTAACAATAAAATTACCGGAGCTTTAGCGACATCAACCTGACGACCAGCTACAAGATCTCTGTGGTCGCCGCTCACAACAAGATTCAAAACGTGATTTAAAGCATCGTAAATGTAAATACACTCTTTAGCAATCATATATATATCAATATCCTGAGCATTTAAGGCTGATGGAGCCGTTCTTTTGCCAATTTCTTTACGGTTAATACCATTGGCTGCCCACAATAAATCGGAAAGATCCTGTAAATTTAGTTCTTTACTTGTGAATTCAGCTGCCGAAGCTCTCAGTGACAATGCTTCCATTACAGGTAATCCTCGTTTCAGATCGGGAGAGTTTAATACTATTGTCTTCGTGTTTTGAGAAGACAAAGAACCAGTAAGAATAGCAAAACAAATGCAAATCATAATCTTTTTCATGGTCGCTTTTATTAAATCATTAAAATTATCCATTAAATAGTTATTCTCCGACTAATTTATTGAACACGGTATCCTGAAATCGGGCCAAAGGACTTGCGGTATAATAATTCAGTAAATCCATCTTTTACAAAATTATCCAATTTACCAATAAGTTTGAAACCAAATTCTTCATAAAGCCTTATTGCACCTTTATTAAACGATGAGACGCAAATGAAAATATTAGGTGAAATATTCAGGATTCTATCTTGGCAAAATTGTAATAATTGTTTTCCAAGCCCTATGCCTCTGTAATCTTCATCAATACAGATTGTCTGAATATAACCTTTGAATGTTCCGCTTGTTTGAAGAATTACAAAACCAGCGATTAAATTTTCAATTTCAATTATATAAACTTCCTTTGAAATGCCATCAAATGCTCTTAAACACTGATCGTAATCAATTTTCAAAGTTATCCAGGGATCCGATGTTGACATCATCTTTGCGCAAATACCATATTTTTGTGGATCATTGGTAAGTTGAATTACTGCTTTTCCTTTTGATATCATTAACTTTTCCTTTTGATGATTATCAGAAACAATATTGTCAATACTGCATTTACAAAAATATTCATAAACCCGAAATCAAATTGAAATGCCTGTATGAAGTATTCATTCAGTAACCAAGTCGAAAGTGCAGCACCAAGACATGCGACAGGAACCAGTTTCTCCTTGAATTTAATTTTAGAGAATAATCCTGTAAGATATAATCCTAAAATGGGTCCATAAGTATATCCTGCAATTTTGAAAATGGTATTTATAATAGCACCCTTACTGTTCCAGAACGCCATCACAATCAAAAACATCACGATATTTACACCTAATAATACACGGTTTTTAATTTTCTTTTTTGCCTCGTACTTCTGGTTTTCAATGTCCATAAAATCATAACTGAAAGCTGTTGTTAAAGCTGCGATACAAGAATCAATGCTGGCAAACGTCGAAGCTATTACACCTATCAAAAAGGCAATGGCACCAATTTGTCCTAAGTAGTTCAATGTCAATAATGGAAAAAGACCATCGGTATTGACAAATTGTCCGTTCTGAGTTGCCAAAAAAATTCCTTTCTGTTCGGCATATATATAAATCAGTATTCCAAGGCCAAGAAACAGTGTTTGGGCAAACGCTATGAAAAAGCTGAATGTCAGTACATTTTTTTTTGCATCAACTGCATTTTTAACTGTCAATGTTTTTTGCATCATACTTTGGTCGAGACCTACCAAAGCCACGGTAATCAATAAACCGGAAATAAACTGTTTGAAAAAATTTGATCCGGAAGCAAAATTCCAGTCAAAAACTTTTGAATATTGGTGATTTGTAATTGTTTGTACCATTTCGGAAAAAGAAATTCCTAATGAGTTTTTAATGGTAACAATTGAAACGATAATCACAGTAATCAGGAATAAGGATTGAAGAGCATCTGTCCAGACAATTGTCTTAATTCCTGACTTATTGGTATATAGCCAAATAAGAATTAAAACTACAACAATTGTTACAAAGTACGGAATATGTAAGGCATCGAAAAAAGCATATTGCAAAATTTTTATTGACAAGAGTAGTCTGAGTGCTGCTCCGAAAGACTGAGATACAAGAAAAAACAGTGATCCCGTTTTATATGTTACATTGCCGAATCGGATATTAAGGTAGGTATAGATTGAGACCAGTTTCAGTTTGTAATAAATTGGTGTTAAAACAAATGCGATAAAAAGATAACCCACGATAGTACCGAGAATGAACTGAAAATAGTAAAGGTTGTTATTTCCGACATTTCCTGGAATTGATACAAGGGATACAGCCGATATGCCTGAACCTATCATCCCGAAAGCAACCAAAAACCATGGAGATTTCCTGTCACCATCAAAAAATGTAGTGTCGTGTACATGCCGCGAGGCAATTTGTGAGATCACCATCAGAATTGAAAAGTAAGCAAGAATGATCAGAAATAACAACAGAGGACTCATCCGTAGATTGTTTATGAATAATAAGTCTTTTATTTTACAACTATAATTTTTGCATAATACAATTCTTTTGGGTTCAGAAACACCTTAACAACGTAAATTCCACTCACTAAATTGTTCACAGGTATAGACTTTAACCGCTCATCGTCTATATTTTCGGCTTGAAATT
>CAILKW010000690.1 GCA_903834845.1 uncultured Bacteroidia bacterium | reverse complement strand
TCTCCCTTTGGCAAGCCAGATTTCGTTAAACGACGAGAACGGGACATTCGTTCCAAGTTTGTCTTACCAGAACTCCTATCTTGCAACAGACAAACGGGTTCAGGATAAACAGTATTTCTTTAACAGTGATACAAAATCAACGCGATACGATGTAAACGAAGGTCCTGCTGCAAAATTTCCTATGCCATTCTTGTATAAATTTTACGATCAATCTTCTATTAAGAAAACCGGTTCATCAGGTCTTAACTGGAGTTTCTACCGTTATGCTGATATACTGTTAATGCTTACTGAAGTAAACTGGACACTTAACACCCTGGGAGTCGCAGTTTCAGCAGCAGATATTTCAAAAGGCATAAATGAAATACGAAATAGAGCGTTGGTGCCTGCTTACGGAAGTTCTGATATTACACTTAAAAATATAATGGCAGAACGCGCTTATGAATTGTTGTTTGAAAACAAGATGATTTGGGATATGAGACGTACCCGCATGGCTCTGAAAGATGGGATGGGTTCGTTTGCAGCTATCGAGCCTCTTGTCGGACATCAACCTAAGAATTTCAACTACCAGTTTTCCGCAAAACATCTTTTGTCACCAGTTTCATCTACCGAAATTGACAACAATAAGTTATGTCTGCAGAATTTTGGCTGGGCTCCAAAACAAGTTGGCCAGTAAAATGATTTATTAATTTGATAAACATACAAAAATGAAAAAATTCATATTAATGATATGCGTAGGGGCTTTAATTTTAAGTTGTTCTAAACAAGCTTACTATGAAATCCCGACAGATGCCAGCGGCAAAGTTATTCTCACCGGTATTTCAAGTACTACTACAACAGGCATAAGTACCCTCGATGGTTCATTCACTGTAACAGCTACTTTTGCTACCGCAAAATCGGGCGATTTGATGAGTGTGGAATTGTTGCAATTGCAGATACCGCCATCCGGTGGTTCTACAAAACAGTTGTTACCAATGACCGGAACACAGAAACAGGCAACAGTCGGAGCCGATTTGAAGGCTACTGTTACTTATACAAGAGCAGACGCAAAACTTGTTAATGCAACCGATTATGTTACTGTTGTCTTTAATGGTGCAACAGATTATGCCAAGGCACGAGTTGACATGGTTCCTGCCACCACGGTTTCAAAACCTAAAGTAGGCAGTAAAGATGTTGATGTTGCGCGTACTTCTGAAACAGCTTACTTCAATGTTGTTGTTGCTCCAAAATCTGCTGCATATAGTGGTAGTCTTGTTGCACAAAGGAAAAATGGCACCTCTGGCACATGGGTGCCAATTACAGGATCGCCATTTTCCGGAACCCAACCTTTTTTGGTTCCAATATCAGGAACTGATTTTGCAGCGGGCAAGGATACTATGTTCTATGAGTTTAGTGGTGCAATGGGTGGTTATACCGATAAGGTAGCAGCAACTATAATCGTACGTGATCCTTATTTCTTCCTTAAGAAATCTGCTACATTAGCTCTTGGAGGTTCTTCTGCTGGCAGAAATCTTCTAATTAATGCAGCAGTTGCTGAAAATGCTGCTACTGCAAATATTGCTATTTCAGGTTCGCTTATCCTGAAAGGTGGTTCAGCATGGCTTGCAGCCGGAAAAACAATTCAGTTTGTTCCTTCCACTCTCGCTATGTTTGAGGCCAACAATTCAACCTCAACTATAGCCGCGTTTAATGCAGGAACTCCTACCGCAACTGCTGACCCTATTATTGGAGACGGGGTTTATATCTATAAAGTTGTAAATGGTGCTGCACCAACGGATGTTTATTATGGTTTGATTAAAACGACAAGTGTACTTCCCGGAGTATCAGTTTCGTTTGATTACAGAGTAGGAAACATGTATGCACACCTCTTAGTAATTCAATAGTATTATCTATTAAGAGCACTGCCAATTGGCAGTGCTCTTTTTTTTTATAAAATAGTATCTACCTGATACTTGCCTTTAATATTTCTTCTGATTTTACGCTTTATAATTATAATACCATGAATAAAATGCGATCTGTATCACTTTGTATCTCTTTGATGATACTTATGTTGACTCTGCAATTGTACAGTCAAAATGCTTCGTCATCAAAAGTTGGTTTTTTGAACGCACCTGTACTTTTTAAAGAAGGTGGCAAATCATTTCAGCAGGTAGTGGCGAACTATCGTTCCGATAAAATCGGGAAAATTGTTTTTACAAAAGATGGCAAAGAAATTCTGAAAGCTGATATTGCAAAGGGTAATAACAAGTTTCTTCTTACTTTTAAGGCTGTCACCAAACCTTCCAAAATAACGATATCAGCAAAAATCGATGACAATCAAGCGGTAAAATACCCTGTAACGTTAGTCCCTCCCAAAAAATGGCAGATCTATTTTGTTCAGCATTCCCATACTGACATTGGATACACCCGCCCACAATCCGAAATCCTCGCTGAGCATATGCGCTACATTGATTATGCACTGGACTATTGTGATCAGACAGATCAGCTGCCTGATGATGCTAAGTTCCGTTGGACTTGCGAATCTGCTTGGGTAACACGTGAATATCTTAGGTCGCGCCCATCATCACAAATAGACCGTTTTAAAAAACGCATTGCAGAAGGTCGCATTGAAGTAACCGGCATGTATGCGAATATGGCAGAGATTTCGGATGAAAATGTAATGTATGATTTTCTTCAACCACTAAAAGAGTTTAATAAGCTTGGTATTCCTGTAAAAGCGGCAATGCAGAACGATGTTAATGGTATTGCATGGTGTATGCCTGACTATTTTAAAAATACCGGTGTCAAATATCTTATAATGGGAATTAACGAAACAAGATCAATTTTGCCATTCGACAAACCTACAGCTTTCTGGTGGGAAGCTCCATCGGGTGAGAGAATGCTTGCTTTTCGTGCCGACCATTATATGACTGGCAATAATTTTGGAATTGAGAGTAAATCAATCAAGGCTGGTAATATGCTATGGCATCTTGCCGATCTTGATAGCAGAGGCTACCCTTTTGATAAAATTGGTATCCAATATTCGGGATATCGCACCGATAATGCCCCACCATCAACAGCAGCCTGCGAGCTCGTAAAACAATGGAATGATAAATATGAATCTCCAAAATTGCGACTTTCGGTTGCGAGTGAGTTCTCGGAATATGTTGAAAAAAATTATGCTGATAAACTTCCTGTTTACCGTAATGCCTGGTTAGACTGGTGGACGGATGGTTATGGTTCAACTTCGCGTGAAACTGCCGAGGTTAGAAAGACCCAAAATATGAAACAAGTTGATGAAGGTATGTTTGCCATGGTTTCAATGCTTGGAGGCGGACTTAGTCCTGCTTTGGAAGTGAATATGGATCACATAAGCGAGAACGCCATTTTCTTCGACGAACATACATGTGGTGCAGATGAAAGCATAAATCATCCCTTCTCTGAAAATTCTACCCGTCAATGGTTACAAAAAGGTGCCTATGCCTGGGAAGCATTAAAAAAAGTAACTCTTTTGAACGAAGAAGCATTAGCCCGGCTACAGGAATTTATGAAAAAAGCCGATTTCCCTCTAATATATGTTGTTAACTCAATGGGTTGGGATCGCTCCGGTTCAGTTGAATTATTTATTGATTATGAAGTGCTGCCTATTGACAAAAATTACAAAATTACTGATGTGTCAACAGGCAAAGAGGTTACAGCTCAGCTATTACGCAAACGAAGCGAAGGAGCATATTGGGTTTTAGAGGTGAATCATGTTCCGGCATTAGGCTATAAAGTATTGAAAATAGAGACTTCCTCTCTTGTTGACATTAAACCCAATAATTCCGCAGTTGAAATTCTGGAAAATAACTATTATAAAATTGTTATTGACAAATCATCGGGTGCAATTAGTAGTTTGATTGATAAAGCATTAAATCAGGAAATTGTTGACACACAAAATCCGTGGAAACTTGGACAACTAATTCGCGAAACGCTTCCGGACAGAAATAAATACACACTTTCACATTCTTCAGTTTCAAATATTAAAGTTGAAACCGGGTCTAACGGATCTGTTTGGGAAAGTATTCGTATTTCAGCCGATATGGAAGGTTTTGAAAAAGGGAAAGAAAATGCTCCTAAAGGGCTTGAGTTGGAAATTAGGTTATTTAAAAACGTGAAAAAAATTGATTTTCAATATAAAGCCGCAAAAGAAATAGTTACTACTCCTGAAGCACTTTACGTTGCATTTCCGTTTGCTTTGCCTCAGTCGCGGATAGTTTTCGAAACAATAGGTGGAATACTTACACAGGGTCAGCAATTGCCAGGATCTTCATCTGATTGGAACGCAGCACAAAACTTTGTTTCTGTGCGGGGAAATAAAGGTCAGATAGTTGTTGTCAGCAATGAAATTCCGTTGTGGCACTTCAGCGATTTTAATATGGGTAAATTTGAGCGTTATCCCAAAGCGGGAAAACCTTCATTGTATTCTTGGGTGATGAACAATTACTGGTTTACAAATTTCCGTGCTTTTCAGGAAGGTGGTTTTCATTGGGGTTATCAAATTACATCAACTAATGATACTACAAATACTTACGCCACAAAATTTGCCTGGGGTGAACGTAATAGCTTTGCAACCCGCACTTTCCCTGCCGGTAAAAATGAACTTCAATCGCCTGTTCTGGAAACAGTGAAAATTTCGGGTTCTGCAAATGCAATTTTAATTAACAGCCGACCTTCATTCAAGAATTCGGGGTCAGTTTTATTGCATTTCCGCGAATTGGAAGGTAAACCTGCAAGCTTGATATTGGAATCCAAGATTGCCGGACGTTCCATTAAGCGAATGGTTGAAGTGAATGTATCGGGAAAGGAAATTGGGAATCCGCTTCAATCTGTTAAGCTTAATCCTTTCGAAGTGAAGTTTGTGGAAGTTCAATTCTAAAAATATGAACAGACGTAATTTTATTCAGAATGGGAGTTTGGCTGCATTTGGTTTGATCACTACTCCCTCAATCGCTGGATTTGCAAAAAACAGTGTTCTTGATAATCAATCAATAAAAAAGGTTCACCTCATTTTTAAAACGCATCTTGATGTAGGTTTTACTAATTTGGCAGGTAAAGTGATCAAAACTTACATTGAAGAGTTTATTCCCGGAGCCTTGTCTCTTTCTGAAAATCTGCGGCAAAAGAACCATAAGGATCGTTTTGTCTGGACAACTGGCTCGTGGCTCATTCATGAATTTCTTGAAAAAGCTGATCTTCCGATGCGCAAGCGGATGGAAATAGCGATTGAATCCGGGGATATTGTATGGCACGGATTACCTTTTACACTTCATTCCGAACTGGCTGATCCTTCGCTGTATGATTTGGGTATTCAACTGTCAGTTGGTTTAGATAAACGGTTTGGCCGGAAAACCATATCGGCAAAGATGACCGATGTGCCGGGTCATTCGCGTGGCATTGTGCCCATTCTTGCAAAAAATGATATTGAGTTTTTGCACATTGGCGTAAATCCTGCAAGTATGCCACCCGATGTTCCGCCTCTTTTCGTTTGGCGTGCCCCTGATGGCGAAGAGGTGGTAGTAATGTACCAAAAGGATTATGGAAGCCTTATGATCATTCCCGGAACACAAACTGCTGTTGCTATCAGCTTTACCGGCGATAACCATGGTCCCCAAAAACCGGAACAGATTGCTATGATATACAGCGACTTGCGCAGGCAATTCCCTAACGCTGAGGTGTCGGCATCCACTTTTAACGCCGTTGCCGGGGATATTTCGTTGATTAGAAAACAGTTACCCGTTGTAACTCAGGAATTAGGCGATACCTGGATTCATGGTGCTGGTAG
>CAILKW010000689.1 GCA_903834845.1 uncultured Bacteroidia bacterium | reverse complement strand
TATGTTTGGAAAATTAGAATAAAAAAAATATGAATAAACTAAATACCATAAATCGGCGTAGTTTTCTACAAAAAATGGCAATTGGCACCGGGGCTGCGATGCTCCCGGCAAATAACCTTTTGGCGAAACAAAAATCCGGCCCACGCAGGCCGAACCTCGTATTTATCTTTAGTGACCAACAATCAAACGATATGCTGGGCTGCTATGGAAATGAGCAGGTAATTACCCCAAATCTGGACAGGTTTGGTGCAGAAAGTGTACGTTTCACTCATTGCATCTCACAGTATCCTGTTTGCACGGCTTATCGAAGTATGCTCCTCAGCGGTCAGCATGTGATGTACAACGGTGCTTTGACTAACAACATACGGATGTTGCCGGGAGAGGGTCGTTATTTTGGTGAAATTATGAGAAATGCGGGATATAAGATGGGTTATATTGGAAAATGGCATCTCTTTGGCTGTCAAACCACACCTATTGATAAAGGTGTTTATCGTTACGGATTTGATGGTACTTTCCTGAGCAATAACTGCGAAATGGACACTTTTTGGCCTGGAAAGGGATATTACTATGACGAGAACGGCAAAAAAGTCATTTTTGAAGAGTGGGAACCTTATGGGCAAACACGTCAAGCTCTTGAATTTCTGGATGGTTGCGAAGATGACAAACCTTTTGCACTTTTTCTCTCTTGGCACGCGCCCCACGATCAGCACCCATTTTCCGGTCACAGTTGCTACGAAGCACCTGCTGATCTTATGTCTAAGTATGACCCCGATAAACTTATACTCCGGCCAAATTGTGATGAAGAACTATTCAGGCAATATAAAGAGTCGCACCCTGATTATATAGGACAATGCAGCGACATCCGGGTGGACTACCATGGATATAATGCAATGTGCACCGGAGTTGATAATGCTTTTGGCAAGGTCATGGAAAAACTGAAATTGAAGAACATGTACGATAACACTATAGTTGTCTATACTTCGGATCATGGTTGTAGCATGGGTTCTTGGACATCTGATATTTATGATGTTGCCCGAAGGGAGGACATAACTTTAAAGTCAGCTATGTCGAAAATTTTTGCTGTAACAAAGGGTACCCCTCATGACTGGTCAATAAGGGTTCCTTTGATGATACGTTGGCCTGGCCATCTTAAACCGCGTGTCAGCCCTCTCCTCTTTGGTTCTCTCGACTTTATGCCGACCCTTCTTTCTATGATGGATCTTAAGATCCCTTCCAGTTGTCAGGGGACTGATTTACTTCATTATATAAATAACATGGAAGATGGTGCTGTACAATCACTTCCAATTTTCACAACCTGGTGGTCAGGTGTATTCACACACCACTATACTTATGCGTCCACATTTGCTTCAAGAGATAAGGGATGGATGTGGGATAAACAAAAAGATCCTTGGCAGAGGTATAACCTGCACTACATTGATAAAAACAAATCCCTGCAGGAATCGTTGCACACCGAAACTGTGAAGTGTATGGAAAGGTTTGGTGTCCGCCCGGTTGATCATAATCTGTTGGTCAGGATGTCTTTGGGTTTGGATCCGGCTTTATCCGCGAAGGATCTGAACACGTTCCTTTTCACCCCAGGTAACGGTTTACCGATCGGTCGCCCTGTTGATATCGCAAAATCTCTGCCTGGTTTGTGGCCTGAATGAAATGAGAAAAGATTAAACTGTAACAATAATAATATTGAATCTTATTATGAGTAAAAGTCGAGTGAAAAAAATTATTTGGATTTATTTAATTTGGCTGACTGCTGCATTTACGACTTCATGCAGCAAACAACCTAATTCGCTGTATGAATCGTTTAGTAACCCTCCAACGGAAGCCCGCCCCTTCATGCGCTGGTGGTGGAATGGAGATTGCGTCGAAAAAAATGAAATACTCCGGGAACTGGATTTGATGAAGCAAGCCGGAATTGGCGGTATTGAAATAAATCCTATTGCCATGCCCTACGAAGTTAATCCGAAAAAGTCAGGATGTTTGGAATGGGGAAGCCCTGAATGGGCAAATATGGTTAAAGTGGCTACTGATGGTTGCAAAGAGCGCAATATGATTGCTGATATCATTATAGGTTCAGGTTGGCCTTTGGGAGGTGAATTTTTAAAATCGGGAGAAACCATTCAGGCAATTGGGTTAAACGCAATAGAACTCAAGGGGCCGTCAAGTTACAAAGCGAACATTAATGATGTAATGAATCCACCGTTCACAAGTCTGCGCTATAAGGGAGCTTCTAAATTGAAGCCGATGTTTTTAACGCTTGCACCTAAGAGTGTTTCTTCTTTTGAATCAATCAGCAACCTTTTAAAAACTATTCAGCCGGACGGTTCCTTCGAAGTTGTTATACCTGCAGGAAACTATGTCCTTTTGGTAGGTAGCTGGCAGGAGGCTTTCCGTGTAGTGATGCATGGTGCCCCTGGTTCATCAGGACAAGTGTTAGATCATTATAACAAGGAAGCTGTTAAACGTTATCTCGATAAATTTGCGAATTCGCTTAACACAGTACTTGGCGGTAAACTTGGCAATGCCTTCCGGGCACTGTTTATTGATAGCATCGAACTTTCCGGAGCTAACTGGACAACCGGGTTTTCCACGATTTTTAAAGAACGTTGCGGTTATGAAATAGAACCATACCTACCATTTATTGTATATAAAAATGGGTATGCCGGATTCGAAGAAGCCTATAACCTGCAGGATGACTTTGCTGAAACAATTTATCGGGTCCGTTATGATTATTATAAAACCATTGTAGATGTATTCCTGGAAAATTTCACACAGCAATATCACAACTGGTGTCACGAACAGGGGTGTTTGTCACGCTACCAAGCGTATGGCAGCCCATGGCTGGTAGGTATGGCTGAAGGGTATCTTATTCCTGATATTCCCGAAAGCAATGGCTGGATCTTTTCATCCAGCGGTCCATACAAACATGGATATTGGGTCTGGAATAAATATGCCTCATCTGCCGGACATTTTATGAACCGACCAATCATCAGTTCTGAAACAATGACCAACGTCTTGGGTGTTTTCGCCGAATCGTTGAACTATATCAAAGAGAATAACGACATGAATTTTATAATGGGAATCAATCATGATGTGCTCCACGGATTTAACTATTCACCGCCTGAAGCAGGTTTCCCGGGATGGGTGCGATATGGTTCTTATTTTAGCGAACAAAATACCTGGTGGCCCTATTTTAAATACTGGTCAGATTATACTTCCCGGCTCTCTGCAGTATTTCAGAAGGCCAAACCCCGGGTTGGCATTGCCATACTCCATCCCACCGCTGACATTTGGGGTCAGAAAGGACTTTATCGTGCCGATTTTCAAACTACTCCCTGGTATAGCCACTGTTTGTGGGAAAGCCTGAGCCAAAATGGATGTACATCAGATTACCTATGTGAAAAAGTAATTCAGGATGCTTCAACGGAAAATGGGGAACTGCATATTGGTCCTATGGCTTATAAAACTATCTTTTTGTCTGACGTGAAAACAATTCAACCACAAACAGCCCAGGTTTTGTTTGATTTTGTACGGAAAGGTGGCAAGCTGATTTTTATTGGTAAAACTCCGAGCCGATCGCCATCTTTGAAAAATGCAACTGAATCGGATATTCAGGTTCAGGAAATTATGTCAAAAATTCTTCAAAAAACAACCACTATTCCATCACCTGAAGAGGGCACCAACCTGATGGTATGGATGGAAAAAATCATGAAGCAAAACAAAATTCAGCCTACGGTAATGGTTGATAAACCTAATTCCCATGTTTACCAAAATCATTTCATATATGAAAGCCAGGATCTTTTCTTTTTTGTAAACAACAGCAAAACTGAAACAATTTCGTTTAAATCCACATTTCCAACAAATACTAAAATTCCGTGGAAATGGGATGCTGAAACTGGTGAAAAAATGGTTTATCCATATAAAGAAAATCCGAATTCTCTTGATATTACGTTGGAACCATTGGAGTCGTTATTGCTTGTTTTTAATACAGATATGGATACCGCCAAGGTACAACCAACAGTAATCAAAACAGATCCGGCAATAAATTACGAAATCAACACACCATGGTTTTGTGAATTCAATCCTGCAAAGGAAACCAATTTTACCAGTCAATTGGATAAACTCATTGATCTAATAACCTCTACAGACGAAAGGATTAAAACTTTTGCCGGGAATGTAGTATATAAAACAACATTTGAATCAAATAATATAGCTTATGAGATTCTTGATTTAGGAACAATCCACGGTATTTCTGAAGTTACATTGAACGGGAAAAAACTTGGAATTCGCTGGTGGGGACGACATAAATATGATTTAAAGGGTGCTTTGAATGCTGGTGAAAATCACCTCGAGATAAAAGTTACGACAGTTCTTTTGAATTACATCAAATCGCGAAAGGATAATCCAACAGCTCAGGTTTGGACAAAAAAACAAAATCCTGTTTCAACAGGTTTATTGGGGCCTGTTCAGTTAAAGACAAACAGATTAGAGTAAAACAATTTTATTTTGTCAAACTCTAATTTCAAGGAAAATTTTCAATAAAAATAAATTATAAATAAAACCATGAAAGTAATAAAACGATTTTTTATTGTGTTCATAGCCCTGGTTACTATTCAGTTTTTTGGAGAAGTTTATGGGCAAACGAGTCCTGCATCCGGCATAATTGACCCTGCAGGTATGGGGATAGAAAGGGTTGCCAGGTTATTTACTCCTGTTTATCAATCAAAAACTACCGGAACAAATGACACAATTCTGTGGGTGCAAATAGACCTTGGCCAATCGAAAAGCATCGACGCTGTTAAACTTTTCCCGAGGGTTCTTCCTTGGAATTATACCCAGTCTGAGGGTTTTCCTTCAAATTTCAAAATTGAGGTATCAGATGATCCTGATTTTGGTAACTCTGTCATGCTTACAGATAGAATAAGGGATGGGTATCCCGATCCTTATGATATGGTCTGTCTCTTTGAAAGCAAAGAAGTTATGGGCAGGGCTATTTCCGGGAGATATATCCGGCTGACAGCTTCAAAACTGAGACAAAAGCAACTGATGCTTACAAAAATGTCAGTTATTTCTGATGGCAAAGATATTGCAGAAGGATGTGCTGTTTCTGATTCACGTTCAGGGAATCAGGGGATAAAAATTCTGACCCGGCCTCCTCGTCCTCAGGGAGAAGGCGTGTACACGAACAATCCACAAAACGTAATTTCCGCCGACCAATGGAAACCTGTTAAATTCAAGGCAGAAACTCCTTCCGGAGGTTTACAGCTCAACAATGGACTTTTCAAAACAGTAATGGAAAACAATATTGGATACCTGTTGTCTTCATTTACTTTTGATGAAATAGTAAGAAATTTCCGTGTGAAGGCAGGAAAGCCGGTAAAACCACTGAATGAAAAGCTGAATAATTTCTGGTGGGTGGACTTGCCTGGTTCCGAAGCAGGTCGTTTTTTAATGGGAGCAGGCAATACACTAAGATGGATGGAAAATATAGAGTTACGTAAAAGGATGAATCAAATCGTTGATGTCATTGATGAATGCAAAGAACCAGATGGATATATAATGGCATATCCAAAGAATAAAATTTTCACTGGTGAATATGGCGGATATGTAAGATCATGGGTAACCCAAGGACTGATTGAAGCAGGATTTGCAGGGAATAAAAAGGCCTTTCCACTCTTGCGTGGTTTTTACGACTGGTTTGACAATTGCCGTTATCTACCTGAATTATTGCGCAGACCCGGACAAGGTGTTCAGGGTGTAATTCCCATTTCGCGTATGTATTTTACTCCTGTCGGGAAGCCAAAAGACATTCAGGTTGTTCAACAATACTTCCAGGAAAATTACTGGATGGATAATCTGGCAAAGCGCGAGAAGGATGCGATCTGGAAATATCCGTATGACCGTCCACACTGCTATTTGATAACCGCAATTGAGCCATATCTTGATATGTATCGTGCAACAGGAGCTCAAAAGTATCTGGATGCTGCTTTGGGAGGCTGGGATTTATATCACGAAAACTGGGAGCATGTTGGTGGCTCAATTGCCATCTGCGAAGGCACAGATCTTTACCCTCCTAAATCATATTTTCTGCATCGCCATACAGGTGAACTTTGCGGAAGTGTTTTTTGGGTTAAGTTAAATCAGCGTTTCCACCTGCTAAATCCTGAAGAAGAAAAATACGTAACTGAAATTGAGAAATCTATATATAATGTTGCAATTGCCAACCAGATAGAAGCCAAAGGAATTCGCTACTATAATGTTTTGGCAGATAATAAAGATACCGACCATTTCCCATACTCACATTGTATGAACACCTGCTGCGAAGGACAGGGTACCAGACTATTCGGTTCGCTACCCGAATATATATACTCAATTGCCGGTGATGGAATCTATATAAATCTATTTGCTGCCTCAAAGATTAAATACGCAATACATTCTGATTCGATGCAGCTCAATATGGTTACGAAATTTCCTTACGAACCGGGCGTGCAGTTGGCAGTTAGTACAAGCAAACCATTAAAAGCTAAGATAAGAATTCGCATTCCTTCATGGGCAGCTAAAGAAATGACTGTTTTTGTAAACGGGAAAAAAGCTATGACCGGTAAACCTGGAAATTATGTTACCCTTTCGCAGGAATGGAAAAACGGGGATATCATTTCTTTTGATTTACCTATGAGTTTCAAGGCAACCCGCTATGAGGGAGCAGAAGAAAAGTACAATGACGGTCAGCATTATGCTCTGGAATATGGCCCATTATTGATGGCTGCTTTCAAGTTAAAAGATCCAAAAACAGAAATCAAAATCAATTCAAAGTCTGAAAAGCTGATAAAGAACATAAAAGCTGTGCCCGGCAAACTGCTTCATTTTACAATCAATGGCAATGAGGATATTCAATACAGACCGTATTTCGAAATTCAGGATGAACCGTTTACATGCTATCCGGCAATAACAGGATTATCATCCAATTGAATGTACCTATCTTATTCGTAAAACGCATACAACTAAGACTTTTTATTCATTTAACAAATATCAAAATGAAAATATCAAAATCAATAATTTGCTTTTTTGAAATAGTGTTTATGATTTTTACTACAGTAATTGTTCATGGACAAAATAAAACGTTAAACACTAATAAATATGATATTGCTGCATTCTTTTGGCCTGCCTATCATCATGATAACCGTTTTGAGGAAATAAATGTATTCCCTGAAGGGAAAGGGGAATGGGAGGCCATCTATAAATCTAAACCAAAATTCGTTGGGCATGAGGTACCAAAAGTACCATTGTGGGGCTATGAAGATGAATCAGATCCGGCAGTTATGGGGAAAAAAATTCAAACTGCAGTAAAAAATGGGGTAAACGTAATGATTTTTGACTGGTATTGGTATGACAATAAACCTTTTCTCGAAGATGCTTTAAATACTGGTTTCCTGAAAGCTAAAAACTCGTTTGATATGAAGTTCTGCCTAATGTGGGCAAACTGTGACCTTAACTCATATTTGGACCCAACGAATCCGGATAAAAGTAAAATCTATTGGCATGGGGAAGTTGACAGGCCTATTTTCGAAAAGATAGTCAGTCACATTATTAACGACTATTTTAAGCGACCTAATTATTATAAAATTAATGGTGAACCAGTATTCAGTATATATGAGCTTTCTACTTTTATCAATGGAATAGGGGGTGCAGCAAAGGCAAAAGATGCACTGGAATATTTTCGAAAAGAAACTGTTAAAGCAGGTTTCCCTGGCTTGCATCTGCAGGCAATTCTTTGGGGATCTATTCCTTCCACAATTAAGGATGTACCGGGTGATCCAATTGTTACACAAAATAAAACCCTTGAATACTTCGGGTTTAAAAGCATGACCAATTACCAGTGGTGCCATTTTGTTCCGGCGAATGGCGATTATATGGCCTGGGGCGAAAAAGCCATGAAAAAGTGGGCCGAATGGGACACAACATTTAAAATTCCATATTGTCCCCATGTTTCGATAGGCTGGGATTGCAATCCCAGATATCCGGACAAGAAACAAGACTTGATTGTCAATAACAAACCTGAATATTTTCAAATATACCTTCAGAAAGCAAAGGAATACATTGATAAGCACCCAAACCAACCAAGACTGATCACTATAAATGCCTGGAATGAGTGGGCAGAAGGTAGTTACCTTGAGCCTGACAAGAAAAATGGATTTGGTTATCTTGAAGCAGTTAAAAAAGTATTCATAAAGGAATGATTTTGAATAACCTTCCCCTGGTTTTTTTAGACTGAATATTATTTTTTATCAGGTAACGCTGAAATGTGTTTTATACAAGTTACATCATGAGTGAAATAGTGATTAACAGATATTTATTACTTGCCGTGTTTTTTCTATTGCTGAATCCAGGTTGTAAAAGCAAGGATGATCCTCTGCCTGCTGAAGTTTCTATTGATATTCCACAAGGGGATGTCCTGGTAGCAGCATATTATTTCCCCAATTGGGGAGCTGTTTACGAATCAGAATGGAGTGTACTGAAAGCAGCGCAGGCGAAATTTAAAAATCACCACCAGCCCAAAGTCCCTATGTGGGGATATACAAATGAAACCGATCCTAAGGTAATGGCTCAAAAAATTGATGCTGCAGCCGATAATGGTATTGATGTTTTTATTTTCGACTGGTATTACTTCGATGACGGATCCAGTTTGCTTGCTGATCCGACTCCGGGACATTGGGATGGCAGAAAGTACCTTTACAAAGCTCTGGAAAGTGGCTTTTTAAAAGCATCGAATAATAACAAGCTTAAATTTGCTCTGATGTGGTGCAATCACAATCTGGGAAGTTGGGTTAAAGGTGCTGTAAAACCACAAACTTTTGAGGATTTGATGGACTATGTAATAGAAAAATATTTTAAGCATCCTTCGTATTGGAAAATAAATGGATGTCCGTATTTCTCTATATACCAATTTTAATCATTACTAGAAACATACAGTAATGATTATACAAAGGCAGCAACAGCCATTGAATTATTTCGGAGCAAAGTAAAGGCAGCAGGTTTTCCTGATCTTCATCTAAATGGTGTTTTGTGGGGCTTAGGTGGTGGTATTTTGAATAATGCAGTGGAGAAATTCCAGATTAACAGTACAACTTCTTATGTGTGGATTCATCACAATGGATTACCCGATTTCCCTTCAACTGAATATACAAAGGCAGCAGATACCTATTTCAAAAGTTTGGAATATGGCGGGGCGTCGAATGGTTTGGAAGCTCCCGTAAAACTCATTCCTGTTCCATACCATATTAATGTATCAATGGGTTGGGACTCTTCACCACGATGTGGAAATTCTGCTGACTGGATGACACGGCGTGATTATCCATTTGGACCCGTAATTGTGAATAATACGCCCTACCTGTTCAAAAAATATCTGGCAAAAGCAAAGGCATTGACTATGTTAAAACCAGATAATGAGCGGATAATAACCATTAATTCGTGGAACGAATGGGGCGAGGGGAGTTATTTGGAGCCGGATATAATTAACGGTATGAAGTATCTTGAAGCAATATATATGGTGTTTAAATAAAATTAAAAATTAAAAATGAGAAAATGAGAAACAGGTTTAAATTTGTGACAATTCCAGCGATTTTATTGATGGTATTGATCGTATTAACTAATTGCCAAGAGAATAGCAATCCTAAGCCTATTCCTGGATCATTAGCTGCAATACAATGGATGGTATCAGAGATTTCTTTTTCAAGTACCAAGACATATTCAAATGGATTTGATGACGTTAATCTTGATGTCATTTTTACTCATCATACTGGCGTGGAGCTTAAAGTCCCTGCATTTTGGGATGGAGGAAACACATGGAAAGTGCGCTTTGCCCCAATACTCGCAAGTAATTGGACATATAAGACTGTTTGCTCAGACACTTTAAACTCAGGATTAAACAGTAAGTCAGGTAACATATCCTGTTCGGTTTATGAAGGGAATTTAGATATATACAAGCATGGGTTTATAAAGACCTCGAAAGGTTCAAGATATTTTATATATGATGATGGAACTCCTTTCTTTTATCTTGGCGATACCCACTGGAATATGCCGTCAGAGCTTATTGACAGTTCTTCTGTTGCAGGAATAGCCTCACAGTTTAAATATATTATTGACAAACGGATACAGCAGGGCTTTACTGTGTATCAATCTGAACCTATAGGGGCAAAATATAATTTAGCTGATGGCTTTTCAAGCTCAGATATTACAGGTTTTAAGGATTTGGACAGAAGATTTCAATATATTGCAGAAAAGGGTCTGATACACGCAAACGCTCAACTGATTTTTGTAACAGAGCTGGGGCATAACAGAGACAAATACCCTGATTCATATTTGGAAAAACTGTCCCGTTATTGGGTTGCCAGATTTGGTGCTTACCCTGTTCTGTGGACTACAGCTCAGGAAAGCGATAATGACTATTACCACGGCAGATTAAATGGAAAGGGGAAAGATATTAATCCATATTTTGATTCAAAAACAAATCCATGGAAATTAGTATCTGAGTTTGTTAACAAATATGATCCTTACAAACACCCACTTACAGCACATCAGGAATTTTCAGCTATAAGTGGTGATGGCACAGCCGCATCAAACTCCTCCTTTAGAGATCTACCCTGGCACACCTGGTATGGAGCCCAATGGTCACCAGCAAAGAATGGTCAGCTTGATTTTAAAATCCCAAAGGACTTTTGGAATAATGGGCAAGGCAAGCCAGTAATCAACTATGAAGGGCATTACGACCATTTGTGGACAAACGAATTTGGAGCCAGAATGCAAGGTTGGACAGCTATTCTAAACGGCATGTTTGGACAAGGTTATGGGGCTGAAGATATCTGGCTTTATAACAGCACCTATGATATGGATAAGGAATCTGTTGTCTCCGGTATAACAATAACTATTGAAGATAAGAAAACCAAATGGGACAAGAGTATTGAGTTTCCCTCAGCTTACCAGATGGGTTATATGCACAATTTCTTTAAGTCGCTTGAATGGTGGAATTTAACTCCTCGTTTTGACAATATTGAATGGTTTAGCAACGATTCTTCATTTTATTCGCTCTCCAGCCAAAATAACGATGTTTATGTAGCTTATTTTTATAATAAAACAAGAAAAACTGGTGTATTAAGAGGTCTCGAAAGTATAAAGTACATTGTTCAATGGTACAATCCGATTACCGGCAAATTCAACATACCATTAACTGTGGCAATTACCAATGGCAATTATAGTATCGGAGAAAAACCTGATAACAATGATTGGGTATTGCTATTGAAAAAATCAGACAAATAGTTTTATGTTTGTAATAAAGAATATAAATCAAAAATCATTAATAAATATCACCATGAAAAAGAAGAATTCACTGATCAACTTATTAGCTTTCACTTTAGTACTAATGTCAACCAGCAACATTATAAATGCTGAAGGGATTAAAAAGACGGAGGATGCACCAACCGTAAAAGAATATGATATAGCCGCATATGTATGGCCATCGTATCACCCCGACAACCGGGCAAAAATATTCTGGCCCGATGGAATTGGAGAATGGCAAACGGTTATGAAAAACAAAGCAAAGTTTGAAGGGCATCAGCAACCTCGTTACCCACTCTGGGGCTACATCAATGAGGCTGACCCTTATGTGGCTGAGATGGAAATAAATGCGGCAGCTGACCACGGGGTTAACGTATTTATCTTCGATTGGTACTGGTACGATGGATTGCCATTCCTGGAAGGCCAACTGAACGATGGCTTTCTGAAAGCCCGCAACAACAACCGAATGAAGTTTTACATCATGTGGGCTAACCACGACGTAAACCTCACATGGGACAAACGCAATGCAGGATTACCAAACAACCAGCTGATCTGGAAAGGAGGCGTTGACAGGGCAGAATTCGAAATTGTTTGTCACCGTGTGATTGAAAAGTACTTTTCGCATCCATCATATTATAAAGTTGACGGAAAGCCAAGTTTTATGATTTATGAACTACAAACACTTATTAAAAGTTTGGGTGGTGTTGAGCAAACAAAGGATGCCTTGGAATGGTTCCGAAAGGAAACCGTAAAAGCAGGTTTCAAGGGGCTCGACCTTCAGGTAACACTGCGCAGGAGTGGCACAGCAATTACCGGAATTGCCGGAGACAATATTGGAACTCAGGCTGAAACGCTTAAACGGTTTGGTTTTGATGGTCTTACTCATTACCAGTTTTGCCATTTTACAGATATCAACAAGGACTACCTGGAAATCATGAAGGACGTGGTGAAAGAATGGAGTACTCTGGAAAAAGAAAACCCTGCACCCTATTATCCCCATGTTTCCATTGGTTGGGATAACAATCCTCGTTTTGAGATGTTTAGGGGTGGAATTGTAAAAAACAATACACCTGAGAATTTTGAAAAAGCATTGATAATGGCCAGGGATTATGTGGATGCCCATCCTAAACAAGCACCATTGGTAACTATAAACAGTTGGAATGAGTGGACCGAAACCAGCTACCTGATGCCTTGCACTCTTTATGGTTACGGGTACTTAAAGGCCGTGAAAAGTGTATTTGTAGATGGAAAAAAATAACCTTATCACGAATAAAATGTTTATAAAAACAGAATTCCTATCTGATGGGAAATGCTTTGATCGTTGGAGATATCTCTGCACAGGTTGAAAAAACCCTCTGCCCTGCAAAATATTATGCTGAATTCAAGTGACAGAATAGCTTATGGTTGCCCTGATTACCCGGAGTGTATTTTCGCTACGACATTAGGCTTTAGTTTTAAGAATTTCGATCTTAGTATGCTTTGGTCTGGTGTTACAAACGTTTCAAGGTTATTTCAGATCTATTGCCCAATTTATTTGCCCTTTTGTACCTCAAGGTACCGGTGATTTCCTGCAATATATGATTGATGAAAGGTGTACCACTGAAACTGCGTGACGAAGACGGTTTTGTTTTCTACGATAAGTTGGGATTCCGTTTCCTCCAAATGCCATTCTTCAACAAAACAGAGGATGAATTAGTAACGCACTACGATAAATGGTGTTATTTCCTCAAGCATCTTGAAACCTTCGACGACATTCCCCAAATACTCCACGAACCATTGTTTGATAAGGCTTTCAAAACTGCTGCCCTTGCCGCGATGAGCCCAAAGGAGCGCAAAGAATACAAACAACGTTGGTTGGATTACGCTGGAATGAAAGCAGCAATGGATACCTCTAAAGATGAAGGAAGGGAAGAAGGAAGGGAAGAAGGTATAGAAAATAGGAATCCCCCAAGGAGAAATAATCAAAGCACGAAAAATGGCAAAGAAAATGAAAGAAAAAGAAGAACCTACTGACAAAATTGCTGAATATACAGGATTATCAATTGAAGAGATCGAAAAACTCTGATAGTGAGTAATATATTTGCCAAAGTGATGGTTTCACTCTAAGTGAAGCTATCGCTAAACACGGTTATCTGGCTAAGTAAACATTTGAACACTGATGGCACTCTGGAGTTTAATAAAAAACTTCAAAATATGGATACACTCACGTACAATCAAATAAAGCAAATTGTT
Organism: uncultured Bacteroidia bacterium; assembly: GCA_903834845.1. Classification (GTDB taxonomy): domain Bacteria; phylum Bacteroidota; class Bacteroidia; order Bacteroidales; family Prolixibacteraceae; genus JAAFHB01. The sequence goes on along the minus strand of CAILKW010000689.1, from coordinate 5,497 downwards.
GGAGACACCTGGGCATTAATTGCTAATCCGGTTTATTCCACAAAATCTGGGAAATTTTCAAAAGGATTATTAGTTTTTTTTGACAAAGACAAACAAAAGGTACACGAGAAATCATTAAATTGTAATTTTAAGCACCTAACAGTCAGGTATTTTGGTGAAATTGACATTTTTTTATGGTGCTCATTTTAAATCCTGCCAAAGTAAATCCAAACTACTTCACTTCCGACCCCTCTTTGATTTTTGATGCCGGAGTTACAAATACAAGAGATCCCTCCGAATTCTCAGCCGTCAGAATCATTCCTTGGGACTCGATCCCTTTCAGCATTTTGGGGGCAAGATTCACCAGAATTGTAACCTGCTGTCCTATAATATTTTCAGGTTCAAAGTATTCGGCAATTCCCGAAACTACGGTTCGCTGATCTATGCCTGTATCAATCGTAAGCTTTAACAACTTTTTTGTCTTCGCCACCTTTTCGGCAGCTATGATCGTGCCAATACGGATATCCATTTTGGCAAAATCCTCATAAACAATATTATCTTTTGCGGGTTTGGCTGTTTGCTGTTCCAATTCATTGGCTTTCTTTGTTGCCAGCAGCTTATCAACCTGTGCCTGAATTGCCTCATCTTCAATTTTCTCAAAAAGAAGTTCAGGTGTATTTATTCTGTGGCCTGCTCCTATCAAATCAGTACGACCAAGCTCCTTCCAGTCAAATTTCCCAAGGTTCATAAAACCTCTCAATTTGGCAGCAGTAAAAGGGAGAAAAGGTTCAAAGACAATAGTCAGATTGGCAGTTATCTGAAGTGCTACATTCAGGATTGTTTTGACACGCACCGGATCGGTTTTTACTACTTTCCAGGGTTCCATATCTGCCAGATACTTATTACCAAGCCGGGCCATTTCCATAGCACTTTTCAACGCTTCACGGAAGTGAAAGGTATCCAACGCTTTTTCTGTTTCGACTTTCAGAATTCCAATTTCGTTAAGTGCATTAGTATCATAATCAGTAAGATCGCCTGATTTTGGAACTTCACCATTATAATATTTGTCGGTGAGTACTAAGGTGCGGTTCACAAAATTTCCGAGAATCGCTACCAGCTCACTATTGTTGCGGGTTTGGAAATCCTTCCAGGTAAAGTCGTTATCTTTGGTCTCGGGAGCGTTAGCTGTAAGAGTATATTTCAGCACATCCTCCTTATTGGGAAAGTCAACGAGGTATTCATGAAGCCAAACAGCCCAGTTTCGTGAAGTTGATATTTTATCGCCTTCCAAATTAAGAAATTCGTTAGCCGGAACGTTTTCAGGTAAAATATAAGTTCCTTCAGCTTTAAGGACTACGGGAAAAATAATACAGTGAAAAACTATGTTATCCTTTCCGATAAAATGAATCAATTTGGTTTCAGGATCTTTCCACCATTTTTCCCAATCAGGAGTCCATTCCTTTGTTGCCGAAATATAACCGATTGGAGCATCAAACCAGACATAAAGAACTTTTCCTTCTGCTCCTTTAACAGGAACAGGAATCCCCCAGTCGAGATCGCGCGTAACAGCACGCGGATTTAGTCCTCCGTCAATCCATGATTTGCATTGACCGTAAACATTAGATTTCCATTCTTTATGGTTCTCCAAAATCCATTCGCGTAACCAAGGTTCATACTGATCGAGTGGAAGAAACCAGTGTTTAGTCTCTTTCATTAAAGGTTTGTTTCCGCTAAGGACTGATTTAGGATCTATCAAATCGGTAGCGTTCAGAGTGCTTCCGCAACTCTCGCACTGATCGCCATAAGCTTTTTCGAAATGACATTTCGGACATGTCCCTGTAATATAGCGATCGGCTAAAAACTGATTTGCCTCTTCGTCATAGAATTGTTCTGAGGTTTGTTCTATAAATAAACCTTTATCGTAAATGGTTTTAAAGATTTCGGAGGCAGTTTCGTGGTGCACTTTTGCACTTGTACGAGAATAAACATCAAAAGATATCCCGAATTTTTCAAATGAATCTTTGATGATTCCATGGTATTTGTCAACTACATCCTGTGGTGTAATACCCTCTTTCTTAGCTTTTAAAGTTATTGGAACGCCGTGTTCGTCTGAACCGCCGATAAATGCAACTTCTTCACCCTTTAACCGAAGGTAGCGGGCATAAATATCGGCAGGGATATATACTCCTGCAAGGTGGCCAATATGAACAGGGCCATTGGCATAAGGCAGAGCCGATGTTATCAGCGTTCTTTTAAAATTCTTCATCGAATGAAATCTTCTTAAATATTGTTTCGTAAAAGGAGGTACAAAGATATATTATCAAACACAACAATCAAACAACCGGTTACTTTAGCCCTTCGAAGTGATCGAAAACTCTCGAAGGCTATTCTTAATTAACCATTAGCCATTTACCATTCTAAACGCTTGAGGTGTCTTTTTGAAATGGCGTTTAAATACCGTGGTGAAATATTGTGCAGACGAGAATCCGCATTGGTAGGCAATATCGGTAGAAGAAATTCCGGGGTTAGCCAGAAGTAATTGTGATGCCTTTTTGAGTCTGATTTTATTAATGTATTCCATTGGAGTGCAATTACTTATTTCGACACAATACTTGGTGAAGCGAGTTGTACCCAACTTGCACCAGGCGGCCATATCGGGTAAAGTCCACGGCTCAAAAAGGTGATCTTCAAGGTAAGTCAGAAAAAGTTTAACTGTCCGGCTTGATTCAATCAGTTCTTCATTCAGTAATATTTTACCGGCCTGAAAATGTTCGAGCAGAGCAATAAACAAGGAATTAATTAATACCCTGAGCTTTGATTCATATTCACCACCCTCTTTGATTACTTTACCTATTCTGATAAAACAATCTTTGATATCAGGGGTTGCTTTCCAAACTGGCTGTTCGTTTTGACGAAAGTAGAGAGTCAGTTTTTCGCGGTCTTTTGGATTTAAGATTATCCAATTGGGCCAGACCCATTCCTGATGAGGATGTCGTACACCAACATCAAGTATTAGCCAGTGCAGTTTACTCAATTCCACATTCGGATTGCCTAATTTGTGACTAATCCAAGGGCGAGTTATGGTCAAAAGATTAGGGGCGAGATCGTATTTATCTTTTCCGAGAAAGAATGTAAGATCGCCGGATTCAAGAAAACAAATTTCAATCCCTTCGTTAGTATGCCATTCCAATCCCCAATCCTGAAGTTTTTTGATATTCCAATAACCTATGCTTTTAATACCGGTCAGCTCAGATTTACTAAGCCTATTCCCCGGATAGGCATCACGGGCAAGTGTTGTTAGTTCTAATTCACCCTTGTCTGCTGCTCCTTTTAAAGGACTGCAGTTATCGGCTTTGTATGACAATTTGCCGCCAGGATCGTAGAATTGTGCCCGTTTTTCCATATCTAAAATAAAATTTTACACTGAAAGATTTTGAACAAATACATTATGCAATACACTTACTTTTACTTTGCCCGGAAGAAAACAACCGGTCGAAATAAACTAATGATTTTGACAAAAATACAAATTTTTAAAAAGATAAAGCATGAACGGAATAGTAAGGCTGGGAATCAACATGGAATTTGTCAGACATCACGATATGTCGTTTGCAAATGGTGTTAAAAAGGCTGCTGAAATCGGCTATGAGTACATAGAGCCAATGGTACATCTTGGCCGTGAGCTTTTAAGCGAAGCTGGTTATTTTCACTCTGTTTCTCTTTTCGATGACCCATTGGCTATAAAGGAGATATGCGAAAGGAATAATGTTAAACTTTCAGGATTATCGTCACATACTCCGCTTTGCAAACCTGAGATTAGCGTTGAATACCTCAAAATGGCGATAAGGTGGGCTGCCCATGCAGGAGCTCCCGTAGTCAACACTGACGAAGGTCCGAAACCTTTTTGGACTTCGAAAGAGCTTGATTATCAAATTATGACTTATACCCTTACTGAGGCTTCGTTGGTTGCCGAACGTCACGGAATAAAAATCGGGTTAGAGCCACACCAACAATACAGCAAAACACCTGATGGTCTTGACAGCATTTATAATCTGGTGGCATCTCCCTCCATTGGTATTAATTTCGATACGGGTAACAGTTATCTCGCCGGTGGTTCTGATGTTTATGAATGGCTCGAAAGAGTTAAGGATCGTCTTGTCCATCTTCATGCAAAAGATATATCCCTGTCGCAGAGCAATGCAGAGCGCGGTAAAGTTAGTGGGACTCCGGTGGGTTGCGCTTGTGGTGACGGAGTTGTTGACTGGCAACGGGTAATTGAGATTGTAAAGTCGGGTAACCGTGACATAGTTTTCAGTGTTGAGTGTGGTACGATAGAGCAAGCAATACGCAGTTTTGAACATCTGTCCAAATTTTTATAAAATTGATATATTATGCTTAGATTTCTCCTCCTCCTTTTTGTCAGTTTTATTGCATTTTCTGTTGAGGCTACTTCAAAATCTCCATCTTCTGTTCCTAATGATAATCAGATCAAGGTATTGATTTTTAGCGGAAAAAATAATCATGACTGGCAAAAAACAACTCCCTTAATAGTCAGGATATTTAAAGAGACAAAACTTTTTAATGTAAGCGTTACTGAAAAGCCTGACACAATGTCGTTCAAAGCGTTGAAGCAGTTCAATCTGATTATCAGCAACTGGAATACGTGGCCTGACAACAATGTAAGATTGAACAGTCAATGGGAGAACGATTTTACGCGATACGTAAAAGAAGGTGGAGGAGTTCTTTCACTTCATGCCGGAGCATCTTCGTTTTATGGCTGGGAAGATTACCATCGTATTGGCATCGGAAGATGGGGTAAAGAGACTCGGCATGGTGCTCCTACCCGCGGTAAAGTTTATGGATTCGATCAAAGCCACCCGATTACTCAGGGGATGGGAACATTTTACATTATGGATGAAATCTGGGAAAATACAGATATTTATCCGGGTTCGAAGGTAATTGGTTCGCTATCGGCTACTGATGAAAAGGACGGTCACGCAATTGAAGTTGCCTCAGTTTTTGTTAGTCTGACAGGAAAGGGAAGGAGTTTTTTTACTACTCTGGGACATGACGAGCGGGCATTGCTAAACTCGGGCTTGCAGTTTTTGTTGTTGCGAGCCGCACAATGGTGCGCAACAGGAAAGGTGACAATCAAACTTCCATCAGAATTAAAAGTGACAAAGAATACCGAAAAAGCTAAGTTTTTATGGAATAAAACAGATAGTTCTCTAACACTAAAAAACAATTCAGAAACTGTATGGCAATATAATTATAACAACCGTTTCGGGAAACCGTATTTTCATCCTTTGACTGTGAATCATTCCGATTTGACCTGTGTTGCACCACCCGATCATCCGTGGCATCTTGGCTTATGGTTCTCATGGAAGTTTATTAATGGGGTGAACTACTGGGAATACCTTAACAACTTCAAATCTTCAGAAACAGGTTATAAATCAGAAGGTGTAACAGAAATTGAACAAAAGGAAGTCGTCACTAATTCCGATTTTTCGTCCAAAATTCG
>CAILKW010000688.1 GCA_903834845.1 uncultured Bacteroidia bacterium | reverse complement strand
ATTCATCCCAATTCAACAATGGTAATCCCTGTTCCGCCAAATTGTACATGTTCATCACGACAGTTCTTAACTGCGGGTTCTGTTCTAAGGTAGTTTTGTATCAGTTCACGCAAGATTCCGTTTCCTTTGCCATGCAGAATATGGAGTTCATTAACATCAACCATAATTGCCTCATCAACAAACTCTCTGATTTTTTGCAATGCCTCCTCAGCCCGCAATCCGCGAACATCAATGTTCGGTTTGAAAACAAGCTTCCTCTCCCCTATTTCCTGATTAATACGTCCTATTGTTTTATTCTCGACCTTTACTTTATTAATCTCGGAACGTGGGACAGCTTCCAATTTGCTCCTGCTTACAACAGAACGCAAATGACCGAAAGCAACAGTTATGTTATTTGATTTAATTTCAAGTACTTCGCCCAATGTATCTTGTCCCGGCAAACGCACCCATCCTCCTATTTCAATCACTGGGGGAGACTTTTTATGCACTACAGCCTCCTTCTTTTTCTCTTCCACCTTTTGTGGTCTCTCTTTACGATGAATTTCATTTTGCTTCAATTTCGCCATCTTTCGTATAATCCGTTCCTCATCTTCCTCCCCCTTTCGTGAAATTTCAGCTTTAAAGTCTTCAAGTTTTTGGCGTGCCTCCTGTGTACGATCTTTTGCAGCATCAGCCTCCTTAATTTCGCGTATTGTTCTTTCAATGATTCTGTTAGCACCCGATAGAATTTCTTCTGCTTCGCGCTTTGCTTTCTCAAGAATCTCTTTGCGCAATTTTTTCGTCTCGGCAAGACCTGTTTCGTAATTTGCAGTTATTTCCTCAAGCCTCTTTTCTTCCTGTCGTATTTTCTGTCGCTTTACCTCCCAATATTTTTTATCACGAACAATTTCGCGCAAATGTTTATCAAAATCTATATGATCAACACCAATTTTATTTGTAGCATCCTGAAGAATCTCTTCGGGCAGGCCAATTTTCCGTGCAATCTCAAAAGCAAATGAACTACCCGGTTTTCCGCTTTGGAGTTGAAAAAGTGGCTCCATCCGTTGCGAATCGTATAGCATTGCACCATTTGCAATTCCGGGAGCCGAAGATGCAAAATGTTTAAGATTAGTATAATGGGTGGTAATCACACCAAAAGAACCTAACTGATTTATTTTATTCAGGATAGATTCTGCAATTGCACCTCCGAGCATAGGTTCTGTACCTGTTCCGAATTCATCAATCAATACCAACGAATCGGGGGTACAATTCCTAACAAAGAATTTCATATTGTAAAGATGCGAACTATAAGTGCTTAAATCGTTATCCAACGATTGATCATCACCAATATCCATAAAAATAGCTCTGAATAAACCTGCACGGCTATCAATATGAAGAGGAATGGGAATACCGCATTGCAGCATATATTGCAATAAGCCTACTGTTTTAAGACAGACCGATTTTCCACCGGCATTCGGGCCTGAAATAAGTAATATCCTGTCATTCTTATCAAGGCGAATATCTAAAGGGACAATTTTCCGTTGTTCTCTGGCCAGATTAATCTCCAAAAGCGGATGACGGGCAGCAATCCAATCAAGTTCCATCTCTTTTGACAAAACTGGTTTAACAGATTTACTATCAATAGTCCAAATCGCTTTTGATCTGATAAAATCGAGTATAGCCAATACTTGGTACGAATAGGCAATATCATCTGCATAAGGACGAATAGTATCAGTAAAACGAGTGAGAATTTTAACGATTTCCCTTCTTTCGGCCGACTCAAGCTCCCTGATTCGATTATTTGTTTCAACTATTTCTTCCGGTTCCACGTAAGCAGTTCTTCCGGTAGCCGATTCATCATGAATAATACCTTTGATTTTCCTCTTGTTAGCCGAACTTACCGGAATGACTGCACGTCCATCGCGCATTGAGGCAGAAATATCCTTTTCAACAAGACCTTCAGCCTGCATTTTCCGTAAAATAGCACTCATAATTTTTGAGACACTCGACTGTAAAGAGAAAATATCCCTCCGAATTTGAGCAAGTTCGGGAGAGGCATTGTCCTTGATTTCACCATGTTTATTAATAATCTGATCTATTCGTTCATAAATAAAAGGGAAAATTTGAACATTACGAACCACGTTCCTTAAACATGGAAAAATCTCTTCCTCCGTATTGCGAAAGAAAGCGACAATAGCACGAACCGTTTCGAGGGAACGCCTGAGATCAAACAATTCGAAAACTTCCAGAAAAGTACCTGCAACTTTCGATCGTTGCAAGGCAGGACGCATATCAATAAAATATCCACTCGGGAAATTCATCCCTTCACTAATGATCTTAACAAACTCTATTGTCTCATCCAATTGACGTTCAATATCATCGCGATTCGAGGAAAAGCAACATTCATCAACAAACTCTTTTCCTAAGGAACTAAGACATCGTCCCTGAAGTACTTCCCTGACCTTATCGAAACCAATCTTACTTTCAAAATTCGATGGGTAAATATCCATATTATTTTAAATATTACGCCACAAAAATAACCAAGAAAATCGTGATCTAAAGTTGTAGCTTTTTGATTCGCTTTACAAAAGGCAAAATTCTTATTGAATCGTCCGAATTCGTACATTTTCTTCCAAATAAATCGGACAATCTGAAAGGGGTAACAGGCCTTAAAATATTCTCTATTATGCTGTTTATCTATGTATTAACCCAAGTTGCATTTTCAGTTTTTTAATATATTAATATACAGGACATAGCAAGGGTACTGTTCGTTGGCGGGACTACAAATAAATGTTCCTGCTACCCAACCTTGAGTACAGTTGTTTTTCGATAAAAAGGCATTTGT
>CAILKW010000687.1 GCA_903834845.1 uncultured Bacteroidia bacterium | reverse complement strand
CAGATGATGCAGGAGATTGAGTCTATTAAATCTGCTGTTAATCCAGGTGAGATTCTATTCGTAGTTGATTCTATGACAGGGCAGGATGCTGTCAATACAGCCAAAGAATTTAACGATCGTCTTAATTTTGATGGGGTTGTACTCACTAAACTTGATGGAGATACCCGTGGTGGAGCAGCATTGTCCATTCGGTCAGTAGTAAGCAAGCCAATCAAATTTGTGGGAACCGGCGAAAAGATGGATGCAATAGATGCTTTCTATCCAAAACGGATGGCTGATCGAATTCTTGGAATGGGTGATATTGTTTCACTTGTTGAACGGGCACATGAACAATTTGATGAAGAAGAGGCTCGTAAACTACAGAAAAAACTTGCAAAAGATCAGTTTAACTTCGATGATTTCCTGAAACAGATTCAGCAAATCAAGAAAATGGGAAATCTAAAAGATCTTGCAGGTATGATCCCAGGCATGGGAAAAGCAATGAAAGATATTGATATTGAAGATGATGCGTTTAAACACATTGAGGCAATAATCCATTCAATGACTAAAAAAGAGCGTGCCGATGCCAGTATTATTGATGGTTCGTGCCGCAAAAGAATTGCCAACGGGTCGGGAACAACAATTCAGGAGGTGAACCGTTTACTTAAGCAATTTGCCGACACCAGAAAAATGATGAAAATGGTTTCGCAAGGTGGTAATATACGAAACGCCCTTACCCAAACAAAGATGCGCCATAAATAGATAAAAAACAGTATAATGGTACTTATTGACGGAAAAAAAACATCCGAAATTTTACAGTCAGAGATTGCTGACGAAGTGGTTAGAATAAAAGAGCTGGGAGGAAGGGTACCTCATCTTGCCGCAGTTTTGGTAGGAAGTGATGGTGCCAGCGAAACTTATGTTTCAGGTAAAGTAAAAGCCTGTGAACGTGTTGGGTTTAAATCAACTCTTATCCGATTTGATGAAAATGTTACTGAATCAGAGCTTTTAAATTGCGTTACGCAATTAAATAATGATGCTGATCTTGACGGTTTTATCGTTCAACTGCCATTACCAAAGCATATTTCTGAAAATAAAGTTGTTGAAGCAATTAATCCGCAAAAGGATGTTGATGGATTTCATGCTGTAAATGTTGGCAGAATGGTTGTAGGTATGTCTGCATTTATCTCAGCAACACCGTTTGGAATCATGGAGCTTATTAAAAGGTACAAGATCGAAACTTCTGGTAAGAATTGCGTGGTAATTGGGAGAAGCAATATTGTAGGCAGACCAATGAGCATTTTGCTTTCTCAAAAAGGAATTGATTGCACAGTAACATTATGCCATAGCAGAACCAAAAATCTTAAAGAGATTTGTTACCAAGCCGATATCATCGTTGCTGCCCTCGGCATGGCTGAATTTCTTACAGGTGATATGGTTAAAGAAGGGGCAGTAGTTATTGATGTTGGTATCACACGGGTCAGATCGGATAAAACAAAATCGGGGTGGAAACTATTGGGTGATGTTAAATTTGATGAAGTTGCTCCAAAATGTTCTTTTATTACTCCCGTTCCTGGAGGAGTTGGTCCTATGACAATTGCCGCTTTACTCTACAATACACTTCTATCATCGAAAAAAGAGGTTTATCAGTAGATTTATCATTTTCATGATTTTTTTTGAAGCTGTCATTGACAGCTTTTTATATTTATTATTTGTGAGTAAACTTTTAATAGTTAAAAACAAATTTAGGTTTGTACTGTTGTTTCTTTAATTTAAGGACAGATTATTTAAAAACAAAATAAACTCAAATATGAAAGGATATTATTTTTCTAAAAAGTTCATTCAGTCAATACTGATAATTTTAATCATAACTTCAATTTCTTGCTCCACAGTGCCTCTTACCGGACGGAAACAGT
>CAILKW010000686.1 GCA_903834845.1 uncultured Bacteroidia bacterium | reverse complement strand
AGGTTTTTCTGCATTAATGTTGAAACAATTTTAATATAATGTTATGGCACAATACTTTAACGATGTATCCCGAACATTTAACGAATACCTTCTTATTCCAGGGTTGACAACAAAAGAGTGTTTTCCTTCAAATGTCACCTTGAAAGTACCACTTGTAAAATTTGCCGAAGGCGAAAAATCAGTTATCGAGCTGAATATTCCCATGGTCTCGGCTATTATGCAATCTGTTTCAGATCATAATCTTGCCATTGCATTGGCGCGCAACGGTGGTTTGTCTTTTATTTTCGGGTCACAATCTATCGAAAGTCAGGTTGATATGGTTCAAAGGGTAAAGAAGTTTAAAGCCGGTTTTGTTGTCAGCGATTCAAATCTTACGCCCGACCACTGTTTGACAGATGTCCTCGACTTGGTGAAAAAAACCGGTCATTCCACCATTGGTATTACCGAAAACGGGCTTGCAAACGGCAAATTGCTTGGATTAGTAACCAGTCGTGATTACCGCGTTTCGAAAGATAGTTTGGACAAACGAATTGAAGAGTTTATGACTCCATTCTCAAAATTAATAGTTGGAAAACTCGGAATTTCACTCAATACAGCTAACGATTCGGTGTGGCAACATAAGCTAAACTGTCTCCCTATTATTGATGACAATCAGCATTTGCAGTATTTTGTCTTCCGTAAAGACTATGATGACCATCAGGATAATTTGAATGAACTACTAGATAATAATAAAAAACTATGTGTTGGTGCCGGAATTAACTCACGCGACTTTAAAGAGCGAGTTCCTGCCCTTTTAAATGCCGGGGCAGATGTTCTGTGTATTGACTCTTCAGATGGCTTTTCGGAATGGCAGGCCGAGACTATCAGGTATATAAAAGAGAATTATGGCGAACAGACGAAAGTTGGTGCCGGTAATGTGGTTGATACAGATGGGTTTCTCTATCTTGTAAATGCCGGAGCCGATTTTATTAAAGTAGGTATTGGTGGTGGTTCGATCTGCATCACTCGCGAACAGAAAGGTATTGGGCGCGGACAGGCGACTGCTTTGATAGAGGTGGCCCAGGCACGCAAGGATTATTTCGATTCTACCGGTATTTATATTCCACTTTGCAGCGATGGTGGAATTGTACATGATTACCACATGGTTCTTGCCCTTTCAATGGGTGCAGATTTCATTATGATGGGACGTTATTTTGCCCGTTTTGATGAAAGTCCGACCAAAAGGCTGGTAATAGGCAACAGTTATGTAAAAGAATATTGGGGCGAGGGTTCTAATCGTGCCCGTAACTGGCAGCGTTACGATGTGGGTGGAAACGAATCGCTTAAATTCGAGGAGGGTGTTGATAGTTATGTACCTTATGCCGGAAAGCTAAAGGATAATCTTGATGTGACAATAGGCAAAATAAAATCAACAATGTGTAGTTGTGGTGTAATGTCGATACCTGAGTTGCAGGAAAAAGCAAAAATAACATTGGTTTCAGCAACCAGTATTATTGAGGGAGGAACTCATGACGTGATTTTAAAGGAGGCGAATAGTTAAAAAACTACCATTTTTAAAAATTTGAATTTATCTATCTTTGGTAAGTTAAATCACTAATACTTTATATTATGAATTCAAAGATTATTTTCTGGCTTATGTTTGCAGCATTGACAGCACTCATTCTCTATTTTAATGCAAAATACGGAATGCTTCGTGATGAGAGCGTTCAGGTAAAGAAAAAACCTTACAGTTATGCACGAACACAGCTTACCTGGTGGACGGTAATCGTGCTTTCAGGTTTTGCAACTGTCATCTTGTATCGTCATGAGATCCCTACCTTCACACCAGGTGTTTTAATTCTTCTGGGGATCAGTTCAGCGACAACCATTGCCGCCAGGATAACTGATAATGCCGATCAGGAACATATTGAAGCTGATAGACTTAGTCAAAATTCAAAAGGGCAGAATTTTTTGGTTGATATTCTTTCAGACAAAAGTGGTGTCAGCATACATAGGTTGCAGTCAGTTCTTTTTAACATAGTTATTGGATTGTGGTTTATCAATCAGACACTTGCTAACATTGCTAATTCGACAATTCCAATGAATGAAATACTTCCAGATCTCGAACAGAACAACCTGATTCTGATTGGACTTTCGGCAGGTACTTATGTTGCGTTGAAAACGACTGAAAACAAAAATACTTCAGGAAGCAAATCTGATAAAACTACCATTAAGGTAGATGAAAAGAATGAAAATGACATTCCACCTGTAGCTTAAACTTTAAAACAATGACATTCAAAGAAAAATATACAGTTACTCCGGCATACCTGACTACTCCCTCGAAGCGTAGATGCGGATTACAGATGTCGCCAACAGTAAAATTCATTGTTGCCCATGATACTGGTAATCCAAAATCCACCGCTCGCGCAAACAGAAACTATTATGAAAATTCGAGGGATGAGCAGTCTGCATCAGCCCATATTTTTGTTGACGATAAAGAGATAATCGAATGTATCCCGGCTCTTGTCAAACCTGAAAAAGCCTGGCATGTCCTTTACGGGGTGCTGACTGATAACCAACTTTTCGGGTTTAATCCCAATGATGCAGCCATAGGTGTAGAATATTGCTAAGGCGATAACATCAATTCTGATGAAGCGTACCGGAAATATATCTGGGTTATTGCAAAAATATGCTTTACGTATAATCTTGATCCCTCAAAAGATATTGTTGGACATTGCTTCCTTGATCCAAAAAGAAAAACTGATCCTGTAACAGGCCTTTTACAGAGCAGGAGAACTTATGAGCAGTTATTGAGGGATATTGTTATCGAACACAAAGAATGTACAGGTGGAGAAGAAGTTTCATCGTATGTTTTCACTCCATCATCAGGAACAGGGAAAGTTCTTCATTGGCTTAATATAAGGAAAGGAGTACCAACGACAAAAACGGATGTAGTGGAAATAGTCAGTCCTGGATCATCAATCAAATACATTGGATTTGTAACAGGTGAACTGGTGAACGGAAACGCGAAATGGTTTAAGAATGAGGCAGGAAATTATTTTTGGAGTGGGGCTATCACTTGAAATATCACCTGCAAAACATTGCTTACAGAAAACAAAAATGGTTTTTGTGTTACCATTATCCTCAAGAAAAAACCATTTTTTCACCTCTATTTCCCGATAATTTTCTGAATCTCATTCAGTTTATTGAGTGCCTCCATCGGGGTTAAGTTATTGACATCGAGATTTTTGATTTCATCTCTGATTTGTTTTAGAACAGGATCATCGAGCTGGAAAAAGCTAAGCTGGAAACCTTCGCGCATTTCAGCAAGATCTTTTACCCTTTTGGCCGGAAGCTCCTTACGGTTTGCCTTTTCGAGCTGTTTAAGTATTTCACTAGCACGGTTTACAACACTTTTAGGCATACCCGCCATCTGGGCAACATGAATTCCGAAACTATGATTGCTGCCACCCGGAACAAGTTTGCGTAGGAAAATCACCTTATTGCCAACCTCTTTGACTGTAACATTGAAATTGCGTACCCTGTTGAATGATTTTTCCATTTCATTCAATTCGTGGTAGTGAGTTGCAAAAAGAGTTTTTGCCTTTCCTTTTGGGTGT
>CAILKW010000685.1 GCA_903834845.1 uncultured Bacteroidia bacterium | reverse complement strand
ATGCGAAAAAATTTGTTGACCGGATTTTACAAAAACAATGAAACAAAAATTTCTGATTTTGAACTCAACAGAAAGCTATTGCCTGCCAGTGATTTGCAAAGACGCTATATTTTAGCTCTTAGTATCATTGCTTTTTTGACAGTTTTTAGTCAGATTGCCATACAATATGCAATATTTAAAGGTTCTAAAGATTCCAGAGTAGTGAATATTGCCGGAAGACAGCGTATGTTAAGTCAACGAATCACAAAAACAGCATTGGCACAATACTTTTCTGATTCCATTGAGACAAAACAGAAATATCTCGATGAAATGAAAAATGCAGCCACTATTTGGCGACTTTCGCATGATGGACTTCAAAATGGCAGTAAAAAACTCGGACTTCCGGGGAATAACAGCGACAAAATACAATCAATGTTTTTAGAAATTGAACCTGATTTCCAGGCAATTTTAAATGCAATTGATTCTTTAATATCTTTATCACCTAATATAAACAACAATACAATATCCAATAAAACTGTCCCTTTAATTAAGCAAATACTCTGGCATGAACCTGCTTTTCTGAAAGGAATGGATGATATTGTTTTCCGGTACGACAGCGAGGCAAAAGCCAAAGTTAGTTTTATACGATACTTAGAAACAGCAATTCTGATTTTAACTTTGCTGGTACTTTTTTTAGAGGCGTATTTTATATTCAAGCCTGCTGTAAACCAACTCATTTTAACTATCAATTCTCTTGTATTGAGTGAAATAAAGATGAAAGAGGCAAAAGAGGAAGCGGAGGCTGCCAACGAAACTAAAAGCGAATTTCTTTCGAATATGTCTCACGAAATCAGAACCCCGTTAAACGCAATTATTGGATTTTCGCAGCTGTTGAACCGCGATCCAGCTTTAACAATTACACAGAAAGAATATAATAATTCCATTGTTCGGGCAGGCGAACATCTTTTGGCACTTATTAACGACATTTTAGAACTTTCAAAGGTTGAAGCAGGTCGCTCAGTATTACATCCTACACATATTGATCTGTTTGTTTTTTTACATGATATGCAGATGATTTTCAAAGAACGAACACAATCAAAACATCTTCAGTTTATTTTCGAAATTGACGAAGGTATTCCCAAATATATAGTTGCAGATGCAAGTAAGTTACGTCAGATTTTCATTAATTTAATCGGAAATGCTGTTAAATTTACCGATGAGGGTGGAATAGCAGTTCGTGTTCGCGTTGATAAAAATGGCGAGCTTATAAGTCATCTGGTAGTTGAAATTCAGGATTCAGGGATAGGTATTCCCGAAAACGAACTTTCTAACCTGTTTAAACACTTTGTACAAACAAGTTCAGGTATCAAAAAAGGAAGTGGTACAGGTTTAGGCCTTGCACTTAGCCGTGAATTAGCTCTTTTGATGGGTGGTAACATTACAGTAACAAGCGAAGTTGGAAAAGGGTCGGTTTTTACTTTTCATGTAGAAATAAAGGATGGTGATATTGAACGAGTTGAAGCAAAAAGTACAAAACGTGTTTTTTGTATCGCTAAAGGTCAGAAAACCTTTCGAATATTAGTTGTGGACGATAAAGAAGAGAACTTGAATGTAGCAGTTAATCTGCTCAAAATGGTCGGTTTTGAAACTAATGAAGCTTCTAATGGTGAAGAAGCAATTGCAAAATTTGAAGCATGGAATCCTGATCTGATTTTAATGGATATGCGAATGCCCGTAATGGATGGTTATGAAGCAACACGCCGTATAAAACTGACAGAAAAAGGAGCCAAAACACCTATTGTAGCACTTACAGCCGGTACCTTCAAAGAAGAACTAAGTATGATTGAATCTTTGGGAATTCAAGGTTATATTCGCAAGCCATTTCAGGAAGATGAATTGTTTAGTACCATCGGAAAAATTCATGGGGTTAAATATATATATGACGATGAAACTAATTTAGGAAAGCAAAAATATTATTACGATGACGAATTTATTGTCGAAGATATTGCTAAATTGCCTGAGAGTTTTGTAATACAGATGCTCGAAGCTGTTGAAGTTGCTGATATTAACAAACTGAAGCAGCTCATCAATAATATCGAGCATGAAAATTCACAACTTGCACAATATTTTATGACACTTGCAAAAAATTACGACTACGTTCATTTACAAAAATTATTGAATAACAGAAATATAGAATAAGTAAAAACACCGCAACCCTGCAAGGGTTGAACTTGATTGTGTGCGAAACCCACGGATGAAAATGGGCGAGTGGCTCCCAACCCCGCAAGGGTTGAACATGAATAACCGTGGGCGAAACCCACGGACGGGCGAAACCCACAGACGAACATGGGCGAGTGGCTCCCAACCCTGCAAGGGTTGAACATGAATAACCGTGGGCGAAACCCACGGACGGGCGAAACCCACGGGACGGGCGAAACCCACTGACGAAAATGGGCGTGTGGCTTCCAACCCTGCAAGGGTTGAACATGAATAACCGTGGGCGAAACCCACGGACGGGCGAAACCCACGGGATGAACGAAACCCACGGACGGGCGAAACCCACGGACGAAAATGGGCGTGTGGCTTCCAACCCTAAAAGGGTTGAACATCATTAATTAATAAATTTTTTTAAAGTTATACATAATTATAAAAAGCAATTATTATGAAAAATGACGAGGTGTCTGATCGGATTGTTCCAATCATTCTTATTGTTGATGACGTGCCAGCCAATCTTAAAATTTTGGCCAATTTACTCGAACATGAAGGTTATGCAGTCCGCCCTGTTCTTAGTGGAGAGCATGCCTTGCAAGCTGCCGAAAAAGAAAAGCCCGACCTTATTCTACTTGATATTATGATGCCTGATATGGATGGATTTGAAGTTTGTCGCCTGGTAAAGGAAAACCAAAACCTTAATGATGTGCCTATTATCTTTATAAGTGCTTTAAACAGCACAAAAGATATTGTAAGAGCATTAACTACCGGAGGCGTTGATTATATCACTAAACCATTTCGGGCCGAAGAGGTAAAAGCGAGGGCAGCAACTCATCTGAAACTTTCGCGTCAACGCAATGAAATTGAGAAGCAAAAAATTGAGCTTCAGAAACTAAATGCCACTAAAGACAAATTTTTCTCAATTATTGCCCATGACTTACGCGGCCCATTCAGTGGTTTTCTGGGATTGACAGAGATAATGGTCGAGGGATTGTCGGATATGACTATGGATGAAATACAGGAAATTGCAGAAGGTATGAAAAATTCCGCCACAAACCTTAGCCGTTTACTCGAAAATCTGCTCCAATGGGCTCAAGTGCAACGAGGTTTAATCCCTTTCAATCCCAAATCAGTTGCATTACTGACTATTGTGAACGAAAGTTTAGAAATTCTCTACGAAGCAGCCATCAACAAAAGTATTGATATAAATTGCGATATATCAGATAATATTAAAGTGTTTGCAGACAGTGTTCTGGTCCAATCGATTATCCGTAACCTTGTTTCAAATGCCATTAAATTTACAAACAAAGGTGGAAAAATAAGTATTTCGGCCAAAGTTGCAGACGGCAATAGTGTTGAAATAGCAATAAAAGATACTGGTATCGGGATGAGTAACGCCATTTTAGAAAACTTATTTCGGCTCGATGTTCAAACAGGCAGAAAAGGCACCCAAGGCGAACCAACAACAGGTTTAGGATTGATGCTTTGTAAAGAGTTTGTTGAAAAACATGGTGGAAAATTATGGGTGGAGAGTGATTCGGAAGGAAAATCAGGAGTAATTGGGAGTACGTTTTATTTTAACATACCCAATAACAATACTTAAAAAAAACATAAAATGAACAACAAACAACTTGAAAATAGGGTAAGAGAGTTAGAGATAGAATTACAAAATCTGAAATCACAGAAAGCCGAAGATTATATTTTTAGTAATACCCGGAATACTTCCGGGCAAAATCTTGCTGAACAAGCCCTAAAAGAAAGTGAAGAAAAATTCCGGCTGTTGTCCGAAAATGTTACTGACGGTGTTGTTCTATTTGAAGATAATAAAGTTAAATACATTTCTCAGGGAAATTTGAATATGCTTGGTTATGAAAAGCATGAAATTGAAAATATCTCTTTTGAGCAAATCTTTTCTTTTGTGCATAAAGACGATATTAAGCGAATAAAAGAAAGCATTGAAACTGCACATCTGAATAAGACAAATAAATTTCAATATATCTACAGAATAATAAACAAGAAAGGAGATTATATCTGGGTCGAAGATTCCATTGATGCAGAATATGACAGATTTGGAAATCATTTCAGAAGCATAATACATTCTCGAGATATTACACAACGTATTAAGGCAGAGGCAGAAATAAGGCTTCAAAACGAACAGCTTCAAAAGCTTAATGCCGAAAAAGACAAATTCTTCTCCATTATTGCGCACGACCTGCGCAGTCCGTTTAGCGGATTCTTGGGGCTTACACAAATAATGGCAGAAGATTTGCACAGCTTTACAATGGATGAGATAAAGGAGATAGCGGTAAACCTGAGAAACTCTGCGTCAAATCTTTTCCGTTTGCTCGAAAATCTGCTGCATTGGGCTCGAATTCAGCAAGGATTAATACCTTTCAATCCTGAAGTGCTACCATTGCTTACCATTGTAAGCGAAAATGTTGAAATGATTCTTGAATCTGCCAGAAGCAAAGGAATTGAAATAGATTATGATATTCCTGATGATCTGATTGTATTGGCTGATTGTAAAATCCTTCAAACGATTATCCGAAACCTTGTTTCGAACGCCATAAAATTTACACACAAAGGTGGAAAAATAAGTATTTCGGCCAAAGTTGCAGACGGCAATAGTATTGAAATATCAATAAAAGATACAGGTATCGGAATGACTAATAATATGGTAGAATGCCTATTTCAGCTCGATGCTCAAAATGGCAGAAGAGGTACCGAAGGTGAACTAACTACCGGATTGGGCCTTATGCTTTGTAAAGAGTTTGTTGAAAAGCATGGCGGAAGATTATGGGTTGAGAGTACAGAAGGAATAGGAAGTAAGTTTTATTTTTCATTACCAACTAAAAGCTGGTAACTATTATCTAATAATATATGTTATGAACACGCAAAATCCATTCAGAAGGTTCCCGATTAATGAAACAATATTGCTTCTTGTTATTGTAATTTTGGGTTTGATATTTGTCCGGTTTAGCTGGATAAGAATTAAAAATGAGCAAATTGGAAATATTTTGCAAATTTCAAGATCTATCGAAACAACCTTGCCGGAAGAGGGTTTAAAAACTCTTAAAGCTAAGCCTTATGATATCGAAAAAGTGGAATATCAGGTTATTAAAAATACCCTTAGAGCAATTATCAAAGTGAATCCTAAGGCAAGATTTGCTTACATATACACAAGACAAAACGGCAAATTATTCATTATGGCCGATTCCGAACCTGAGGATTCAAAAGATTATTCTCCGCCCGGACAGGAATACACTGAAGCTGATTTGGCATATCATCAACCTTTTAATGATGGAAAAGAGTTAATAACCTCCCCTGTTTCCGATAGATGGGGAAAGTGGAGAAGTGTTTTAATTCCGATAAAAGATGAAGCCACAGGTAAAACTACTGCCGTATTTGGAATGGATTTTAATGCAAAGTTATGGAATGATTTTTTATTATTTAATGTAATCGAATCGAGTGTGCTGATAGTGCTGTTGATGTTGGCCTTCATTTTTTCGTTGAAAATCAAAGTAAAGAATAAGTCACTTAAAATCAAAATAGAAGAACATAAGCAAGTAGAAGAAAACCTCCTAAAAAGCGAAAATCAGAAAGCAGCTATCCTTAGTGCAATTCCCGATTTGCTGTTTATTTTCAACCAAAATGGCGATTATCTGGAAGTCTATACCGAAGATGACTCAAAACTCTTTATGCCTCGTGAAGTTCTTATTGGAAAAAATATCAGCGATTTGCTCCCTCCCGATATTGCAGCTAACGCAATATCAGCGTTTAACCAATCACTGTTAAGTAAAGAATTGGTACAATTTTTCTATTCCGCAGATTTCAATGATAAAACCGGATTCTATGAAGCACGTATTGTTCCTGCTTCCGAAAATACCGCATTGACAATTGTAAGGGATATTACTGAACGCAAGGTTGCTGAGGAGGCACTTTTAAAAAGCCAGAAGCGTTCCCGTGAACAACGTAACGCAATTGCCAGAATTGCAGTTGATGAGGTGATCTCATCATGTAACACTACCGTTTCTTTTCAAAGGCTGACAGAGGAAATGTCTGTTGCAATTGAGGTAGATCGCGCAAGTATCTGGATGCTTTCAGATAATAAAACAGAGTTGCACTGTATCTCACTATATGAAAAAATAACAAAAAAACACAGTTCGGGTGTAGTTCTTAATTATGCTGATTATCCACGTTATTTTGAAGCTATCAATGATGAAAGCAGAATATCGGCAAGCGATGCACAAAATGATAATCGTACTAAAGAGTTTACCGAAGGTTATCTAATTCCGTTGGGAATAAAATCAATGCTTGATGCCGGAATTTACGTTGAAGGGGAATTGCAGGGAGTGGTATGTTTTGAACATATAGCCGTAAAACGCAACTGGTATTCCGATGAAGAATCTTTTGCAAGTACAATCGCCTCAATAGTAGCACAAACACTTGCTAATAATAAACGCAAACTTTCTGAAGATGCACTTCGAATAAGCGAAGATAAATACCGGACAATGATTGAATTTTCAAATGATTTAATCTGGACTTTGGACAACAACGGAAACTTTACTTTTTTAAATGAAATTGCCTCAAAAACTACAGGACTCGACCCTAACGAATGGATAGGAAAATCTTTTGTACCGCTCATTCTTCCTGAAGAACTGCCAATGATTATGGATGTTTTTCAAAAAAATATGAGTGGTATTGCAAGTAGTTACGAATTGCATTTACAAAAACCGGATGACAGTATTCTTATTATTTCAGTTAACACTTCTCCAATCTATATTTCAGGAAAAATTGAAGGCGAGGTAAGCTTTGGCCGCGATATTACCGAAAGCAAACTTATACACGAAACTATTAAACAAGCACTTATAAAAGCTGAATCTGGTGACAGACTTAAAACTGCCTTTATGAACAATATCTCTCACGAAGTACGAACGCCATTAAACGGTATCCTCGGAATTTGCAATCTTATAATACAACCCGATATCACAAACGATGAAAAGATGCAGTATTATTCGCATCTCGAAACAAGCACCAACCGCTTGTTGGATACCATTACCAACTACATGGACATCTCACTTATTGCTTCAGGAAATATGGAGGTTTGCCAAAACCCCATCAGCCTGAGCCTTATGTTTCATCAACTTTACGAACATTATCAGATAATATCCGCTAAAAAAAATATCGGTCTAAAACTTGAATTACCTGAGAATACCGACCGCATCACCCTTATGTCTGATGTAGTACTATTCCGTAAAATTATGGTTCATTTACTTAACAATGCTGTTAAATTTACGAATAAAGGCGTTATCACGTTGGGTTATACCATAAAACCATCTTTAATTGAGTTTTATGTCAAAGATACTGGAATAGGTATCAAAGACGAAGCTCTCTTGCTGATTTTCGAAAGTTTTAAACAGGAAGAATTATCACGTAACAGAGGCTTTGAAGGCAGCGGGCTCGGATTGTCTATTGCACAAGGGTTAGTGCGGCTTCTCGGTGGCGAAATGCACGTAATTTCAGTAAAGGGTTCAGGCTCAAAATTCTTCTTTTCTGTGCCATATAATGAAATTCCGATTGACGCGAATTCAGAAGAAAAGGATTATCAACCTACAATAATTGAGAATCCGGTTGTCCTGATTGCCGATGATGATGATACCAACTTATTCTATCTCGAAGTAATTTTAAAGAAAAAGTGTGTGTCAACTATTTCAGCCAGAGATGGGAAACAGGCTGTTGATCAATGCCGAAACCATCCAGAAATATCGTTGGTACTGATGGACATTAAAATGCCGATAATGGATGGGCTACAGGCTACTAATGAAATAAAATCATTCCGCAAGGATTTACCAATCATTGCCTTCACCGCTTTCGCAATGAGCGGTGATACAAAAATGGCGAGAGATGCCGGTTGTGATGATTATCTTCCAAAGCCTGTAAGCAAAGAAAAGCTTATTGGTAAATTGCAAAAATATGGTGTGTTAGAATCATAAAATTTAAAAACCCTTCGAGCGGTTTTTTCAACCCTCGAAGCGGTTTTTCAGCGGTTTTTTCAACCCTCGAAGCGGTTATTCAGCAGTTTGTTAAAAAATATATAGTGAAAATAAATAAAAGATGAAAAACAAAAAAACACCAGAGACCAATTTGGCTGCACCTCGCCAAAAGGCAGAAGGCGTGCTAAAGCAGAAACATCCTAAACCGGATTTTGAATTATACGATTTTGCGCCAACAAGTTATTTTACTCTTACACAAGTTGGTGAAATTATCCGGTTAAACATCAGAGGTGCTGCTATGCTTGGCAAAGAATCCTGTTTGTTAAAAAACAGTCTATTTGGATTATTCGTTTCAGCTGATACAAAACCAATATTTGATATCTTTTTAGACCAAGTTTTTAACTGCACTGCCACAATAACCTGCGAAGTGGTGTTATTGGCCAATGACAATCTGCCAATTAATGTGCATCTCTCGGGCATTATAAACAAAAAACGAAAAACATGTCTTGTTACAGCAGTTGACATAACTGAGCACAAAAAAGTTGAGAATATGTTAATCATGGCCAATAATGCGTTGGTTGAGAGAGAAAAAGAATTACAGGACAAATATGCTGTCTTAAATTCAATATTCGAAAGCCCACAAAATATTATCATTTTTTCACTTGATACAAACTATTGCTATAAAGCTTTTACTGATTGTCACAAACAAACTATGAAAAAGATTTGGGGTGTTGACATTAAAATAGGTATGAATATGCTTGAGGTAATACTCGATCAGGCGGATT
>CAILKW010000684.1 GCA_903834845.1 uncultured Bacteroidia bacterium | reverse complement strand
TACCACCTTCAGGCCAAGCTTGTTGCGGAATTTAACAAACAAGGATGGGTCAAATGGCGCTTCATCGCTGAAACTGGTGAAACCCAAAAAGTATTGCATGTATACGTTTTCCGATATTTGGGCAACGGTCTCGCGGTCATCAAGATGGCAAATGTGTTTGATGATGATTGACCCAAGCACTAACCGTGGGCTTAACGGTGGTCGTCCCTCTGGTTTTATCTTTACTATTTTAGCATATATGTTGCAAATCTCGTCCCATGGGATGAGGTGTCCAAGTACGACCCACCGATTTTCGGGATTGAGCTTACGTTCGAATGGGGTCTCGAAACCAGCGAGTGTCAGCTGATTTGGACTGATATATTTGGGGGTTGGTGCAACCTTTCTGTGGGTTTTGCTCATGTTTCCTTGCACTTGATTGTCCAAAATTAGTCATAATTATTTAGAATACAACCCCTTACTATTTTATCAGCAGACCCTATGTAACCATGCAAACTCCGTTATCAATTATGGCGCAATTCAATCTTAAGAAGATTTGTGAAGTGGAGATGAACGGAAATTATGAGATAGAACTGATTAATCTCTTGCGAAACCCGCAACTTGCCCACGATCACCGCATCTTCCCGACTTCTCAATTATTTTGTAAACTGCCCGAATCGTTAAGAAATATCATCGAAGATCTTTACGACCATGACCGCGTTTTGGTAGGGATCGAATTGGTGAACAAGAGTTAATGTATCCTAAACAGGCAACCATCCTAAAACTGTAATGATTTTTAAATATCCAGCCAAAAATAATAGTATAATCAATCTGGCATATTCCACCTCACCCGTAATTTAATAACAACAGATGAACATACGAATTGAAGACTGCGAATTAAAAAGCAGCATTATAAATATACAGCAGGTTCATTTGGACGAAAACCCAGTAAAAAACCTGAAAATATTAATCCTTGATGATGATGCTTCTTTAATGTTGCTTTCACTAATCATGAAAAAATACGGCAAGGAGATACTAAAAGCACAATCGGGATCCGAAGCTGTGGATATTTGCCAAACTAACACCGATTTAGACCTTATTTTGATGGATATAAAAATGCCGGGCATGGATGGACATGAGGCTACAAGGCTGATACGCAAATTTAATAATGATGTGGTCATAATTGCACAAACCGCTTTTACCCTGCCCAGCGAATGCACAAAAGCAATAGATAGCGGATGCAATGATCATATATCTAAACCTCTGGATATTGCAGTTTTAAAAGCACTGCTGGTAAAATATTTCAGCAATTAAAGCTGATCCCTTTTATGGTCAGGGCCAACCATTCCTATAAACATATTGAAACAAAAATTTTATATTTTTGTTCGCTCTAAGCAAACTCATTTATGAGCAATCAAAACAAAACCAGGGAAGAACTCATTTTTGAGTTGCAGGAATTGAAACAAAAGTACGATTCGCTTCAGGAATTGTACACTCCCGTAAGTAAGAAGCCAAAAAAGTCTGATAACACGCCCTTTAATCAAAAGGCAGATGCCTTGCTTATGAAACGCTCAGAATCAACTTCGGATTTTTCGGAAGCTGATACGCTGAAACTCATTCATGAACTCGAAGTCCATCAGATTGAACTCAAACTGCAGAATGAAGAGTTACTCCAGGCAAACAAAAAAACCGCCGCTGTTGAAGATAAATTTGCTAAATTGTACGCGTTTGCCCCCTCGGGTTATTATACGCTCGATGATCATGGAATTATAATTGAAGCAAACCTTAACGGGACAAACCTGCTTGTAAAAAAACGTTCGTCCATCATAAACAGATCATTCAGGAATTTTATCACCCCTGCAACAAAAACAATTTTTGATCAGTTTTTCAAACGGCTTTTTAAAACTAATAAAACAGAAACCTGCAATGTAACTCTATCAGCTTCCGATGGCAGGCAGGTCAGTGCGCTCCTTTCTGGAATTGTGAATGAACAACCCGGCCAGTGCTTGCTCGCAATTACAGATATATCCGAATTGGCCCTGGCAAATGAAAAGTTGCAACAAAAGGAAGTACAGTACAAATCTCTGTTCGAAAACAACCATTCGGTGATGCTGCTGATTAATCCGGAAACCAGTGAAATCATAGACGCGAACACTGCTGCAATTAAATATTATGGTTGGTCCTATACTGAAATTTGTGCTAAAAAGATTTTCGAAATCAACACCCTTTCCGAAAAGGAATTGAAAGCAGAAATGCAAAAAGCAAAGGAGGAAAAAAGGAAACAGTTTTACTTTAAGCACCGCCTTGCCAATGGCGAAGTCCGCCACGTGGAAGAGTATTCGGGACCAATTCAGATTGGCACCACAACATTACTTTATTCCCTTGTGCACGATATTACCGATAGAAGAACAGCTGAGGAAAAACTTCAGGTAAGCGAAGGAAAATTTCGCAGTATTTTCGAAAACATGCTGGATTGTTATTATGAAGCTACTCTAGACGGAATCCTTCTCGAAATAAGTCCTTCTATCGAACTGATCACTAAAGGACAATATAAACGCGATGAATTAATCGGACAGTCATTTGTTGAGCTTTACGCAGAAAAAGATGCAAGAACTGCCTTTTATGCTGAAATAAGCAGGAGTGGAAAAGTAACCGATTATGAATTGTTGTTGACAAACAGAGACGGAACCGTTTTACAATGTGCAATTTCTTCCGCAATCTATTATGATGCTAAAGGAAATCCGGTAAAAATAAGCGGAATCCTGCGCGATATTTCCGAGCGCAAAAAGGCCGAAGAAAAAATGAAAAAGAGATCCGGTGAACTTGCCATAGCTAATCATCAACTTGCCATGGCACAGCAAATCGGAAACACGG
Organism: uncultured Bacteroidia bacterium; assembly: GCA_903834845.1. Lineage (GTDB taxonomy): Bacteria > Bacteroidota > Bacteroidia > Bacteroidales > Prolixibacteraceae > JAAFHB01. The sequence goes on along the minus strand of CAILKW010000684.1, from coordinate 8,348 downwards.
GTTCCTGGTCCTATAACCTGAAAACAAGAGAACTGAAAGGTTCAATGGAATCTTTGCATTTGTTCGGTTTAGGCGACAACCTTGAAGATTTCAACGTTGAAAATGTCGAAAACTGTATTACTGAAAAGGAAAGCGTTGTAAAGGCTTCGCATGAACTTTTAGAGAAAGGCATACCTTACAATCTTGAATATGAAATACATCCTGCCGATGGCTCTACTGCCAGGATCATCACCTCTAAAGCAGAACTGAAACGCGACAACAATGGAAACCCGGTTGAAATATATGGGGTTTTTCAGAATATCACTGATAGAAAGCTGGCTGAAAATAAATTAATACAGAATGAGGAAAAATACCGCTTTATTGCTGAACGATCAAACGATCTGATTTATGTTTACAACTTAAAACCCACCTCAGGTTTTGAATATGTAAGTCCATCGGCACTGAAAATTACGGGTTATACCCCTGAAGAACATTACACAGATCCCATGTTGGGATTGAAAATGATTCATCCTGACGACAGGCATCTGTTGCAGGCACAACAAAAAGGCATCATTAATCCTGAGCCTGAAAAACTGAGGTGGATCAAAAAGGATGGAAATATTATTTGGATGGAGTCGCAGACGATTCCCATTTTCAATAAGGAGGGCGAATTTATCGCCTTTCAGGGAAAAGCTCATGAAATTACTGAGCGAATTCAGTCAGAACAAATTCTTGAAGCCCGGCTGCGGCTTACAGAATTTGCCCAATTGCATACGCGTGATGAATTGCAGCAAAAATTGCTCGATGAACTGGAAACACTCACAAACAGCCATATAGGATTTTTTCATGCGGTCGATGCCGATCAAAAAACATTGACACTCCAAAGCTGGTCCACCAACACCTTACAAGCCATGTGCACGGCCGAAAGTAGCAGCCAGCACTATGGCCTCGATAAAGCAGGTGTTTGGGTCGATTGTGTGCGGCAGCGTAAAGCAATCATCCACAACGATTATATGAGCCTTGAACACAGGCAGGGACTGCCCGAAGGTCACGCATCGGTTATACGCGAACTGGTAGTTCCTGTGTTCCGGAACAACTTAGTTGCGGCTATAGTGGGAATCGGTAATAAATCAACAGACTATACCGAAAAAGATATCTATATCGTAATATTGCTTGCTGACCTTATCTGGGATATTACTGAACGCAAAGGTGCAGAGGAGAACATGAAAAAACTCTCACAGGCCATTGAGCAAAGTCCGGTAATGACTTATATCGCCAATTTGTCGGGCGAAATTGAATATGTAAACCCGAAAATTATCGAAATAACAGGGTATTCAAAAGAAGAATTAATAGGTAGTAATCCCCGGATTTTTAGCTCGGGTCAAACCTCCAGGGAACTTTACACGGATCTTTGGGAAACCATCAGATCAGGAAACGAATGGAAGGGGGAATTTAATAATAAAAAGAAAAAGGGAGAATATTATTGGGTATCCTCATCCGTTTCGCCTGTTATCAACTCTGGTGGCAATATCACCCATTACCTCGCTATTCAGGAAGATATTACACAACGAAAAGAGGCTGAAAAGGAAATTCTCGAATTGAATGAAAGCTTGGAGCGCAAAGTTGATGAGCGTACAAAACAACTTCAGGAAGCATTAAGCAGGTTGAATAAAATTGCCGACCGTGTGCCGGGAATGGTCTATCAGTACCAGTTACGCCCCGATGGCACTTCTTGTTTCCCTTATACCAGTGAAGGCATACGGAGTATTTACGGGGTAAGCCCCGAAGAAGTGAGTAAGGATGCTTCTTGTGTTTTTGCCATTCTGCATCCCGACGATTTGGATGGAGTTGCTGAATCCATTCAGGCTTCAGCAAACAAACTTGAACTCTGGAGCAATGAATACCGCGTAAAGCATCAGGATGGAACCATTCGCTGGCTGTGGGGCAATGCCATGCCTGAGCGCGGAGCCGATGGGTCAGTACTCTGGCACGGTTTTATCAGGGATATTACGGAACGCAAGGAGACAGAAGCAGCCCTGGCCATTGAGAAACAACGTCTTGTGTCTATACTTGAGGGTACCAATGTCGGAACATGGGAATGGAATATAAAAACAGGTGAAAATATAATCAATGAACGATGGGCTGAAATAATTGGTTATTCTTTGGGTGAACTATTGCCTGTAAGTATTGATACCTGGATTAATTTTATTCATCCCGATGATTCTTACAAAACTATCGAACTCTTAAAAATGCACTTTAAAAAAGGAGAGGATTATTTCGCTGCTGAATTCAGGATGAAACACAAAAACGGAAACTGGATTTGGGTTTTCGATAAAGGAAAAATCAGTAAATGGGATATTGAAAGTAAACCACTCTCAATGTCAGGAACACTTCAGGACATAACCATGCGCAAAGAGGCAGAAGAAGCCTTGCGCGAAAGCCAGGAACAATTGGATTTGGTCATAAAAGGTTCGAATGATGCTCCCTGGGATTGGAATTTAATCACAAATAAATTATACTATTCTCAGAAATGGTGGCAACAACTTGGATACAAACCTGAGGAAATTCCTTCGGATAGCAGTCTTTGGAGAAATCTCACACACCCGGAAGATATGCTTCGTGTGAATGATATTTTAACTAAGGCCCTTGAAAGTGTAAATGAAAGCTATGAGGCTGAATTTCGCCTGTTGCATAAAAATGGCCGGTATGTCCCGGTTCTCTCACGCGGATTCATTACAAGAGATCCAGAAGGTAAGCCAATTCGTGTTACAGGAACAAACATGGACCTCACCGAACGAAAAGAAGCAGAAGAGTTATTACGGGCGAGTGAAATACGACACAGTTCCATGATTTCCAATATTTCTGATGTAATTGGGATCATGGGAATTGATGGGATCATGAAGTATAAAAGTCCGAATATTGAGAAATACTTTGGCTGGAATCCCAACGACCTGGTTGGCACCAACGGATGGTTAACAGTTCACCCCGAAGACCTGGAACGCATTCAGCGTGAATTTTATTCCCTTCTCGGAAAGGACAAGGCTGCCCTGACTGTGGAATATAAATACAAATGTAAAGACGGTAGTTATAAGCCCATCGAACTTACGGCCACCAACCTGATTAACGATCCGGTTATCAATGGCATATTACTCAATTATCACGATATTACGGAACGTAAACGTGCCCAGGATGAATTGCATTGGAACCAGTCGCTGCTGAATTATATGTCAAACGCTTCGCCGCTGGGATTTCTGGTAGTTGACAACCGCACGGATGATATACTGTACTTTAACCGCCGCTTTTGCGAAATATGGGAAATTGAACCTTTTGAGGAGCAAATGAAACGTGGCGAACTCAAAAACAACGATATCATTCCTTATTGCTTGCCGGTGCTGGCTGACATTCCGGCTTTTGCCGAATCGTGCAAACCCTTGCAGTTCGAAGATAACCGTGTGGTGATCGAAGATGAAATAGCCTTTACCGAAAATCGGACAGTAAGGCGTTTTTCAACACAGATACGCGGCGCGGGCGACGAATATTACGGGCGGTTTTACATTTTCGAAGACATTACGGGTCGCAAACGCTCAGAGGAGGCCCTCAAGGAGAGTGAATCAAGATTTTCCTTATTTATGGATTATTTGCCCGCCGTTGTTTTTATGAAAGACCATCAGGGTAAAACCCTGTATGTTAACAAATATATGGATGAAGCCTTTGGCGCTTCAGCATGGCAGGACAAAACCATGCTGGAAGTGTTTCCGAATGAACTTGGCGAGAAATTGATGAAGGATGATATAGACTCGATGGAACTGGGTTATCAAAAAATTGAAGAAAGCCTGGTGCAGCTTGATGGGAAATTGCATTATTACGAAACTCAAAAATTTACTATCGACCGCCTGGAAAAAGAGTCCTGGTTGGGAGGCGTTTCCTTGGACATTACCGAGCGAAAACTTGCGGAAGCGGAAATTCTGAAAGCAAAAAGCGAAGCCGAGAATGCCAATCGCGCAAAAAGCGAATTCCTATCGCGTATGAGTCACGAACTGCGCACCCCCATGAATTCCATATTAGGTTTCGCGCAATTAATGGAAATGGGTGAACTCAATCCCAAACAAAAAATAGGGGTAAATCATATTATAAATAGCGGGAAACACCTCCTTGAATTAATAAATGAGGTACTCGACATTTCCAGAATTGAAGCAGGAAGACAAATTCTCACTTTGGAACCCATACAATTATCTGCCATTATCAATGAAATAACTGACAGCATTCAGGTCGCTGCAAATAAAAGAAATGTATCTGTCCAGTTTGTCAATACACTTGTCAACAACCCATTTGCTTTTGCCGACAGGCTCCGGTTGAAGCAGGTTTTAATTAACCTGCTCAACAACGCAATAAAATACAATAGGGAAGGTGGTTCGGTTTGGATTAAAACTACACTCCAACCAGCCAATGAGATGGGAAACACTCAGGTCAGGATTTCAATCACTGACACGGGAAATGGGATAAATCCGGATGACATCGGCAAACTCTTTCACGCATTCGAGCGTATAGGAGCAGATAAAACCGAAACCGAAGGTACCGGGCTCGGACTGATGTTGGTGAAAAAGCTTACCGAAGCCATGGGTGGATCGGTTGGTGTTGAGAGTGAGGTTAGCACTGGAAGTACCTTCTGGATTGAGCTGCCGGTTCCTCAATCTCTCAGGGAAGAAATAAGTCAAAGTACGGTTGAACCAACTCAGGAAATAAATTCACCGAGGCAAACGGGAACTATTTTGTACATCGAAGATAACCTGTCGAACATCGAACTGGTTGAAGCAATTATAGAGGAGAATCGCCCGGAAATCCATCTGGTAACTTCCATATTTGGAAAGCAAGCCATCCTGCTGGCAAAAAAGCATAAACCAGGGTTAATACTGCTCGATCTCGATTTGCCCGACATCAAAGGCAATGAGGTATTGGAATTACTGATGGAAGATACCATTACAAAAGCAATTCCTGTAATTATTCTCAGTGCCGATGCGATGCCTTTTCAGCTTGAGAAATTGATTCATTTAGGCGCTAAGGACTATTTGACAAAACCACTGGATGTAGTCAATTTTCTGAAAATTATTGATCGTCATATCAAAAACTAAATCAGTATTCAATATCCTTTGGTTAACAGAAAATACAGAAAATTTGACCGTTGATCGGTGTAGTGAGCTTACCGGTCTGTTTCGCAAAAAAAGGAGGCTGAATAAAAACTCTGTGGCACTCTGCGCCTCCTCCGCGAACTTTGCGGTAGAAGATTTTCAGATTCAAGACCCTTAAACAATATTGAATAACCCGGCTTCCTCTCGATTAGTTTATAAAAGTGTGGCGGAGATTAGCATCTATATTTACACAAACTTTTTAGGAAAAGGCATTGGCTCACTTCTTATGGATAAACGGTAATGTCATCAGTAAAGGATGGGATTTGGACATTATTTCGAGTATTTTTCCTGAAAATTCACTGACACTTAGACTTCATGAAAAATTTGGATTTAGGACTATAGGATTAAGAGAAAAGAGTGCTAAACATGACGATAAATGAAGAGATACGATTTTATTGGAAAGGCGAAGCAGAATGACAGGGCTTTATTAAAAAAATGCACCGCCCAACATGCCACATAAAAAATTGGGGTTAATAGGTTATTCAAGCGTTTTGACTCGCTTCAAGGTTCTCCAAATCTATATGCAATTGACAAAGTTAGTTCTTTAATGGTTCACAAATTTGGGATTCGTTTTAAAATACGCCCTGCGCAATTCGCAAATTGAGAATATGTGTCTTAAATTGAGACAGAATTAAAATATTTGTTTTTTATGATTTGTGTATATGCCTGAATAACAACATGTGAAAAAGTTTTTTTGAGTTTGGCATGTGCTTTGAACATAAAGTTTTAAAACACATAAATATAAAATAGCAATGATTTGAAAAAATCACCAACCAAAGATAATATTATAATCAATCTGGCGAACCTTTAGCTCACGAACTCCTTTGAAAATAGTATTATGTGAGTAATGCCATCTGTCCCCTAACAAATAAATAATAACAAATGAAAAGGATCAAATTATTAACCCTGATTTCCGCAGTTGCAATCGTATCTTTCACATCTTGTGAAAAAAGTGTAGATATAGTTCCAAATCCTCAAACCAATATTGAAGATATCCAGTTTGACAATTCTTTCAATTGGAGTACAGGCAATCCAGTTACATTGAATATTACAGGTTTGCCTACGGTTGTGTCAGTAAAAAACACTCTAACAATCAGTCTGCAAAACGGCACAACTGTTTTTAGCCATTTACATTTATTAGATCAAAACCTGTCCTTAAACCTAACAATTCCATCAACCGAAAAGGAATTGATGCTGAAATATGGCTCAACAACCTACATGATACCTGTTGTGAATAATAAAGCTGACTTTTCTTTTATACCAGTAATTCAGGATTAATAACAAAACACACTCAAATCTTATGAAAAAAATCATATTCATCATTGCAATTATCGTATTGGTTTCAAATTCACAGAGTAGGGCTCAGGTTAGCTTAAATTTTGAATCAGGCAACAAAGCCATTGAAACTGGAAATTGTTGGGCTTTTGGCGCGGTAACATATTCTAACCTCGAGTTTAGGATAAATGGCTTTTGGAGTGGCAGAAGCAATCAATTAACAAGCCCATTATTAACATCATGTTGGATAAAGACCCCTTGGATAAAACTTAACTCAGGAAATCTGACCATGAAAGCACGTTTGGAAAACAGTAGCGGTACTTCTAGGGCAATTGTTTTTAGCTATATCCCATACGATAATAATGCTGTTTCCCCAACCAAAGAAGGCACTTCAACGGTATTCTCAACATATACATTTCCATTACCCCTCTCTATTACTGTTCGGGATTTAACAATTCCAATTCCTGCCGAGATTGCTAGCTCACCAAATACATACAAGATCCTTATAAGTTTTATAGGCACAGGTGGAACCAGCAGGGCTTTTTCGGATGATTTAATTATCCCTGGCAATTATAATTCCAATCCGGCAAATAACTGCCTACCGCTTGTAACCATTCAGGATCAGGACAATGATGGCGTTGCCGATGCTGACGACGCGTATCCAACAGATGCATACCGTGCTTACAATAGTTATTTTCCTTCTCAAAACCAGTCAGGCACCCTTGCTTTTGAAGATTTGTGGCCAGCTCAAGGTGATTATGATTTTAATGATGTGGTAGTTGATTACCGATTACAAACAGTAACCAATTCTGCAAACAATGTGGTTGAGGTATTCGGAACATTCGACTTACGAGCAAACGGGGCAGCTTTTAACAATGGGTTTGGCTTTCAACTTGACGGTATAGCTCCAAATAAAATTATAAGTGCAACAGGAAATTCTATCGGAACTCCCACTATTTACAGCTTTGCAGCTAATGGATTGGAAAACGGACAAGCTTTTGCAACTTACATTGTATTTGATGATTCACACCGAGTTCTGGGTAAATCATCAAATAATACTAATAAAAATGAAATTACCCTACCTCCTGCCAGATTGAATGTACACTTAAAATTTATCAATAATGGAGTACCAGCTGCAGGTGGAACAGTATCAAATACTCAATTAACATCCAATATTTTCAATTTCTTTATAGTTTCTGAAACCTGGAATGGCGAAGTGATCAATGAAAATGTAAAGGTAACCGTTCAGGATCGTGGAAAAGAGATACATCTTGCAGACAGGAAGCCAACAAGCCTTGTAAACAGTAGTTTTTTCGCAACCTTAGACGATGCTTCAAATCCAACAAACGGCAAATACTATAAAACAGAAAACAATCTGCCTTGGGGCATTAATATAGTTCAAGGTTTCGACTACCCTATTGAAAAAGCACCAATTAACAAAGCTTACCTGCATTTCGTTGAATGGGCAATGAGTTCCGGCGTTTCATACCCAAATTGGTTTTCCGGATTAGCGGGTTACAGGAATTCGGAAAAAATATACTAATGCTTGCTCACATTACAAAACAGCTCACCAAAAATGAGCTGTTTTTGTTTTATGATCCTCCCCCCCCCCGCTACCGCGCAAATCCCTTCGCATGGTGCTTTGATATTTATCTGATATTCCGGTCAAATACAGCCAGAAAATCCAGTCCTCCGCTACCGTACGTTTGTAACGCATGTCGGCATAATTCCACACCTCATTCGCACTCATCATATTTTCAAATAAGTGCGGGTACAAACCTCTTCAATAACCAAGCATAATATATTTATTGATTGGGTCATTCCCGCTAAAACCCTATTATTGCCACCTATAACAGATAACGATTAACGAATTACCAATAACGAACAAAATTAAATCCACATCTTTTT
>CAILKW010000683.1 GCA_903834845.1 uncultured Bacteroidia bacterium | reverse complement strand
GCGTAATTTTAGCCAGTATAAACCTGATGGCGACAATGAAGAGCTCGAAATAGGTAATCATCATTATCCAGGGCCTCAGGGACCTGAAAAATACGCAAATTCGAAACGTCCCATTACATTTGATGAATACTGCCACTTGAACGCCTACAACCGTTTCGAGCTTGTTACTGATCCTGGAATTCGCGATGCATGGGGTATTGGTTTTGAATGGATGTGGAATAATATGTATTACTCAAAAGGAGTTTTAGGCGGTTCGTTATGGGCTGCTATTGACGATACATTTATGCTCCCAGATGGCCGCGCAATTGGTTACGGAACATGGGGGCCGTTGGATGGATGGCGCAGACCAAAGCCAGAATACTGGCATGTTAAAAAAGTTTATTCCCCTGTAAAAATCCGACAGTCGGGAAACAGAGATGCAGCGAGCGGTACGATAGGTTTTGAGATTGAGAACAGAATGTTTTTTACCGATCTTTCAGAATGTAAGTTTAGCTGGAAAGCTGGAGAAGAAGCTGGAATTTTAAAGGTGAAAGCCAAACCTGGTGAAACTGTTTCGTTAGTTGCCAATGTTCCACAAACTGAAAAAATTTATGTTGAAGTTACCGACCCAAGAGGCGTAGTTGTTGATCAATACGAATTTAACGTGCTTCCAAAGTTAGAGGTTTTTAAAGAAAACATAAATATTAGTACCACTAAAACGGAAGATAAATCTGAATTAAGAATTCAAAGCGGCAAGGTCAATTTGATTTTTAACAAAATAGAGCTTGTTCTAAAGGAAATCACGTACAATGGGAAAACTATGCTGTCGGGGAATTCTGAATTAATGATACTTCCTTTGAATGGCAAAGGAAACGGTACTCAAATGAAAGGCGATAATGTGACGTTTGATCCGTTTACAGCAAGTTGTAAAAACAGAGTCGTTCAACGAATAGAACAATCTTTAGATGACAATGGATTAAAGTTAAAAATATTTGATAAGAGTGACGAAGCCAGAGGCTATACCGAATATTTGCTTTCGAACGAAGTGCTGTCTATTGATTATAAATATGAAATTAATGTAAAGGTAAATCCACGTCAGGTAGGTTTGGTTTTTAGTTTACCTCCAAGCTTTAATATGTTAGAATGGGAACGGTTTGGACAGTGGAATTTCTATCCTGATGATCATATTGGCCGTTTAAAAGGAATTGGGAACGCTAAAAACGATAACCTTTTTTCGGGTCCGGCAGGACCTGTTACAAAACCAAATGAGGCATGGTCTTTTGATCAGAACCAACTTGGGACAAATGATTTTAGATCAACAAAAATGAACATCACTAAAGCGGCACTTGCCAATGGTTCGGAAAGAGTAACAGTTATTTCAGATGGAAGTCAGAGCGTAAGGTGTTGGTTGTCAAACGATAAAACCAATATGCTGGTCGCTTCGTATAGCAATATGGGTTCTGAAGGTTTTTTCAGAGGTCATGCCGAATTAATTGATCGCCCCTTAAAACCAGGTGATTTTATTAGCGGAACGGTAAAATTAACTTTTTCAAAATAGAGCATTCTAATAATTATTAAATCCTATGAAACTAAAAATAAGCGTATTAACACTTGGACTTTTTTTAATAGTGACTGTTCAAGCCATGAATACCGATTCGTTGCGGCAGGTAATCAAAGCAATGAGTTTTGAAATTCCGGTCTTAGCACCTGTTCCAGTTTCGGTTTACAAAGTGAAAGTCCCAAGTTATACTCTAAACGGAACGTGGGAATTTTATCCTGACAGTAAGAATATCAAAAAAGCCGTAAGTATTGAAGTTCCAGGCGAATGGGAAATGCAGGGTTTTAAAGTTGCGAAAGGCACTTCAGCCCTGTATCGTAAGACATTCTCAATTCCAGGAGACTGGGAAGGAAATCGTGTGAACATCCGTTTTGATGGTATAAGCTCTTACGGATTAATAAAGGTCAACGGAAAAACTATTGGTACTCACGAAGGAAGCTTTGTTGCTTTCGGGTTTGACATTACCGATGCCGTAAAACCCGGTGAAAACATCCTTGAGGTTGAAGTACAATGCGAAACAATCTCCGATATGCTGGCTTGTACCTCACAATATGCAGCACATCCGGTAGGAGGCATTCTACGGAAAGTTACTCTTTTTGTTTTACCGGCAACCAATATTTCCGATTTTTCATATAGTGTAAAATTCGACAGTCAATATAAAGATGCTTCGCTAAACCTAATTAGCAAAGTTGTATTTAATAGTAAATCAGGTACAGAGGCATTGCTCAAAATTGACATCAGTGATGTGAATGGGCTCGCTGGTCAACTGAGTAAAAATACTTTTGATGTTCCTTTGAATTCCACCGAAAGTATTGTGAATTCTACCATTGTAGTTAAATCTCCCCAAAAATGGGATTCTGAACACCCTAACTTGTATATTTTGAATACCTCTTTGATTGTTGATGGGAAAGTTTTGCAGACAAATAGTCAGAAAATTGGGTTTAGGCAGATTGAACTTCGTAAAAATCAATTTTATGTGAACAACCGCCCAATCAAATTACGTGGTGTTAACCGCCACGAAGTTCACCCCTTGCGTGGACGAAGCCTCACGCCGGAACTTTGCCGTAGAGATGTTGAGCTTTTTCGGGCAGGAAACTGCAATTATATCCGCACATCACATTATCCTCCTTCTGAAGAATTTCTTCAGGCTTGCGATGAGTTAGGGATGTTTGTTGAAAGCGAAGCCTCTTTATGCTGGATTGAGCATGGTGCCAGTCCGATATGGAAAACTTGGAATTACTTAGATACCAAATACCTGCCATTTATGGTGCGTGCTGATTTCGAAAATGTACTATCAGGCCGTAGTCATCCATCCATAATTATTTGGTCGCTTGGGAACGAAAGTCGCTGGAGTCCTTTGTGGGAAAGGGTTAACGCAGAGGTTAAAAATCTTGACCCATCACGTCCTACTGCCTTTCATGACCAATGTTGGGGAAATTACAATAATGCATTTAGTACTGCCGATGTTGCCAACTATCATTATCCCGGATTAAACGGACCGCGTGAATGTGAGAAAGAGAAGACCCGGCCAACCATTTTTGGCGAATACATGCACGTGCAATGTTATGCCCGCCGTGAACTCGAAACAGATCCTTCCGTTCGTTCTGATGCTTACGCGAATACCCTTAAACTTATGATAGACTCGGTTTATAGCTATCCTGCATGTATGGGCGGGGCTATCTGGTCGGGTGTTGACGACATTTTCCATCTTTCGAAAGACAAGATCGTTGGATATGGTCCTTGGGGCCCCATAGATGGTTGGCGGCGCGAAAAGCCTGAGTACATTGGGATGAAAAAATCATATTCTCCGGTGATAATTACCAATCTTCAAACAGCAAAAGCTGTAGATGGCAGTATAAAACTCGAAATTGAAAACCGTTATAATTTTCTAAATCTTAATGAGTTAAAAATAATTGCAAAGCTGGGAAACCATGTATTTCCGGTTCAGGCAGCTATTGAACCTCTAAGTAAAGGTTTCATAAATATTGACTTATCCGTTGCACCAAGTGCTGATGTGTTGCAGCTTACTTTTACCGATCCACGGGGATTTGTCTGTGAGGAAGAGGTTTTTCATATCGGAAAAACTTCAATATCAACCTTATCCAATATCAAAGTCAAGGTTGCACTAAGTGAAGACGATAGTAATTATATCGTTTTGTCAGGAAAAACAACTTTCAGAATAAATAAAAATAACGGTGACCTGGAATGTATTTCCTCCGATGGCGAAAAAGTGATTACCGGCGGTGGCGCAATGATGCTGATTCCTTTTAATAATGATGATGGCGGCGCGCCCAATATTGCCGGAAACAATTATACCCAGGATATTCAACCGCTGGAATACAAACCAAGTGAAAATTTCCAAGTGAAGTCTGTGATTCCCCTCAGGAGAGGTGATGGAACTGTACAGATAAAACTTCTGAAATTGTTTGAAGGACAACTCGATGGTTCTCAAAACTATGTATTTAACACCAATGGTACTGTAGCGGTCAGTTACGATTATATTACTCTGGCCGATTTCGCAAAAAAGAACCTGCTCCGGCAGTTTGGTTTGTTGTTTACGTTACCAAAATCTTATGATTTGTTAAGCTGGGAGCGAAAAGGGCTGTGGACCATTTACCCTGAAAATGACATAAACCGTTTGAAAGGTTTTGCAAAAGCTCTACCGCGAGAAATGAAATATGTAGAAGCACCTCGTGAAATTCCTTCAGGCGAATGGAAAGACAATTCCAATAAATTTGGAACTAACGATTTCAGGAGTACTAAAGACCATATAATTTGGGCATCGTTAAAAAACAATAAAAGTACCGAAGTAATGATTCAATCCGATGGTTCGCAAAGTGCCCGCTCTTGGATTGAAGGTGAAAAAACCCAATTTTTGGTGGCGGGAATGAATGGACCAGGCTCTTGTAGCTTTTTTACCGGACCTCGTCCCGAATTTAAAAAAGGAGAACATCTGACAGGTAAATTTGTACTTAATATACGGTAACAAGTTGTAGATTTTCATAGAGAAATTTATTAATTGGTAATATATAATCTGTTGATATAAAAAACGATATAGCCGATATAAAAGATAATGGATTGAAAAATGCTTACGAAAAGTCATTTTTTTTGACTTTTTTTATGGGTTTACAGCTTTAAAATGCCTAATCTTGCAGTCGCAAAGGCTTTATTTTTTTTATATGGGAATAACGCAATTATTGGAATTGATGGCTCTGGTGCTGATTGTTGGTCTGATCGGACTAACAGTTGTTAAGGAGAGATACAGGCCGCTTTTTGCCGTGGTTATTATACTTACCAATAGTGTACTGTCTTCATTTCCAGCCATTTCGGCACTTATAGCCGGTCCACAATCAGGAGTGATCAACTTACCTCATTTAATAGGAGATATCCAGTTAAGAATTGACGGTCTATCAGCATGGTTTATATTAATAATCAATTTCACATCAATTACTGGTGTGTTATATGGAAGTGGCTATCTGAAAGCTTATTCACATCTTAAAACCAATCGGGATTTACACTGGGTTTTTTATGTACTATTCCATCTGTCAATGGTTTGGGTTTGTATTTTTGACAACGGTATCGGTTTTCTTATTTCATGGGAGCTTATGTCGCTATCCTCTTTAATGTTGGTAATATTTGAATACCAGAATAAGCATACCTTAAAAGCAGGAATCAACTATATGGTGCAAATGCACCTTAGTGTTATCCTTTTGACTTTGGGCTTTATATTACTGTATATCAATACAGGATCATTTAGTTTAGAATCATTGGCTCAGGTGGCGTTAACCAATAAAACGGTTTGGATATTTATTTTCCTTTTTGCAGGTTTTGCTTTTAAAGCGGGTTTTATCCCATTTCATACTTGGTTACCTCATGCGCATCCGGCTGCCCCGTCACACGTCTCAGGTGTAATGTCGGGTGTAATTGTCAAATTAGGAATTTACGGAATTTTCAGGGTAATCATGTACTTGAGGAATGATTGGTTATTATTTGGCGAAATAATCATGATTATATCCGTTATGACAGCTATTTATGGAATTGTAAACGCAGCAGTTAAATACGATTTCAAACAGATGCTTGCCTATTGCACGATCGAAAACATTGGAATAATCGGAATCGGAATCGGAATCGGCTTGATGGGAATGGGAAATAACGATAAAACTATGGTTATTCTTGGATTTAGCGGGGCCTTATTACATACGCTGAACCACTCATTGTTTAAGTCGCTGTTGTTTTTTAGTGCCGGAAATGTTTATCAGCAAACTCATACTCGCAATATTGAACATTTAGGGGGTCTTGTGAAAAAAATGCCTGTTACAGCAGTGCTATTTCTAATAGGATCATTAGCAATTGGAGGATTGCCTCCTTTCAATGGATTTGTTTCTGAGTTTATAATATATACAGGGCTATTCAAAGGATTACTTGGATTTCAAGGAATTACACAATCTATTTTACTTGTTTTGACTATTTTAGGTCTTGTAATTGTTGGAGGGATGTCGCTGATTACTTTTTCCAAAGCTTTTGGCATCATTTTTTTAGGCAACCCACGCAAAGAATTGCATCATGAACCTAAGGAAGCTTCATTTTCCATGCTTTTACCTCAATACATCATTATTTCAGTATTGATGGCTGTTGCATTGGTACCTCAATTTTTCTTTTCGATAACCAACAAAATTGTATCAGCTTCGTTTGCTATTGAGTTACCTGGTTCTTCAATGTCGCTGCCTCCTCTCGCCGAAACTATTGCTAATATTGGAAGGGTAACTTTGATTTTTATAGCGTTAATGATTACTGTATTTTCAGTTCGCCGGTTTATTGTGCGAAAAAGAAACACAACTGTATATGAAACCTGGGGTTGCGGATATGTTGCCCCGGTTAAAAAAGCACAATACACCGGTCAGTCTTTCACCCGATCGTTAAGTTTGCTTTTTAGTTTTATCAGAGGAAACAAGAAGTTTGAAAAAATTCCGAAAGAGAGAATTTACCCTTCTCAGCTAAGTTACTCAACAGAATATATTGACATACTTGAAAAATATTTTGTCAAGCCATTAGCCAAAAGACTTACCTTCACATTAAACTATTTTCAGTTTATACAAAACGGTCACATTCAGATCTATGTTCTTTATGGACTTTTCTTTATTATTCTGGTTTTTCTGGGAACTGCATTTAATATCATCTTTTGATTCTGTGCTATGGAAAAGACGATGATTGAAATATTTAATTTTCTGGCAATTGCTGCTTTAATGGTTATCCCCCTTTTAAAAACAAAAGGACGAGGTATTCTTACTTTGGGAATTATTACACTTCAGGTGGCCATAGCTTCGGTAGTTGCCTTTTCAATTTTTGAGAATGGTTCGGTTGCATATTTCTATACAGGCTCAGCAATAACAGGAGCTATTCCAATTAGGGTTGATTATTTATCTGCATGGTTTATACTTGTTATCAGTTTCACCTTTTTAACCGGCACATGGTATGGTGTTCAGTATATGAAGAAATATATTAACCAGTCCGAAAATCTGGCACTTCACGCTGGTTCATTTATTTTACTTTTCACAGCTTTGATTGATATATGTCTTATACAAAATAGTATAGTGCTAATTGTTGTTTGGGAAATCATGGCATTATCTTCATTCATATTAGTAATCTTTGAACATGATAAGAGTTCAACTTTGAAAGCGGGGATCAATTTCTTAATACAATCGCATGTGTGCATCCTTTTCCTTACAATTGCATTTATGTGGGTGAAAGTTAAAACAGGCTCATACGATTTTAATGCCATTGCAGAATTTACTTCTACACAAACCAATACAACCGGATTGGTATTGTTTATCTTTTTCTTTATAGCATTTGCTATTAAGGCAGGTTTTGTCCCTTTTCATACCTGGCTTCCGTTAGCACATCCTGCAGCACCGGCACATATATCGGGAATTATGTCTGGTGTAATTATTAAAATCGGTATTTACGGAATCTTACGCATACTAATGCTCATTAAAACCGATATGTTGGCTATTGGCTACATTATATTGTTTATTTCGGTAGTCACAGGACTTTACGGCGTTATGTTGGCTATTGTGCAGCACAACCTTAAAAAGCTTTTGGCGTACCACAGCATCGAAAACATTGGTATAATTGGAATCGGTATCGGATTGGGCTGCCTCGGACTTGGGTATTACAATCAGTTGCTCGTTATTGCCGGTTTTGGGGGGGCATTGCTTCACGTTTTGAACCACTCACTCTTCAAATCTCTTTTGTTTTTTAGTGCAGGGAATGTTTATCAGGCCAAACATACAATGAATATTGAGTCGTTAGGCGGCTTAATAAAGGGGATGCCACATTCAGGTTACTTGTTTTTAATAGGTTCAGTTGCAATTTGCGGTTTGCCTCCTTTTAACGGATTCATTTCTGAGTTCTTTTTATACAATGGGCTTTTTCATGGTTTGGTTATAGGGAATTTTAAGTTTATTCTATTTATTCTTTTTACGATTTTAGGGTTGGTAATCATTGGTGGAATGGCACTTATTTGCTTCACCAAGGCTTTT
>CAILKW010000682.1 GCA_903834845.1 uncultured Bacteroidia bacterium | reverse complement strand
TGTTTAGTAACTTCCTTGTTTACAATATCCACAAATTCCGAAAATGACAATTTATCACTTCTAATCCCTAATTGATTGTACTCTAAATCTGAAATAGTAATATTAAGCGTTTTCATAATGAATCTTTTAGGCAAAGTTACGCATATTTCTTGTTTTTCAATAGCAGACAGTCTTTTGCACAATAAAATAGGATTACGGATAAATTCATTTTATGGGTTGCACCACAAAGTTTTAAAAGTTGCATGATGATTTCTATCAAAATTGTAAGCAGCCACAAACTCAAAACCTGTCATTGCGCGGAGTGCGAAACATGATAAAGTTTGAAAGATTAATATCATGCACTCAAAAGCAATCCCATCCTAAGAAGCACTGTGACATAAACATTGTTCTGACTGTGCTTTAATTTTGGGATTTTCGCCGGAATCACGAATCCCGAATCCCGAATCGTACCTCTCGGGACGTGGTCGTACCTCTCGGGACACGGTCGTACCTCTCGGGACACGGCATCAAACATATTGACATTACTAACCATTTAATATGCAGTAGTTTGATTCGCAATGACACCTCCTGAAGTGGGTTTTTTCTATATATTTTAACCTCTATCTTTTTTTTAAAGCACCATTATCATCCCGGCACAATCAACAGGCTAAACCTAACATACTCTAAACCAACTGCAACGCATAGAAAAATTACGCTACAAAGTTTTAAGTTGCAAAAAGGTAGTTTTGAGGCCCTCCTCCTAAAGCAAAGTAAAGCATTACCATCCGATTTATGATGCAAAACTGACTTATGGATTTCGGGGTTTACCTGTTAATTTCAGTTTTAGATTTTATTAGGAGTTTTTTTATTAAGGTTCAAATATGTACATGACCATTCTTTTTAATTGTTGAATCTTTTCCTGTCTCATATTTTAGAATTATTCTGAATTGTCAAACAATGGGTATTTATCATTGAATGTAAATCTGATAAACATATCTTTGCCATAAAATTTCGGATACTTAAAAATGGACAAGAAAAAACTGTCGCTTGCGCAAATCATAGAACTACTTGACGGGAAAGTTGTATGTAACAATTCAGATCTTAACAGAACTGTCACTTATGGTTTTGCCTCCGATCTGCTTAGTGATGTTCTGACGCTCACCAATACCGATATTCTCTTTCTTACCGGTCTTTGTAATATCCAAACCATTCGCACTGCTGAAATGGCTGATATCAACCAGATTGTGTTTGTAAGAGGTAAGATTGTGTCTCCCGAAATGTGCAGGATTGCACGAGAAAACAATATCGTTTTAATTCAGTCTCCCATGTCGTTATTCAGAGCATCAGGTATTCTGTATGCTGCTGGCTTAAATCCAGTATATTAA
Source organism: uncultured Bacteroidia bacterium (assembly GCA_903834845.1). Lineage (GTDB taxonomy): Bacteria > Bacteroidota > Bacteroidia > Bacteroidales > Prolixibacteraceae > JAAFHB01. The sequence continues at coordinate 2,694 of CAILKW010000682.1, read as the reverse complement.
TATGATGCACTTCGATTTTAAAGTAACCGGAGGTGACTTCACAGGTGCAGGTCAAGCCTCTAGCCGACTAAAAAAGGTTCTAAAACAATTGGGCGTCAATCCTTTGATCATCAAACGCGCTGTGATTGCACTTTATGAAGCGGAAGTGAACATTGTTGCTCATGCCAATAAAGGAATTATCAGAATTCATGTCACTTCCGATTTTGTTAAAATGGTACTTGATGACGAAGGTCCCGGAATTAAAGATATTAGCAAGGCAATGGAAAAGGGATATTCAACTGCTTCTGAAAAAGTTCGTTCGATGGGATTTGGTGCAGGAATGGGATTACCAAACATTCAATCGAACGCTGACAGTTTTAATCTCTCAAGCGTACCCGGAGCGGGAACTCATTTAGAAATTATTGTTCAATTCAAATAATTATGGAAAAACCCTCGTTTTATCACGCTATAAAGATTGATTACGATAAGTGCATTGGATGTACTCATTGTATGACCGTTTGTCCTACTCAGGCAATTCGTGTCGTGCAGGGGAAGGCTCATCTGAATCCGAGCCGTTGCATTGACTGCGGAGAGTGCTTCAGGGTATGTCCAACCTTTGCATATTCGGTGATGCATGATAATATGGAAATGCTCAATAAGTTTAAAACCAGAATTGCGCTTGTTCCGGGGGTATTTTTCGGTCAGTTCCCAGATCATGTTCTTGTCAGCCAAGTTTACCAGGCAATGAAACAACTTGGTTTCACCCATATTTTCGAGATTGAAGGAGGGGTAGAGTTGCTAAAAGATAAATTCAATCGCATGTTGACTTCCGAAGAAATCGAAAAACCATTAATATCCTCATTTTGTCCATCAATTGTAAGGTTAATACAGGTTCGGTTTCCAGGATTGATCGGAAATATTGCTCCATTGATTGCTCCTGCCGACATTTCTGCAATATATTATCGCAAAAAGTTGGCAGATTCAGGTGTTGACCCAAAAGAAACCGGTATTTTTTATGTCACTCCGTGTGCCGCAAAAATAGCAGCATTCAAAAGCCCTGTGGGTGATGAGGTTTCAGCACTTGATGGTGTCATCAATCTTAATTTTCTATTCAATAAAGTTTATCATTTAATTATACAAGGTAATGTAATAGAAGATGGCTCAGATTCAGAAATGCCATTTGAACTGCCGGATGAAAAATCAATCAGATGGAGTCTCACAAATGGTGAAGCCAAACATATTTCGGGTCGTGCCCTATGCATTGACGGAATAAAAAATGTGATTGAATTTCTGGAAAAAATTGAAAATGAAGAAGTTTCAAATATTGATTTTCTTGAACTCCGTGCCTGTGATGAGTCATGTGCCGGAGGTATCCTGACAGCGGAAAACAGATTTCTTACGGTTGAACGGTTGAATAAGCGGGCTCGAAGGAACGGACAGCTAATCCGTGATAATTCGTTATTCACAGCCATCAGTTTTGCCGATAAAGCACCTTATCTGATTGATAGATTAGTGTTACCGCAAAAAATCGAACCACGCTCCATGGTTCTTGATGAGGATATGGTAAAAGCAATGCAGAAACTTAAAAAATCGAGATCGTTAATGTGTTTCCTTCCGGCTATTGACTGCGGTGCGTGTGGCGCACCTACCTGTCAGGCACTTGCAGAAGATATTGTCAGTCAGAAAGCCAATCTTTCGCATTGTATTTTTATGCAACGCCAGATGGAAAAACATCATAAATTAAGCAGCGATCACGCATTTAAAATTATCGAAAAAGTTTGGGGTGCGTCACGTCTTGATAAAGATTGTACAAAAAAAGGAGCAAAATATGAAACTAATTGAAATAGTTAAAAAGCTTTCGCTTTATGTTTTTACACCTGAGGCAAATCTTGAAGTTGATATTACCGGCGGATATACCTGCGATCTCCTTTCGGATGTAATGGGTTCGGTAAATGAGGGTCAGATATGGATAACTCTGCAAACTCACCGGAATGTAGCTGCGGTAGCAACGTTGAAAGATATTGGAGCTATTCTTCTTGTAAAGGATCTTCAACCCGATAAGGATATGCTTGATCAGGCGCTTGCCGAAGGAATTCCTGTGCTGGGAACTGCCGAAAATGCCTTCGAAATTTCGGGGAAAATCTTCCAATTACTTATATAGAAATCAATAATATGAAGGAGTTTCTGGCTGATCTGCATATTCACTCGGTGTTGTCGCCTTGCGGCGACCTTGATATGACACCGCGTAATATTGTAGATGCTGCTCTGAAACAACACTTGAGCATGATCGCGATTACTGACCACAATTCAACAAAAATGTGTCGGATTATCAGTGATTACGCTGAAAAAAAAGGACTTATGGTTATCCCAGGTGCTGAAATCAACACAGCAGAAGAGGTCCACTGCATTGCACTTTTTGGCGAATGGAAGCAAGTAGAATTGTTTCAGCAATTTCTTGATTTACACCTTCTTGATATTAAAAATAAACCATCTGTTTTTGGAAATCAGATTGTGGTTGATCACAACGAAAGTATTTTATACACTGAAAAGCGGCTTTTGATTACCGGATTGAATGCATCAATCAGCGAGGTTGAAGCCATTGTTCACAGCCTTGAAGGTTTGTTTATTGCAGCACACATTTTTCGCAGGCAAAATGGAATCATTCACCAATTAGGAATGCTTCCCAAAAATCTGAATTTCGATGCACTTGAATTA
>CAILKW010000681.1 GCA_903834845.1 uncultured Bacteroidia bacterium | reverse complement strand
GAAAAAATTATTAAAGGAGGGTTTTGAATTAATTCAAGCATTTCGAATCCAGTGATTTTGGGCATTTGAATATCAAGAAAAACTAAATCAGGATGTAGTTCCTGAATAGCAAGGAACCCCTCGAAACCGTTTGTACACTCACCTACGATTTCAATACGGTCATCCTTTGTCAGGTAATATCGAAGCAAATCTCTTGCAAGAGTTTCATCGTCAATAATTAATGTTTTTATTTTATCCATAGAATTCTTTAATATTTATTCATAATAAATTTCTTTTAACCATATTTCATTGAATTATAGTCTCATAAATGTTTGATTTCTGAATAATCAGGAACTAACATTTTTACTATAAACTTGTTTTCTCCTCTTTGAAAAGAGAGAAGAGTGGAGCTACCGTATAAAAGACGAAGCCGATCAATGATATTTTTCAAGCCAACTCCTTCACCTTTGAGAGGAACAGATTCTGGGTCAAAGTCGTTGATCAAGCTAATTTCCAATATATTTGAATTTTTTCTGGCGGTAAGGTGAATCTCTACGGGCTTAGATGCTTCGTAAACCCCATATTTAATGGCATTTTCTAATAAAGGCTGAAGTATTAAATTAGGTATTAAATGATTTTTACAATCTTCATTAATGTCGAACTTATACTGCAAAATACTACCAAATCTGATTTTTTCAATTTGCAAGTATAATCTGATATTTAGTAATTCAACATCAAGCGTAACCATATCATCTTGGTGTTTACGAAGAGAATAACGCATAAAATCAGAAAGTGCAATGACCATCTCATGTGCCTTTTCGGGATTAGTTAATGTGAGTGAAGCCACAGAGTTAAGACTGTTAAATAGGAAATGAGGATTTATCTGAGATTTCAATGTGCTTAATTGAGCTTTACGGATCTGGTTTTGCCATTCGGTTTCCCTTAACCGTTTCTCGCGGTTATGTTGACTGTAAACGTAAGTATAATAAACACTTACAAGGATAGCATAGTATAAAAGGCCAACAAAAGTCCGTACAATAAATTGATTTTCATAGTAATTATTGTACAATAAATTGTTAAGCATTGTCTTTACGATTATGCCGGAAGATACTATCCACAATAAAGTGAAAAATAGCGCAGCTGCGATATGACTTGCCAGAATTTGAATGCCTCCACTTTTTTCTGGATCGTTGTACCTCACTACATACCAGACAGCTATCCCTAAGACTCCAAGCACTAAGCTAAATATTAGTCCGTCAATGGTTGCAATACCAACAGGCAGTATTTGATAGTAACTATTAAATACTGCCTGTGTAAAACCTATTCCTAATGGAAAAAACCAGTAAAGAAGACTCGATATTCTGTTTGCTGTTACGGGATGCTCCATAATAAAGGATTATGGCATTGTATTTACTTCGCCTCCACCAAAGATACAAGTTCCTTTTATTACCACAATTTTTCCTGAACTTGTTCTTGAAATGACCGATGCACCTCGCTTGTCTTCGAATCCGCCAAAAATTGAAACGACCTCAACTTTTATGTTCCAATCTTCCGGAACTATTATTTTGGAACCTCCAAAAATATTCGCTACATCAATAGTACAACCTGGTGCCGGGTTTGAATAACGTAAGTTTATTTTAGATCCCCCAAAAATTGCAGTTATTTTTCCACCCTGAAAGTTTTGGCTTACAACCGACAAGTTTCTACCTCCAAAAATGGCGGTTTCATCAATATAATCGTTTGATCTGCTATTGTCTGTTTCAAGATTAGAAACGCTTTTCCTTGGTGTGCGCCTCCATTGCAGAATAAAAGAAACCCCAACAAGAATAATCAATGCAGGCCAGAAGTTCTCTCTAAAGTTGTAAGGTATATCAACCAGAAAGAAGAGGCCAATTCCAATAAGAACAATTGCGGGTGTGTAAGCTCTCCTTGCGAGCTGGAAGAGGCCAATAACAATGAGTAACATTTGCCAGCTGATTAAAATTCTGGAAAAATCGTAGCCAAGCCAACCATAATTTCTTGCAATTAGTATAGTACCGATTAATACTAAAATAATACCTAAAAAGGATCTTGAATCATAACCTCTGTTTTTTGGTCGGTCAGATGATAAATCATTCTGTTCCGGTGATTTGTCGTAAAGAATCATTGTGTTTGTTTTTAATTGTTTACTAATAATGTTTAAAAGACACACAAAACTAAACCCGATGTTAAGTAATTCAATAATTGAATCGGTAAGCTGGCTAAAATTGTCGGCAAACAGCGGAAATCAACTATCTGAACCTCTTCCTGAATTATTAATCATAGAAAGCAATTCGGAATTAAGCCTTTTTTCTTCAATTAATTCTTCAAGTTTCAGGTGCATTCTGTAACGCCAGTAATGTTGGGCAATAGCAGGCACGTTTATTCTTTCTCCCTCAGTATTGTCCCATCTCAAACGGCCATCCATTGCTAAAAGATCCTGAATAGGGAATATTGCCCACATTGCCGGAGAGTGGAGGTGCATGTTTAAAATATCACGCGCTACCCAAGGTTCCATAAAATAGGGAAATTCACCTTTTTGACCCATTTGTAGCCTAAAGAACCTTTCACTTCGTACACGATCCTCTTCCCACCAGCCTCTAAGTGTTGACATATCATGAGTTGATGTAGAGCAAACTGAAAAATAAGGAGCATCGGAGGGATGGGCAAATTCCACTTTTGGATCCTTTGGCATGCGTTGTATTTCAAGGCTTAATAACCCCAAAGCGCGCATTACGCCTGGAACACAATCGGGAACCATGCCTAAGTCTTCGCCGCAAATCAGCATATCGGTTGATTTTATTATTTCAGGCAATAACCCAATTGCTTGTTTTTTCCAAAATTCTTCGTGCCTATGATAGAAAAAATCAATATAAAGCTCATCGAGTGCATAACGAATGTCAGCCCTTAAATTAAGATATGAATTAGTATTGTGAAATGCTACACGTGGATGGAACAAAGTGGGGTGGTATGGATCGCGTAAAAATATTACCTCAGCAATTAGGGAGCATAGTCCATCTCGTATGCGCGTCTCCTTGCCCGATAATTCATCCCCTTTTTTAATTGAATCGAAAGAATCCCACACTTTTCGCTGGGTATTAAAGGCCGATTTCAAATTATATTTACCCGGTTCGTATTCCGACAGATATTTTTGTTTTACTTCTTCAGTATCTACTCCAAATAATTCGGATAGAAAGTAGTCGCGAATGTATGGTTTTGTAAACCTTTCCTCATTAAAAATAATGCCACTGTCAATAATTTCATCTCGGCTAAAAGGCATTGATGGACTGAAATGTCCCAAAATTCCCTGTACCTGGTTTACGGGAATCTCCCATATCCTGAAAAAACCGAGAATATGATCTATTCTTATGGCATCAAAATAAAGGGCCATTTGCTTAAGACGTTTACTCCACCACGTAAACCCATCAATAGCCATTTTTGCCCAGTTATATGTAGGGAAACCCCAGTTTTGACCCAGATCAGCAAATTCATCGGGTGGTGCGCCTGCCTGTTGATCAAGATTAAAAAGTTCGGGATGAGTCCATGCTTCTACACTGTCGGGACTTATTCCTATAGGGATATCACCCTTCAAAACAATCCCGTTAATTCTGGCGTATTCAGCTGCCTCAAACAATTGTTTGTGGGCATGATACTGAATAAAATAATGGACAGCAATATCAGAATAATATTCTTTTTCATCAGAACATAATAGATTAATACTTTCTGTGTTGTAAGTGGTAAATTCCGGCCATTTCCTAAAATTTGCTGTTTTGTATTTATCTCGAAGATAGCAAAAGGCGGCATAGGGAATCAACCATTCTTTGTTTTCCTCAAAGAATTTTAAATAAGGTGGGTCAGCCAAAAATAGTTCTTTTTGCTGATCGAAGATTAGCTTGAAAAATTTTGATTTGATCTTATGAATTTCGTCATAATGAACTGTTTCGAGAGAATTAAACCCTGCTAGTGCCTGTACAAATCCTACGAGTAGATTTTCATCTTCAAGAACGCCTATTTTATTGATATTTAAATAAACAGGGTGAAGTGCTATTGTTGAAATCGATTTATAAGGATATGTGTCAATCCAAGTATGGGTGGCCACAGTTTCGTTTAACGGGAGAAGTTGAACTAGTTTTAAACCTGTGAGCTTTGCCCAGTCAACCAACTTTTTTATATCCGGGAATTCGCCAATTCCACCGCTTTTCTCGGTTCGTAATGAAAATACGGGTACTGCAACACCAGCTCCTCTCCAGTGCTTAACCGGAAAACGGAAGTTTTCATCAGTATGAATCTTTATGCTATTTTGTTCTTTGCACACAAAGTCCCTGATAAGCCTATTGCTTCCTTGTTCCCAGACAACAACCTTTTTTTTGATAACGTTATAGATGATATATTTAAATTGAAGTGGAAATTTAAGTTTGTCGGCATCAATATTAACACTCCATAATGGATAATGGGTATCATCCATAAGAAGACCATACTCATCCATCCAGTTTCCCAATGCTGGTTGATCACCGAGAATACCAATTTTACAATCAGAATTCACTCTTGGAACATGTATTTGTATTCTTAGAGTTCTTTTAAAATGAAGTTCGTTTTTTTCTTCATTTGTTCCTTTTGTACGTCGCATTAAAACTTTTGTGAATGCCGAAGAATATAGTGCTGTATCTAACTCATGATGTGTTCTCCAAAAATCGCGACATCTTACTTCTTCAAAATCGTTTTCTCCGGTTTCGAGTACCCGATTTGAGCCACTTTCCCAAATAAAGTGCCCATCTTCATCTTTTAACATGTACTTGTATTCGAGTTTTTTACCCGTAGGTAATATACATTCCAATTCCCACTCACCAGGAACGTGGCTTTTCAGAAGCAACGAGCGCGTTGGATCCCAATTTCCTAACTCTGTATTAGATCCTACTAAACAAATGACCTGACCCCACGTTGTCTGGTAGTCAATTTTAAATGATACTTTCATTTTTTCTCCTTTCTAAAGTCCTTTGTGACTATTTTTTGATCGGTAAAATAAGTGTTTTTATTATGCTTAAACCAAAATTCTCATAAAAAAGTTCTTCTCCGAAAAGTAAACCTTAGCGATTGAATTTACGTTGTAATATTATTAAATTTATTCAATATAACAAATGGTCAAATCACTTGATTTTACTTCAGCTCATATTCCCTCTTTGGTACGCAGATTGGCTATCCCTGCAAGCGTGGGTTTCATGTTTAATACTCTGTTTAATGTTGTTGATACTTATTATGGTGGTCAAATATCAACGTCAGCACTAGCCGCCATGTCACTTACCTTTCCTGTTTTCTTTATAATACTGTCAATGGGAATAGGAATGGGAACTGGAACAACTGCATTAATTTCTCAATCGTTAGGTGCAGAGCGTCATAACGAGGCCGATAAATATGGTTTACAGGCAATTTCTTTTTCAATAATCAATTCAATATTACTAACAATTATCGGATTAGTAATTTCACCTTACCTCTTCATTATTTTAGGCGCTACCAGCGATTATCTGGATATTGCTACAAAATATATGAATATTATTCTTTGGGGTACGATATTCTTCCTTATCAATAGTATTTTTAATGCTCTGCTTAATGCAAGAGGCGACACTAAAACATATCGTAATTATTTAATTGTCGGATTCTTTCTGAATGTGATATTTGATCCGTGGTTTATGTACGGGGGATTAGGGTTTCCAGCATTGGGTATCAGAGGTATTGCTTTATCCACAGTTTTAATACAATCTTTTGGAACAGTATATATGATTTTTGTATGTCGAAAGCGAAAGGTTTTTCAGAATACAGCTTTAAGTGATTTTATTCCTAATAGGAAATACTTTCTGGCTTTATTCGGGCAGGGATTTCCTGCAAGTTTAAATATGCTTACAGTTGCTATTGGGATATTTGTTATTACATACTTCGCCGGTCAGTTTGGGAAGGAAGCAATAGCCGCCTATGGGATTGCTACACGTATTGAACAGATTGCTCTTTTGCCGACAATAGGTCTAAACATCGCAGCTTTAACACTCGCCGGCCAAAATATGGGAGCCAATTTGCCCGAAAGGGTTTTTGAGTCTTGGCGCGTGAATATCAAGTACGGTTTGGTAATTATTATGATTGGGATCATCTCTGTTTTCCTGTTTTCCAGCCAGTTGATGGCAGCATTTACCAATGACATTAAAGTTATTGGAATAGGAATTGAGTATTTGCACATTGCAGTACTTTTTTTCTGTGCCTATATCTTTCTTAATATTTCAGTGTCAACTTTGCAAGGAATGAAAAAACCTGCTTATGCTATTTTTGTTGGGGCATACCGTCAGTTTTTGATCCCCATACCTCTGTTTTTCTTATTCGCGATTTACTTTGGGTGGGGAACAAAGGGAATCTGGTGGGGAGTATTTGTTGCAAATTGGAGTGCCGCTATTTTTACCTATTTTTACACGAGAAATAAAATTTCGAATCTTTTACACTGTTAATCAGTTTCTGAATAATCAGAAAGTTCCTGAGTAAGATTGTATTTTTCAATTTTAGCATTTAAGGTAGGCCGCGTAATATCCAGAATTTTCGAGGATTCCATTTTATTCCAATTTACCTCATCAAGAATTCGCTTTATATGGTATTTCTCTACATCAGCGAGAGTTCGGAACATTGGTAGCTCCTGTCTAAGCTGAAGATTCCGATTGCTCCTGTTATTCAGGGTAATATTGTCTCTTTCGAGTACATCACTTTTTGACATCACAATTGCCTGCAAAATAGTGTTTTCCAGTTCACGAACATTTCCGTGCCACTCATGCGCCTTCAGCATATCTATGACTCCGTCTCCAATCTTTACAACATTTTTCTGAAATCTTTTATTAAGCTTATGCAAGAAATGAATTACAAGATCGTTTATATCATCTTTCCTTTCACGAAGTGGAGGAAGGTCGATTGTGAAAACTTTTAAGCGATAATACAAATCTTCCCTGAATTTTCCCTCCTTGATCAAATCCTCAAGGTTACGGTTGGTGGCAGTGATAATTCTGGCTTTCATTGGGATAATCCCTTCTCCTCCAACTCTTTCAAATTCTAATTCCTGAATTACCCTTAACAGTTTTACCTGAGTATTAAGGGATACTTCAGATATTTCGTCAAGAAAGATGGAACCTTCACCCGCTAATTCAAATTTGCCTTTTTTGTCGCGAATAGAACCGGTAAATGAACCTTTGACATGTCCAAAAAGCTCACTTTCCAATAGTGTTTCGGTCAATGCGCTGCAATTAACAATTACTAACGGCTGATGGCTTGTAATTCCTGAATAATGAACCAATCTTGCAATCAATTCTTTGCCTGTACCGGTCTCCCCCTGGATCAACACATTAACCTTGTTCATTGATATGCGTCCAATATTTTTAAAGATTTCTTTCATCGGAGGTGTCTTTCCAACTAAAATATTCTCTTCGAGCATACTTTCGCTCGACATATCTTTGTTTAGCACTTCGTTTAGACTGTTGCTGACTTTTACCGAATTTAAGGCAAGTTGTATTGTGGTTTTGAGTTGTTGCAGATCAATTGGTTTTTCGAGAAAGTCGAAAGCTCCCTGTTGAATTGATTTGATGGTTAGTACAACATCGCCAAAACCGGTAAGTAGTATTATTGGGATTCCAATATTTAGTTTGCGTATTTCAGCAAGGACTTCAAGACCATCGATTCCCGGCATCTGAAAATCAGTGATGACGAGATCGGGGTGCTCAGAACGAAAAAGTTGCAATCCGATCTCACCATTTTGGGCCTCAATAACATTGTAACCAACTCTGGCTAGTGTATCTTTTAAGACTTTCAGATTCAACTTATCGTCATCAATAATTAAAATTTTCTCCATTATCCTTAAATGATTTATTTTAACAAAAATACACTATTAAACTTTATAAAAAATTTTTTCCTTACATTAAGTTTTGAGTAATAATAAGTTGGATTTTTAAAATCAATAAGTAACAAAAACAAAATGTTATTAAGGTAAAAACTCCCAAAAAAAATGATAATTCTTTAGCATTTTTTTTATAGATTTCATTACTGGCTTAACACTTTTATATTATTACTTTTGTCGTACATATAAAACGGGGAAATTCCTTCTGTTTTCCATCTTGCAGATTATAATATTTATTAACTTGTTATTATTCAATTAACTATGAAGCATTTTTTTTCACTGATCATGTTTTTTACGGTTTCTGTTTTTTTTGTGTGCAACGCACAGAACAAAAAGACGACATTTTCTATTCCATTCGAAAAATACACATTAGCGAATGGATTAACAGTTGTTCTTAATGTTGACAAATCGGATCCAATTGTTGCACTGGCTGTTTATTACCACGTTGGATCAAGCCGTGAAGTGCCCGGAAAGACGGGTTTTGCTCATCTTTTTGAACACATGATGTTTCAGAAAAGTGAGAATGTTGGTGAAGACCAACTATTTAAAAACATCCAGGGTGCAGGGGGAACGCTCAATGGCAGTACAAGCGAGGATGTGACTAACTACTATGAGGTTGTTCCTAAAAATGCACTTGAAATGGTTATGTGGCTTGAGTCTGACAGAATGGGTTATCTGACAAACACCGTTACCAGAGCTGCCTTAACAAATCAACAGAATGTAGTTCAAAATGAAAAACGTCAGAGCGTGGATAATGCTGCTTATGGGTTCAATTATGGACTTATAGCAAAAAATCTTTTTCCCCCAGGTCATCCCTATAGTTGGACTGTAATCGGAGAGATGAAAGACCTTTCGAACGCAACTGTCGAAGATGTAAAGGCTTTTCATAATAAATTCTACGCTCCTAACAATGCAACCCTGACTGTTTCGGGAGATATTGATATTGAAAATGTAAAAGGTTTAATTAAAAAGTATTTTGGGGAGATTCCCAGTGGTGTACCGGTTGAAAAAAGAGCTGCGATGCCAGTTAAACTGTCTTCAACTGTAAAGCTATTTCACGAGGATAATTTTGCAAAAGCACCTCAGCTTACAATGGTTTTTGCCACTGTTGAGCAATTCTCGAAAGATTCTTATGCACTTGATTTTTTAGGTGAGCTTCTTGCAGGAACTAAAAAGTCTCCTCTTTACGAAATTCTTGTAAAAGAGAAAAAATTAACCTCCCGTGTTATGGCAAGAAATAGTTCTCAGGAATTGGCCGGTAGCTTCAGAATTTCAGTTGGTGCTAATCCCGATGTTAAACTTACAGATGTGGAAAAAGCAATTTTTGAAGGTTTAGATAAGTTTGAGAAAGAGGGCTTTACCGAAGAAGACCTTGTAAGAATAAAGGCAAGAAACGAAACCCGGTTCTACAATTCTTTCGCCAGTGTACAGGGAAAGGGTTTTCAACTTGCCGAATATAACGCCTTTACAGGTGATCCTGGATTTTACAAACGAGATTTTGAAGCTGTGCAGGCGGTTACAATTGAAGACGTTAAATATGTTTTTAATAAATATATCAAAGGAAAGAATTATCTTGAAACCAGCTTTGTCCCAAAGGGTAAATTAGATTTAATTTCTGAGGGTTCGGTAAATGCTGGCATTGTAGAAGAGGATGTTAATCGTGCAGCCGAGGTAAAAGCTGGAACCGCTGCCGAAGAATCTATTGTTAAAACTCCTACTAAATTCGATCGTTCGGTAATGCCGGCAATCGGCCCTGACCCGTCGGTAACGGTCCCGAAAGTTTGGACCTTATCCCTGAATAATGGAATGAAAGTATGGGGAATTCCGCAACATGAACTCCCTATTGTACAATATTCCATTATATTCGATGGTGGACATATTGCTGAAGATATTTCAAAGGCTGGCCTTGCGAATCTTGTTGCCTCTGTCATGAATGAAGGGACAAAAAATAAAACACCTGAAGAGCTTGAATCTGCAATTGGTCTTCTTGGAGCTTCGATAAGGATATCGGCCGGTAATGACGATATCTCGATCAGTGTGAGTACCCTTGCCGGTAAATTTGAAAAGACCATTTCTCTCGTTCAGGAGATGCTGCTGGAGCCCCGATGGGATGAAGAACAGTTTGCACTTGCAAAAAGTCGCGTAATCAATGGTTTGAAGCGGAATAAGGCAAATCCAAGCTATCTTTCCTCAACAACCCTTAATAAACTTATTTTCGGTGAAAACAATATACTTGCGATTGAAGCATCTGGAACTGAGGAATCTGTTAATTCAATTACAATGGATGACTTAAAGAATTTCTATAATAAATATTTTTCGCCTGCAAATGCTAAACTTCT
>CAILKW010000680.1 GCA_903834845.1 uncultured Bacteroidia bacterium | reverse complement strand
GTTGCTGATTTTCAGGCTGCAGGTAAATCAATAATTAAAAATTGTCGTTTTCAGAATATGCGTGCCCGTTGCATACTAATAAAAACATCAAATTCTATTATTGAAAACAACACCTTCTACAATACTCACATGACTGCAATCCTTGCCGGAACTGAGTTTTACTGGGGTGAGGCACCTGCAATTCATAATCTGGTTATTCGGAACAACCGGTTTATTAATATTGATGGTTGCAGTATAAACCTGGGATGTTTTAAATCGGATAACTCCTACGACAATAAGAACATTCTGATAGAGGGAAATACATTTGAAAACTATGGTGCATCAGGTGGAGTTGGGATTGCCGGAATTCAGGGGACCGCAGTTCTCATCCGAAATGCTGATGGGGTAATTATAAGGAATAACATATTTAAACCTGCGGCCACTACAGCTCCTGCAGGGGCTAAACCAGTTGTTGTAGAAGTCAGTAGAAATGTGAAGTTTGAAAATAATAATGGGATTGATAATAAGTAATTTTAGTAAATATCCATTTGCCAAATTCCCAAAATCAATAATTTAGGCTTTCCCAATATATTTTCTCGTATATTTGTGCAACCTTTTACAGTGGTACTCGTTTACAATTTTGTATGAAGAAGTATTTTTCCATATCATTTGCCTTTCTCATCCTCATTTCGGGGATGCATCTTACCGTTGCAATACATTATTGCGGTGGCAGAATTGCAGATTCAAAATTGTCTGTTTCAGGTGAGCTGGCTTCGTGTGGTATGGAAGAATGTGAAAATCATTTTCCTTTATCTGGAAGCAGTCTCCAAACTAATTGCTGCAAAAACAAGGTATCTTCTTTCGTGGTTGACAACAATTTCGAACCCTCTGTTTCAAATTTTAAAGTACTATTAAAACATTATTTGACTACATTTTACATACCTGTAGAATTCAAAATCACCTCTTTAATCGCTGCAAAACTTATAAGTACAAGTATTAGTCCGCCAGGCAATTTTATGGTGAGTGCTGTCAGCCTACCTTTCATTTGTGTATTCCGAAATTGATGTAATTGCTTCTAACTTTTTTTCACAATAAGGTTTTTTAAACTTTGTTGTAAATTTGTTTTATTATCATTCAATACAATAACATCAATTTTTTAAGAATATGAAAACTTTAAAAATCATCATAGTAGCTTTTTTATCAATGATATTGGTCTCCGGTTCTTATGCCAAATCGAAAGATCTCTCAAAAGCGGCAGCAACCAAAACTGAAACTCTCAAAGTGTCAGGCAACTGCGGAATGTGCAAAACTCGCATCGAAAAAGCTGCAAAGCTTGATGGCGTTAGCAAAGCTAAATGGAATTCGGAAGACAAAATGCTGTCGGTAACCTACGACCCCGACAAAACAAACATGGATTTAATTGGTAAGAGTGTAGCAGTAGCAGGTCACGACAATCCAAAGGCAAAAGCTGAGGATAAAACTTATAATGCTCTACCAGGGTGCTGCAAATACCGGTAGTTCGACAATTCTATAATATTTAATTAATTTGACATTTAAAACATTCGGCAATTAGACAATAATTTGATATTCAATATAATTCCTTGTCAAATTCATTGGATTCTTGCCGAATTGTTTTTTACTGAATTGTCTTATTATCACATTTTCAAATCGAACTTATGTTTAACTTTCTTGTTAAATATTTTCTTGAAAACCGTCTGATCACTTTTCTTTTGCTTATCACCTTCGTTGCGCTTGGAGCTGTATATATGCCTTTCAACATAAATACAGGTTTTCTACCTCGTGATCCTATTCCTGTTGATGCAATCCCTGATATTGGCGAAAATCAGCAGATAATTGCCACCGAATGGATGGGTCGTTCTCCAAAAGATATTCAGGATCAGATAACATACCCCTTAACAACTGCATTGCTTGGTATTTCAGGTGTTCAAACCGTGCGAAGCACATCCATGTTCGGAATGTCGTTTATTTATATCATTTTTAAAGACAACATCGAATTTTATTGGAGTCGTTCACGCATTCTCGAAAAACTCAATTCATTGCCTTCCGGTACTTTACCATCAGGAGTTCAACCAACTTTAGGTCCTGATGCCACTGCATTAGGACAAATTTACTGGTTTACATTAGAAGGACGTGACCCTAAAACTGGTCAGCCAAATGGCGGTTGGGATCCACAGGAACTCAGAACAATCCAAGATTTTTACGTTAAATACAGCCTTGCTACTGCAGAGGGAGTTTCAGAAGTAGCTTCAGTGGGAGGTTTCATCAAAGAATATCAGGTTGACCTTAATCCTGAAGCACTTAAAGCATTCAAAGTTTCGGTAATGGATGTAATGAATGCAGTTAGGAAAAGTAACCTCGATATAGGAGCAGAAACTATGGAGTTGAATAATGTTGAGTACATAATCAGAGCCTTGGGATATGTTAAAAATCTGGATGACCTTGAAATATCGGTTGTTGCTGTCAGAAATAATGTCCCCGTACGCATCAAAGATGTGGCTCACGTTACATTCGGCCCTGCAACACGCCGTGGAGGTCTTGATAAAGATGGTTCCGAAGCTGTAGGTGGAGTTGTTGTTGCCCGATATGGTTCAAATCCTATGGAAGTCATCAACAACATAAAAGAAAAAATAAAAGAAATTGAAACCGGGCTTCCCCAAAAAACCTTGCCAAATGGTACAATATCAAAAGTAACCATTGTACCTTTTTATGACCGCACAGGACTTATTCGGGAAACTATTGGTACTCTTGAATCGGCACTTTCGCACGAAATACTTATCAGCATTATCGTTATTATAATTCTGGTAATGAACATGAGAGCATCACTTATTGTAGCCGGGCTTTTACCCATTGGTGTATTAATGACATTTATCTTTATGCGTCTTTTGGGCATTGATGCCAATATTGTTGCTTTATCCGGTATTGCAATAGCTATCGGAGTTATGGTTGATATTGGAATCGTTGACGTAGAGAATATTCTCAGACACTTGGAAATGCCCGAAAACAAAGATATTCGCGGCAGACAATTGTTGAACGTTATTTATCTGGCAACCACCGAAGTTCGTGCCGCAGTGGTAACATCAGTTGCTACAACCATTGTAAGTTTTCTTCCTGTTTTCGCTATGCAGGCTGCTGAAGGAAAACTGTTTCATCCGCTGGCTTTTACCAAAACTTTTGCCTTGATATCAGCTTTTATTCTTGGGATTGTTGTCCTGCCAACATTAACATATATCTTCTTTTCGATTCGTTTTGATACTGTTAAGATTAGAAAATTATGGAACTCCAGCCTGATTTTGGCAGGAATCTTTTTCGTAATATTATGGCAAACTTGGCCAGCATTAGCCTTAACAGCAATAGGTATAAATAATTTGTGCGATTACTTATGGTCGGAAAATCGTAAAGAAATCCCGAAATTTATCAATCTCGCTATCACGGTAATTGCTGCAACGTGGTTTCTGACTATTGAATGGTTGCCTTTGGGTGCTCACAATAGTACATTCGTCAACTATATATTAGTTGTAGGTATTATTGCTTTGATTTTAACAGGTTTGATGTCAATGGTTCATTTCTATGAAAACATCATTCGCTGGTCCTTGTCGAATAAACGAAAATTCCTGATTATTCCAGCCTTTACTATGCTTTTAGGACTTCTTGTTTGGCTCGGTTTCGATAAAACTTTCGGTTTTGTAGCTTCAGGTGTCGAAAAAGCAGGATGGAAAAACTTCACACAAACAGCACTATGGCAGACTTCTGTCAAAACATTTCCCGGAACAGGTAAAGAGTTCATGCCAACTTTAAACGAAGGTTCATTCTTACTTATGCCAACAAGTATGCCTCATTCAAGTATCGAAAAGAATCTTGAATATATCGAAACACTTGATAAACGCCTTTCCGCTATTCCCGAAGTAGAGGTTGCAGTTGGAAAGTGGGGGCGCGTAAATTCAGCACTTGATCCTGCACCTGTTCAAATGTTCGAAAATACAATCAATTACCGGTCTGAATATATTCTTGACAAAAACGGACAGCGGAGGCAGTTTAAAGTTGATCGAGAAGGCAGTTTTAACCTTAAAAATGGTTCTAAATATAATTTTGAAAAGGAGGGTTTCAAAGTAATTCCTGCCGATAGTCTTATCACTACAGATAACGGGGAATATTTCCGTCAGTGGAGACCCGAAATAAAAAAACCGGATGATATTTGGAACGAGATCGTGAAAGTGACTAATATTCCGGGTTTGACTTCAGCTCCAAAATTGCAACCTATCGAAACCCGTCTGGTGATGCTCTCAACAGGTATGCGGGCACCAATGGGACTGAAAGTATTTGGTCCTGATTTGACTGCAATTGAACAAGCGGGGATGCAGCTCGAACAGGCATTGAAGGATGTTCCATCAATCAAAGGATCATCAGTATTTTATGATCGTGCTGTAGGTGCACCATACATCGAAATAAAACTTAACCGTGAGGCAATGGCTCGTTATGGTATGACTGTCGGCGATTTGCAGGAGGTTTTGCAGGTTGCTGTCGGGGGAATGACTCTTTCATCATCTGTTGAAGGACGTGAAAGGTTCCCTTTAAGGGTTCGTTATGCACGTGAATTGCGCGATAATCCGGAAGACCTCAAACGAATCCTTATTCCCGCTTTTAATGGTGTTCAGATTCCACTAAGTGAAATTGCCAATATTGACTACACACGTGGAGCACAAATGATACGAAGCGAAAATACTTTCCTGAACGGGTATGTTATTTTCGATAAAAACGAAGGTAAAGCAGAAGTGGATGTAGTTGAAGAAGCAACTAAAATTTTACAGAAGAAATTGAATTCAGGATTACTCATCCTACCTGTTGGAGTTTCATACAAATTTGCAGGCAATTACGAACATCAGCTTAGGGCTACAAAACGATTGGCAATAGTGATACCAATTAGTTTGCTCCTGATATTGTTGTTGTTGTATTTCCAATTTCGCACAGTCACTGCATCTTTTATTCATTTTTCAGGTGTCTTTGTAGCTTTTGCCGGTGGTTTTATTATGATTTGGCTTTACGGGCAAGACTGGTTTATGAATATTTCGGTTGCTGGTATTAACATGCGCGAACTATTCCAAATGCATACAATAAATTTAAGTGTTGCCGTCTGGGTAGGGTTCATAGCATTGTTCGGCATCGCCACTAACGATGGGGTAATAATGGGTACATACATCCATCAGGTATTTGAACAAAGGCATCCGGCTACTATCAACGAAGTACGTGAAGCAGTAGTAGCGGCAGGGTTGAGACGTGTCAGACCTGCGATGATGACAACGGCTGTTGCAGTTATAGCACTGCTGCCCGTATTGTCATCAAACGGCAAAGGTTCTGATATTATGATTCCTATGGCAATTCCCGTCTTTGGTGGTATGGTTATCCAGGTAATGACAGTTTTCGTTGTCCCGTTGTTTCAGTCAATGTGGAGGGAAAGAGGGTTGAAGTAAGTTGAAATAGGGTTTATATATGGTTGAAATAGGGTTGAAATAAGTTGAAATATAGTTGAAATTGGTTATAATAGTTTTCTTTTTTTCCATAATTCCATTCATTTACAATTATTTACTCATTTTTCCAGCTATTTACAATTATTTCTATTTTATTTCTATTTTATTTCTATTTTATTTCTATTTTATTTCTATTTATTTCCATTTATTTCAACGTTGTTTCTATTTTATTTCTATTTTTCATTGTATTACAAATATTAAACTTAAAAATTAAAGCTATGGAAAGTCAAAATTACATCGAATTAAAAAAACTTGAGATTTATCAATTGTCCAGACAGTTATCAACAATTGCATGGAGGCTATTTTGCAGATTCGATTTCCTGGATAAAAAACATATTGGAGATCAATTTCTGAGATCTGTTGATTCCGTTGGTGCCAATATTGCCGAAGGCTATGGCCGCTTTCATTATCTTGACAAGGTTCGATTTTACTATAATGCACGCGCTTCTCATTTCGAAGCTTTTACACATTGGTTAGAATTATTATTGGAACGGGAGAAAATCTCAAAGGAAGAGTTCGATACAATTAGTAGCAAAGCTTCAATATTGCAAATAAAGCTTAATAACTTCATTACGATTACCACTAAAAAGGGCAGAGAAAGTCATGACAAACCTTCATAAATCAATTCATTGTAATGTATTGAAATATCCTTTAATTCTCCTTATTTATCTTTATTTAATTGTATTTCAATGTATTTCGGTAATTGCTCAACCTGATTCCCTGTTCAAGTACCTCGAAATTGCCGCAAAAAATAATCCTCTTGTTTTGCAGAAATTTGCTGAATATCAAGCGGCTCTGCAAAAAATACCACAAGTGGGAGGGCTTCTTGATCCTGAGTTGAATGTGGGTGTTTTCCTTAGTCCGATGGAGCAATTAGCCGGGAATCAGGTAGCCGATATCCGACTGATGCAAATGTTTCCCTGGTTTGGTGTTCTGAAAAATGCCAAAGATGAAATGAGTCTCATGGCAAAAGCAAAATACGAATCGTTTCGCGATGCCAAATTGCAGATTTTCTTCGATTTACAACGCACTTGGTACGAATTATTTAAGGTTAAACAGAATATCCGCATTTCTGAAAAAAATATCGATATTCTCAGAACGATTGAAAGATTAGCAATCGTAAGATTATCAACGGCATCAACAGGAAACGGTATTTCAGCATCAAGCAAAATGGGTTCATCGGCTACAACCCAAAATACTAATTCCAATCAATCAGGGATGAATAGCATGGGAGGAAATTCAGAAAACATACCAAGCTCGGTTTTAAATCAGGCAAATTCTTCAGATCAAGGCAGCCAGATGAGTTCCGCCTCTGCCGGTTCTGGTCTTGAGGATGTGTATATGATTCAAATTGAAATCGGTGACCTTCGGAATAATACAGAACTACTTAAAAATCAATGGAACACTCTATCTGCACAGTTTAACAGTTACCTAAACAGACCACCTGATTATACAGTTAACATACCCGACACCTTAATTGCGGTTAATTATCAACCATTACTGTCAACTTTGGCCGACAGCATCTTAGTAAAAAACCCAATGTTGGGAATGCTTCAGTTCGAACAGCAATCGCTTGAAGCCCGTAAGCTTATGGTAACTAAGATGAGCTACCCGATGGTTGGGTTAGGATTAAATTATTCACTTATTAATAAAAGTGAAATGTCAACCTCATCAATGAATGGTAAAGATATGATTATGCCAATGTTAACCGTTACCTTACCTATATACAGGAAAAAATATAAAGCAATGCAATCTGAAACCGATTATTTGAAATCGGCTAATAAGCAAAACTACAATGCTACTGCCAATGCTCTTCATACTGAATATTATAAGGCAATACAACTTTATCAGGATGCTCAACGCCGAATAAAACTTTATTCTGCTCAATATCAGTTAGCTTCGAAATCATTAGGAATAAGGCTCAGATATTTTGCAACCTCAGGCTCTGATCTGACTGATATTTTGCGTGTCAGGCAACAAACACTTGATTACGAATATAAGCAAACAGAAGCTGTTGCCGACTACAATACTGCAATTGCATGGCTTCAGAAATTAAGCTGTATTGAAATAAAAAATTAAAATATGAAAAGACAAACAATATTATTGATTACCACCCTTGTAATTGGCATTTTTCTGGGTTGGGTATTCTTTCATTCACCTCATAAAATAGTTGAAAAACACGACGACGCACCGGAATCGGTAAAAGAAACAATTTGGACATGTGCCATGCATCCACAGATAAGGATGTCAAAATATGGTAAATGCCCTATTTGTGCAATGGATTTAATTCAACTCAACCAAGGAGGTGCAACAATAGATCCCGAGGCAATTCGAATGACAAATGAAGCAGCCCAATTGGCCAATGTACTGACTTCAGTAGTTTCAAAACAAAATCTTGTGATGGAAATACGTTTGTATGGCAAAGTACAAGCCGATGAACGGCTCTTACAAAGCCAAGTGTCATATCTGCCCGGACGTATCGAAAAATTGCTTGTTAATTTTACAGGTGAAGCAGTCCGAAAAGGACAAACTTTGGCTGTAATCTATTCTCCCGATTTAATAACGGCGCAGCAGGAATTGCTCGAAACAGTGACAACAAAACAATCACAACCAGCGATATACGAAGCTTCGAAAGAAAAATTAAGGCAATGGAAACTTACCGAAGACCAGATAGCATCTATCGAAAAATCAGAAAAGGTAAAAACCAATTTTGAGATTTTAGCTAATACAACAGGTATTATATCTGCAAGGCGTGTCAACAATGGCGATTATGTTACGTCCGGCTCTGTATTATTTGATGTTGCTGATCTTTCACATATTTGGGTCATGTTCGATGCATACGAAAGTGATCTGCCTTATCTGTCAGAAGGTCAAAAAGTAACATTTTCTATTCAGGCTTTACCTGGTGTTAATTACTCAGGTATTATTACATTTATTGATCCGGTACTTGATCCTGTAACCCGAGTTGCAAAAATCAGGGTTGAAATAAACAATCAGGCCGGAAAACTAAAACCTGAAATGTTTGCAACAGGCATCGTAGAGGCAACTTTAAATGAATATAAGGATAAGTTGGTTATTCCTCGCACTGCTGTTTTGTGGACAGGTAAAAGATCACTTGTTTATGTGAAACAGACTGAAACAAACGAACCCATATTTAAAATTCGTGAAATAGAACTTGGCCCTCTTTTGGGAAACAGTTACGTAGTTATGGATGGATTATCTGATGGAGAGGAAATTGTTACACAGGGAACATTCAGTGTTGATGCATCGGCACAACTTGAAGGTAAACCCAGTATGATGAACCAAGATGAAATAGTTTCAATAAAGCCTAATCAAAACGGAGTTGAAACAGCGGAAACAGCGGATCAAGATCATTTCAGCCTTCAGAAAATAAAAGTTTCCGGAAAATGCGAAATGTGCAAAGAAAGAATTGAAACTGCAGCCAAATCGGTTGCCGGAACTATTTCGGCAGAGTGGAATATTAACAAAAAAACTTTGTTAGTGAAGTTCGATAAAATCAAAACCAACTCTGATGCCATTCAGAAAGCAATAGCCAAAACAGGCCACGACACCGAAAAATTTAAGGCTTCTGACGAAGTTTACAATCAACTACCTGAGTGCTGTTTATACAGGAAGTAAAAACTGTATTGATGGATTGAAAAAAAGCCAAACTTTTAAAGGTTTGGCTTTGACATGATTGAATCTATTATAAATGTTTGGATGTCTATTTCGTAACTTTTTCAAGTCTTTTTAACATTGCAAACATAAACATTGCAGAGAGCAAACAACATATAATGAAGATAGACCAAAGTTGCCAGAGAGGAACTTTGTCCC
>CAILKW010000679.1 GCA_903834845.1 uncultured Bacteroidia bacterium | reverse complement strand
GACCTTGATCTGTTTGAAATGGAGAAGTTACGGCTAAACAAATAATTCGCTTTGCCTGTGGATTTTGAATCTCTGCCAAAGATATCCCCTGAGAAGTAATAAACCCATAAAGATCTGGATTGTTTTCTCCTGTATTTGGAACAATTTTCACTGATTCCAAATGACTTATTAATTCGACAACATTATTACTTTCTAAAGCGCCCTTTAAATTACCATAAGTACAAATGCCAGCCATTAATGTTCCATGGCCATTGGCATCATTTATGTTCCAATCTGGCATAACAGTATGGCAATCTGTGTTATTTAGAACTGGTTCCAGTAGTGGATGACCCCTGTTTATCCCAGTATCAAGAATTGTAACATATACATTTGAGCCTGTATTGACAACCAATCTGGATAAAAGATCTTGTACCCACTCGGCTTGCTCTGCATTATATTGTGATGTCCAAAATGTTTCAGGCTCCTGTGCCCTTCGAATCTCTGCAATAAAATCAAAACTTTCGATTAATTCCCCCAATTGCTGTTGATCCGCCATGATCAACGTAACCAATCTTTCCGGAAAATTGATCTGTTGATTTTTATAGCTAATATTTAATTGATCGCAAACAGTAAAGAACTCTATCAGTGTGGATTCTGAATCAACTGATTGAACAATTCGCAACCAAACTTCACACCAAACAGGAACATTCAAAGGCATCATTTCAACAGGATCGACCCAGAAGGATTCCAAAAGTGCCTTTTGCATCTGATCAATACCTGCGGCTAAAACCTGATGTTTGGGTTTGCCTTTCGGAGTATCCTCCAATGTATATTCACGGAATTTTTTCAGAAAAACGCCTCTTTTATCACAAGGAATATAGATGGTTGCCAGGTTTAGAACCTGACCTTCGACCTCCTTTTCCCGAACATTCAATAATCGTATCCCAGATCGTGAATCTTCTAAACTTTGTATTTTCAGTGGCGATCCAGGTTTACCCGAAAATTCAAGATAAACCCCATTTCTGGATGGAATTGATGCCGCAACACGTTCTTCATGCCGGGAAGTGGAATCGTGCCAGATTTCTTCAAAACGGTTTTGAAGCCATTGACCGTGTGATAATCGATCCCTTTCCGGGTAAGCCGCACTTGCCCCCCCGGAAGTTTTAGATGTAAATTGTAGTGATTCTGGAGTGTTAATAAGTAAAATATGTGGTCTGGTCAGGTTTTCCATGAGTTATATTATTTAATGTTTGTAAACATCAAGCCGGTATTTGAGCATATCAAATAGTGTTTCCTTGCCAACTTTGCTTTTACCGTCGAGAATTGCATCCTTAATGGCATCGTCACAAGCTTGGCAAATATCCGAATGACTTAGGGCATTTATTTGTTCCGCAAACGACTCCGTACTGAAACTTCCTTTAAATGTACACAAACGGTTGTTTATTAATTGTACGATTTGTTCTTTTTCAGGAAGGTTGTAGTATAAGACATCATCAAACCTGCGAAATAACGCTTTATCCAAAATGCCCGGATTATTGGTTGCTGCAATAATAAAGCTTTCCGATTTGTCATGTTCAATAAATTGTAAAAAGGCATTTAAGACACGCCGCATT
This sequence comes from uncultured Bacteroidia bacterium, assembly GCA_903834845.1. Taxonomy (GTDB): domain Bacteria; phylum Bacteroidota; class Bacteroidia; order Bacteroidales; family Prolixibacteraceae; genus JAAFHB01. Next base: position 9,014 of record CAILKW010000679.1, on the reverse strand, counting down.
TCACCCACCTCATTCTCGCGCCCACGTTCTGCACCGATGGCATCAAACTCGTCGAACAGATAAACCCCCTTTTGCCGGGCAATCACTTCAAAGATCTGACGGAGTTTTGCTGCCGTTTCTCCCATATATTTAGTGATCAGCTTATCAACTAAGACCGTAAACAGCGGAAGATTTAATTCCCCGGCAATTACAGAAGCTGTAAGTGTTTTTCCCGTTCCAGGAGGGCCGGAAATCAAGAGTTTCCTCCGGTTTTCAAGTCCGAATTGCCGGATTTTTGTTTTTTGCCGATGCTCGTTCATCAATCTTCTAATCCTGGTCTTGATCGAATCACTTACAATGAGTTCCGGCAATTTAGTATCCGGTTCCGTTTGAAGGATTAAATCGCTTAGATCGGGTTGTAAGGTAATGATACGTGGCCTGCTGTTTTTGTTTTTTTCAACCAATCCTTTTATCTCTTCAGCCAGAGCAATATGCCCCTGGTGCGCTTCATGGGCAGCCACTTGCAACGAAATGGTAAGGAAACGCTCACTGTCGTTGTCGAAGTGAGAGCGTAAAAGGGACTTTATTTGCTCAGCTGTTGCCATTTATTCATTCAAAATTTATTCAATCAAAACTTAATCAAAAGTATCAAAATAAACCAATTAATACAAATACACCAATAGAGAATATCAGTACCTCATTCTCCAAACAAATATTGTTGTTGTTCAAAGCAGTATTCCAACCCAAACGATTGAAAAACAAATCGATCGCGGTTTGTTCTATAAGGTTATCTTCAGAATATTCCCAGGACATGGTTGAGGGATTTAGTTGATTGTTCTATCTATTGTAGTTTTAATCTTGAATTGTTTTGTCTCGTAACTGTACCTTCCAAAAATTATGCTTGAATGTATTTTAAGAGAGTCGGCTAATATTTTGATATTTCTATCTGTTGTCTCATAATTAAACCTTGAATTTTGGTCTAAAAACATTTGCCACGTTGAATTATCTATAAAACAATTGTTTGCAAAAAGATTGGCTTCTATCTCTTTTTCGTTTAGTTCAGCTTCAGGGTATTCGATATCCAAAAAATCTTCATCATGATTGGGTTGGAGATGCTCAAATATATGCCCTAATTCGTGCATGACTGAGAATGTAAAATTATCGAGGTTCTTCTTTCTCAGTGTAAGGACCATTGCCGGGTTATTGACGCTCCAGAAAGAGTACCCATCAATTGGAGATTGTTTGAACTTTTCGATAATCAGAAATTTGATCCCGTTATCGTTTAATATTTTTTTTGTGCCTGAAATGACATCAACATTTTGCCGATACAAGGTTTTTAATTGGGCAATGATTTCTTCCTTGTTTTGAATTTGAAATTGGCTGGGAGTCACAGGTTTTGCCGACCAATGTGCAAGTTTGCTCCATGCAAAGATATTTTGTTGATCGTTTGTCAATTTTTCAGATTTCTTATAAAACGCTATTTTTTTGTTTGATAAAAAACTTGCTTCTAATTCTGTAACACTTTTGACTTCAAATATTTCCCAAATCCGTGAAATATTTTCGCTTAACGAATTGGTTAAGATTCCCCTCTTTTCAAATATCGAAACAGGAACAAATTGCTTGATCAAAGCCCATATCTCAATTTGTTGGGTTTTGCGAATATTTCGTTCTTTTATACGTGCACAATCCAATTCGTATCCGGCTTGAAAACGCATCCAAAAATCGGCTGGAATATCCAAAGCCTTTTCTAACGAAAGGGCAATTTCGGCAGTAATAGCCCTTTTTTCTTTTATCAGTTCATTGAGCATGGTTGGCTGCATATCTATATCTAATGCAAATTCCTTTTGCTTTATGCCTCTTGCTTGTAATTCTTCTTTTAAAACAAATCCGGGATGTGTTGCCTCAAATGGTATATATTCTTTTGTTTCCATTTTCAATTATTTAAAATGGTTGCTCAAATCAAGTAATGAACAAATAGTGATTACATTGGACTCGGTGCCTTCTAATCTGCTCCGAAACTCAAGCCTGTATTGCATATTCACATACACAGCTTCAGTTCCGGCAAGATTACCTTCCTTCTTCTCATAATGAAGGCTTTTATGTAAATATAAATATTCAGTATTTGGTGCATCATACAACAAGTCAAATACTTTCCTGTACTGCTTAATTACCTGCGGCTGGTAACGGTGTTTCTTGCCCGATGCCTTGCCCTCCTCAAACAGTTCACGTAAATACTCTTGTTCAAATTCAATTTTCATGATTTTGGTTTTGCAAAGGTAATTATATCTGCAATTTATTCACTACAACAGTGAATAAATATTTTTTCAAATTCTTCAAAACGGTTTAGATGGCATAGTATCAAGGTTTAGATTCTGGATTTGTTGGGTTAAATTTATCCTGCAACCATTTGGAAGGGTTGTTGACGATATAATTTGCAATCCGTTCGTATTGCTCATCATTACGGATAATGTGTTCGTAATAATCACGTTGCCATAGTTTTCCATCAAAACGTTGCCATCCCGAATTTTTAACCCCGCGAATATATTCCACCGTAGTAATTGATTTGAACGCATCCATCATATCGCCAACAGTAGGGGAGACCCTTGTGGTCGCCCCCACATTCGCCCCCACATTCGCCCCCACATTCGCCCCCACATTCGCCCCCACATTCGCCCCCACATTCGCCCCCACATTCGCCCCCACATTCGCCCCAACAATTTCCAAAATCCCATGAAAATGATTAGGCATTACACAATATTCGAGCAATCGTATATTTGGAAACCTGACAGTCAATGCTAACCATTCCGTTTCGACCATTTTCCCAGCATTGGACAATTCCAACGATGTGACAATTTTACCAAAAAAAGATTTGCGGTTCTGAACACATAAAGTAATAAAATACAATCCTTCTTGCGAATAATCGTATCCTTTTAACCTGATTGACCGCCTGTGGTGAATTTTTGGATCGTATTGGTTCATATTTTATTCCGTTATATATTCTGACCTCCGTATTAAAATCTATCCAAAATTACTAATTATTTTTTCGAATAATCAACGTCGGGGCGGCCCTCAACGTTGGGGCGGCCCTCGTGGCCGCCCCAAAATACCCTATCCGCCCAAAAATACCCTATCCGCCCAAAAGATTATTCCGATTAATACCGTAGCCGCCCTTTAATACCGTGCCCGCCCAAATAATTATTCCTAAAAATACCCTATCCGCCCAATAAAATATTCCTAAAAATACCGTAGCCGCCCAATAAATTTAATATTCGTAAAAATATTGAGGGCGGCCACAAGGGACCGCCCCGACGACTGCCCCGACACTTGCCACGCCGCTCGCACAAACTACCAACTAACGCCTAATCAACGACCTACCAACGCCAAACCCTATACCACAATCTCCCCACTCATCAACCTCGGCAACAAAATATCCCGCGCCTCCCGAAGTTTGGCATTTTGTTCTGCCAAATTAACTTTCAGTTTTCGCATTTGATTCATTCCCTCTAAAGTCGAATTCATTGATTTTAATGGTTTTGAAATGCTAATTTCTTCCAAATGCTTTTTTCCTAAATGCGAAACTGTTGCGCCTGTTATAGTTGTTTCATAATAATGAATTGGTTCTATTAGTGCTTGCCATAAATAACTTTGGTATAAAGGGTTCTTTGCACGTAATCGGCAAACTCGTTGTACTAAATACCCTCTTTGACCCTGCCATTCATTCATGTGAAATTCCCCGTCCATTCCAATTAATAAATCACCTTTCTCAACAAAATAATTTGCCTCAACTTCCTGTGTAGTATAGGATTTTGTTATTTGGTTTGGTATATCCCTAATTCTAATTATTGGGGTTCCCTCTCCATTTTCATTAAAAGCATCTGCTTTGAATGCATATCCCATTTGTACATCTGTAAAATCATAAAGGTTGATCTTTTCAGATACTTTTAACCCATCAAATAACATCTTATAACTAACAAACGCCTTCTCCTCCAACAATTTTATCCGCTTCAAATTGTTTTCAATCAAATCATCATAAGCCGATAAAATGGAGGCAATGCGGCGTTGGGTGGGAAGAGGGGGTAGATTGATTTCTACACCTTCAACATCACCTGGACTAATATTAGCCTGATTTGCTGCTCCTTGTGCTTTTAAGGCTATTCTCGTTAACGTTTCCTTTTGAATGAGAAAATAAAACAAATAATCTTTGATACATTTTTCAAGATCAATATTAATGAATTTTCCTGCCCGCTGATTTAAATATGAATTTGTATCATGTCTATATTTCGCAACTCTTCCAACAACCGATGAAGGCAACGTAATATGTGAACCTGTCAAAGAAATTAAAATGTCACCTTTGTTTAAATGGAATCTAATTGGAACTTCAATTGCAGAATCAACACAATCACTTTCATTTAAAACAATATTCTCATCTTTGATATTCTTGATTTTTACAATTGGTGTTCCTACAGGTTTAAAATCTTGTGATTTAAAAGGATAGCCCGAAATAACCTTTGATATTTTCCCTATTTCAACTTTTTCCCATTTCATATTGCCATCTCTTTAAAATTTCCAGAAATGGTATTCGCCAATGCAACAGCTTCTTCATTTAGCCCTTCCAATTCATTATATATCTTGTACATCATAAGTTTTCTTCCAGTTTTTGGTTCAACTCTTCTTCAATTTCTTCGATGCTTGGCAAACTGCCCTTAAAATTATCGGGAAGGGTCCGGGTTAGCTCATACTCCGAAATTCCGATGGGTTTGTTAATGTCTTTAAGGGCATATTCGGCGAAAAGTTTGTCTTTGCTTTTGCACAGAATTAGTCCAATGGTCTGCTCATCTGTTGGATGACGTAGCATGTCGTCAACCGCCGAACAATAAAAATTCATTTTGCCGGCAAATTCGGGAATGAATTCTCCTTTTTTTAGATCAATCACAATATAACATCGCATCTTCAAATGATAGAACAGCAGATCAATTGAAAATTCTTTATCGCTGATATCCAACTTATATTGCCGTCCGACAAACGCAAAACCAGCACCCAATTCAATCAGAAATTTTTCGACATGTTTAATTAGTTCAAGTTCTAATTCCCTTTCGGAAAAGGGTGTTGCTAAAGTCATAAAATCAAAGATATAAGGGTCTTTCAGCATTTGTTTGGCTAATTCAGATTGGGGCGCAGGCAATGTTCTGTCAAAATTTGTTATCGCGTTGCCTTGCCGCTTGTGGAGGTTGCTTTTGATCATGTCAATTAACATGTCGCGACTCCACCCATTGGCTAATATTTGCTGCATGTACCAATAACGTATTGGCAAATCTTTTATTCTTTGAATTAAAATAATGTGATGTGCCCAACCAGTTGCTAAGATTAATTTATCCTGAATATCAAACTCTTGTAATTTTGAAATGGGCTGTGTGGTAATTGATTTTCTGTTTTCGGTAAATTGGGAAACGGACAGTTTCTCTTTTACCTCATCACCATCATCGAATTGGGAAACTGTCCGTTTCCCAATCGAAATTAATTCAGAATATTCACGAAAAAACTGGATCATGAATTTCAAATTACGTTCTGAAAACCCTTTAATTTCAGCTAATTCATTTTTAAGATCTTTTGCCAAACGAGGTACAACGCCTTTTCCCCAACCTTCTTGTTGCTGACGTTGGTATATCATTTTTCCAATATCCCAATAAGTAGCCAACATTTCAGCATTTGCCGACAAATTGGCCCGCAATTGTCCCTGCCGAACCCTGCTTTTAATATCGCCAAGCAAATTTTTATAAAGACTCAAATTGCTATTCATCACAATATGCTTTTATAGTTGGATGCAATTAATTGAGACAAAGTAACCGCTTCTTCATTTAGCCCTTCCAATTCGATATGAATTTCTTTGAGGCGTTCATCATAATCAAAATCATCATCGGTGGCTGTGTCAACACCCACATAACGGCCGGGACTAAGACTCCAATCTTTGGCTTCGATGTCAGCCTGGGTAACAACTTTGCACAAACCTTCCACATCGGTATAAACACCTTGGGGGAAACGGCTTGTGAGCCAATGTGCCTGTTTCCAGAAATATTCGGTTTCGTGTAACAATCCTGGGTCTTCTTCATTGGGATTTCCACTGAGTTGAAATTGAAGGTCTTTCAATTGGTCGAGCTGTTCTTTGATGTTCAGCTCTTTCCAATCTTTGTTCTTGTTGAGCTGGAGCTCTTTTACGGCAGTGGCAATGGTGTCGAGGAGTTGCTTTAGGAGTTTGTCCTGGGGTTTGCGGAGTGATTTTGTCCTCACCCCCGCGCCCTCTCCAAAAAAGAGAGGGGAGGCGTCCGCAACATGACTGATAACCTTATTGTTTGATTCACCAATGCCAGCTCCAAAACTTAGAAGGGAGGTTTTCTCAGAATGACTTGAAACAAATTCGATGAATTCAGTTTGCAATCCGATCAGCTCGTCCCATCCTTCAAGGTTAAGGGAATCGGCGAGGTTTGGTGCATCAGTATTCTCTTTTGCATATTTTACAGCAAATCCAATCCACGATTGCCGGACCTTGTTCATCACCTTTTGAAGTCCGGCTGTAGCCACCGCAGTCTCTTTGGCCAGACTTGCAGCGGTTTGCATATAACCATTTACAACCGTTTTGAATTTTTGGGTATTGCCACGATACAGGTTTACAATACAAATCAGGTTTTGCAATTGCTCCGGGCTAAAATCGTTTACTTTCGAGGTTACTTTCCGGTAAATCTTCCGTGCATCCAACATCAACACAGTATCTTTTGTCCGCACCACAGGTCCATCACCAATATGAATAGATGATTGTTGCTTATCTTTAGAATGAAATTCAATATCCCCAGCACGATCACCCCCCTCTCCAGCATGGAGAGGGGCCGGGGGTGAGGCCAAGATTCCCCTCAGCACCTCCTCAGTCTTGTATATCACATCCTCATTCTTAAACCTTATGATCCTGACCCCGTACTCCTTCTGAACGATTTCCGTCCTTTTTTTGTCATATTCGATCTGTTCAGGTGTGTTGTGATACCCGCCATCCAGCTCGATACCCAACCTTGTTTCGGCACAAAAGAAATCCAAAACAAAACCCACTTTCAAAGGATGTTGCCTTCTGAACTTCATGTTGTTCAATTGCCGGTTCCTGATCAGTTGCCAAAGCATATCCTCAGCTTCAGTCTTGTTTTTTCTTAATTCCCTGGCATGTTCAAGCAATAGCGGAGGCAGATGGATTTCCACAGTTTTCCTCCCAGTGTATTGCTCCCCACTATATACACCCTCTATTTGAATTGGCGTCTTTTGTGTTGATTCATTTTGGAGATATTCATGTGTGAGAATTTCTTTTCCACGGTCGAAAAACCAAAGGGTACAAGGCAACGAACGGGTATAGAAGAAGTTATTACCAATAGCAACCATCACATCAACAGCTCCGGTTCTGACTAATTTTTCACGAATATCTTTTTCGCTGTGTCCCGCATCACTTGCCGATGAAGCCATTACAAAACCTGCACGACCGGTGGGTTTCAGATACCCATAAAAATACTGTATCCATAAATAGTTGGCATTGTCGTTCTTGGGTAAAAGCCTGGTAACGCTTCCGTTAATATCTTTTGTATATAAAAGTCGGGGATCTTTCTTCACGCTATCCTTCCCCTTGTCAACACCATCAACATTAAACGGAGGATTGGCCATCACAAAATCGGCTTTCCCAACCAAGTCATGTTTGTCTTCGTAGAAAGTGTTTCCCTCCTGTATGTTCCCTTCCAACCCATGAACAGCAAGGTTCATTTTGGCTAATTTGGTATTGAGATCCGCTTTTTCCTGTCCGTAGAAAGTTACCTTTTCGGCAGGTTGCAAACCCTCGCTTTCAATAAAATATCCTGTTTGTACGAACATACCGGCAGAACCGCAGGCCGGATCAAATACAATTCCGTGGTCAGGTTCAATTATGTTTACGATTGTGTTTACCAAGCTCATTGGTGTAAAAAATTCGCCCCCCTCCTGTGCCCCTGTCATGGCAAATTTACCGAGAAAGTATTCGTAAATCTTACCAAACAGATCACCTTCAGCCTTTTGCAACACTTCTTTATTGAAAATGCGAAGTAGTTCCCGTAACAAATCTTTGCTGAAAATCGAAAAGTTTTTGGGTAAAACACCTTTGAGGTTGTCATACTCCTCCTCAATCAATTTCATGGCGTTGTCTATGGCTTCACCAATGTCTTCACTTTCGGGAAGGGAAACCAAATAGTCAAACTGCGATTTCTCCGGCAGGAACATCGAATTCTTTTCTTCAAAATCCCTTTTGGTCAAAGGGCGTTTGCCACGTTGCGGATGAGTTGGCAGATCCTTTTCAACCTCAATTTTTACTTTCCTGAAACGGTTGTAAGCATGACGTAAAAAGATGAGACCCAATACAGGCATTGAGTATTCCGAAGCAGTCAGTTTACTGTTGGCTCTCAATTGGTCAGCCGCCCTCCACAGTTCGGTTTCTAATAGTCTAAGTTGTTTTCCTTGCATTTATTGTTTGTATCTTAATGAAAATTCGTATTCAAAGTTATTCAAAATCATTCTTCTATGAGCAAAGGAAAGAATATTAAACTGAATAACAAGATTTTTTATGAAAAAAAGTGGAGTAACTGTACTTACCTTCTGATTATTAGGGATTAATCAGTGAAATTGGATTCAAAGGGTTCTGGTTATTCTTAATTGTGGTATTGATAACTGATCTTCGGATAGGAAAATGCTTTGTACCTGAAGAGGATTTGAACTGACCTGATACATTTTGTTGGTATTTTATCATGCGATTCTGAAGACTTACTGAAATAGAATGATCTTCATTAATAAGTTCTTTTAGCAATTGAGCAAGATGTTGTTAAAATTCAAGTTCCGGCTAATGTACGATTAAAATACAAAAAGCCACTGATAATCAGTGGCTCTTGTTATTAATAGATGAATTGTTACGAAAGTTTTTTTTCTTTTTTCACGTAATGCCCCATAATAAACAGGGTACCAACAACAACAAACGGAATGGTTATTAT
>CAILKW010000678.1 GCA_903834845.1 uncultured Bacteroidia bacterium | reverse complement strand
GGCTGAATTACGTCAAGGTTGACTTTTATAAGATCGTTAGATTCTGCCACACGTGAATAATCGGCTTTTGAGGTATAAATCGCAATAACCCCTGGAAATATCAGGTCTCCAAAAAATCTTTCACTTTGACATATCTCAACTTTGTCAATATCTTTTGATCCCATATCTTTAATTACATTGAGATCTCGAATTGGGATACCATCGAGCAAAAGCAAAGGTTGCTCATTGAAAAAAACCTGTTGGGCTACGTTGAAAACCTGCAAAGTTGGAATGCGGTTATAATTTCGGTATTTTACACCTGGCAGCAGTTCACGCGATATTTCATTAAAATTGGGTAAATCAATAAAAAGTTGCGGATCGATAACTTTTGTTGGCATACCATAGAAAGGATACTTCTCTCTTTTGACAATACAATTAGGTTGAATGGAAATCTCCTGTTGATGAAAGATTTTTCGAAAAGTAACGGCATCTATTTTTTGATCAACAGTCTTTCGAAGTGCAGGCATAAAAGTACTTGCAGTAAAAGAGGGTGTTAAACTGCTAACATTTTTGGAATCAATAATTTCAATCTTCAGAAACCGAAATTTTTCTCTGGCAAAGCACTGTATTACAAGAGGCATTTTCCCATAGTATTTTTCAATCTGAAAATAGAAACGGCCATCTTTCCCTGTTATAAAATATTGAAATTCAGGAATTGAATCAGGAATGGACAGATAGACTACTGCATTTTGAAAAGGTTGGGTCGTTTTTACATCTGTGACCAAACCTTCGAGGATAATTCCTTCCTTAACAGGGATTGGACTCCTCAAAGAATCTGATTTAATCAAAAAAGTAGTGCTTTTATACTCAGGAGTAACCTTTACTACCTCCACCAAAATATTTCCATCTATTTGATTCAGAAATTCGGATGGGATTTGAATTGTTGAATGTCCGATTTCTCCGGTTTTATACTGCGACTGAATGCCAGTTATTTTTATTTCAGAAACCAAAGATTCATACATTGGAAGAACAACCACTGGTCGTGTAAGAGTATTTGATTCAGGTAGTCCTACAAATCGGTTAACGATAAATAACTCCTTGATCGTTAAGGTATTATTGGTTCTTGTTGAGGAGCGGAGCAGATAGCACCCCGAAGAAAGTGAATCTGGAAGATAAATAAATCCATCAGCCTGATATTCAATAATTTCTATGTTAATTCCTAAAATCTTTTTACCAACAGAACTGACAAGATCGATATTAACAATCCCGGATTTTTCGCTTGCCGGAGCAAAAACCTTAAGTAAAAGGGTTTCACCACTTACGTAAAGATCATGGTCTGTGAATAGGCTCAAACATTCTTTATGCTGTGCTTTTCCCGTAAAAAAAACAAAGGAGAGTAACATTATTACTATTTTTCTTTTCACTTAATAAACGGTATTTTAATTGGTTGCATGTTGACATTATCATTTAAAAATGGTTTATTCCCACCAATCGGGTGGCATACCAACAGTTTTTCCTGTGTCCGGAATAATGGGATAGCGAAATATTTGTCTGGGAATACCAGGACTAATAGAGTTTGAAATGTACAAATAGTATCGGTACTGACGATACGAATTCAAATCGAAATAACCAAAAACAATTTTCGAAGGATCAGAGGTACAGGTGATATTTCCGAAAATTTGAGTTTGAACAGGATCGAATAAACTACCATCGGCAGCAAATTGGCTATTAAGATTTTTATGAAATTCGTAAGATCCTTCAGACGTACCAAATTGATCTATGATAATTATCCATCCATTTGAGAATAAAGTGTCGGTTTGAAGGTATGCACTTGCATTATAATACAATTTCAAAAGCGGGTACTTTTCAATTTTTTCAGTCTGACTGAATTTTTTCGGTCCGGCAAGGTTGAATTTCTCATTTTGGTAAAACGATTGCCAGCCATAAATTGATGGAGGTGGCGGACCCGTTATGGAAGGCGGGTTGTAAATCCATTCCAAAATTGTTCTTGTAGAGAACCTGTAATGGGAAAGTTTATCAGAAACGGGTGCATCAATGTAGATTTCACGTTGTGGCACATCAAAAGCATGTGGTGAACCATACCCATCGGTTACGTAAACTTTTTCAACTATGTGACCAGTATAAAAACCAACTATTGACGGCAGAGGAGGCATGGAGACCACCTCGGACTCGTAAATATCGCGAAGCAATAAAACGCGCAGCTTATAGTTTTTCCCGATTACGGGTAGAGTATTAAAGGTAAAATTCCCCGAACTAATTTCAATGCCTTGTGTAATCTTACCATTGATTTCGATAAGTTCAACTCTGGCTCCGGATACTACCTGAGATGGCTGCACGCTATAAAAATTACGAGTTTTAGTGAGACGAACAAAATTTCTTGATTGATCATTGGTTATGAAAGCTTCGATAACCAGCTGTCCTTCTATTTGGTCAATAGCCGGTTTGTAATACTCTTCGCAGGAGGCAAGGAGTAGTAACCAGAAAAAGAGATATAAAAGTTTTTTACGCATCAGAATTTGAAATTATAGGTAATCGAAGGAACGGGAGTACCAATGATTGATAATTTGTAAATGGAATATCTGTTTTTTTCTGTACTTTGCAATGATGGTTCTTTGCGGTAAAAAACAGAATAAGGATTTTTACGGCCATAAAGATTATAAATGGAAAAAGTCCAGCTTCCTTTCCACATTCGTTTTATGCGAAGGTTTTCATCAAATGTAATACTCACATCCACACGATGATATGCAGGCATACGATATTTGTTTCTATCAGAATAGATCACAACCTGATTTGATCTGTAATTATATTTTTGCTCCGGTAGTGTAATTGGCCTGCCGGAAGAAAGCACAAAATTTCCGGAGAATCGCCAGCGCCGACTAATTTTGTAATTCATAACAGCCGAGAGATCATGAGGCTTATCGTACACCGAAGGATAATATTGCCCGTTGTTGATGCTCTCTTCACTAAACTGACTTTCGACTTTTCGAAAAGTTCTGGAATATGTATAACTGATCCATCCATTTAAACGACCTTCCGTTTTCTTTACAAATAACTCAATACCGGACGAATAACCATGAGCCAAAAGGAGATCTGTTTCTATATAATGATTCATAAGTAATTGAGCACCATTTTTGTATTCCAAAAGGTTACTTAGTTTCTTGTAATACAGCTCAACCGATGTTTCATATCCTCCCCCCTTTTCATTATTAAAAAATCCTAAAGCGATCTGATCGTTGATAAGCGGGGCAAGATTCGAATCCGCAGGTTTCCAGTAATCTGCAGGCGATATCACAGCTGTATTTGAAATCTGACTAATAAACTGATGAATTCGCTGGTAACTTAACCTTAAAGACCCTCCACTTTTTAGATTATATTTCATTGCTATGCGGGGTTCGAGGCCTTTATAGGTTTTAATGACAGAGGCAGAATTGTAAACTGTTGAATCAATTAAAGTACTACGGCTTTTCGGAAGTCCTGAAGCATAATTATAAACAATACCGGGTCCGTAATTAATAAACTGAGTGTATCGCAAGCCAAGATTAAACGACAGTTTTTCAGACAAATCAAAATCGTCATCTGCAAATAAAGAGAGCTCGGCAGCTTGCTCTTTTTTCATTGATTCGGAAATTACGTTTGAATTAAACTGCGCAGGAAGAATTACACCTGGATTAATCCAATAGCCAATGGACTGAAAACCGGTATTAATTCGTTGGCGGTCGGCAGGGAAAAAAGAAAGTGCATATTTGAGACTACCGTATTGGATATTTGATTTTAATAAATAGTCATCTTCGGGCAGAACAGGATCTTGCTGATCCATTTTAAAATCATATTTGCTGTAGGCGAGACTTAAATTTGAAATAAATTTTTTTGAAATATTCAACTTCCAATTCAGCGAACCAAGCGAATTAGCATAATTATAAAGCGAATTTGAATTAAGGTTAAATACATCAGAACTCATGTAACCGGTTAGTTTTAAATGATTTTTAGGACTAAATTCAATATTTGAGGAGCAGTTAACATCGTAAAAATGAGCAACACTGTTCATAAAAATTGGATTCTTTGTTTGCTGGAGCAGCCAGTCTGAATAAGTACTTCGACCGCCGATCATAAAGGTACTTTTTTTCTTTTTCGCAAATGGTCCTTCTATGGTTAGACGGCTATTTATCAAACCTATGCCACCATTTACTCCAATGTTTTCAACTCTTCCTTCCTTTAGTTCAACATCCATAACTGATGAGATGCGTTCGCTGTAGGCGGCAGGAATTCCGCCCTTATATAGAATAACATCTTTAACTGCATCAGGGTTAATCATGGAAAAGAAACCAAACAGATGGGTTGTATTAAAAACCGGAGAACCATTCAACAACACGAGATTCTGATCTGTGTTACCGCCACGCACATTAAAACCGGATGACATCTCGCCAATACTTTGAACACCAGGCATCATTACGATACTTTTTATCAAATCAGCTTCACCCATGAGGACAGGAAGCTCTTTCAAAGTGATGGAGGTCATTTTTATCATACTCGTCTGAGCCTTAGACGCTTTAGCATCTTCACCAATCACAGTTACTTCTGCAATATTATGGCTCTCTTCAAATAGTTCGAAATCAGCAATTCCATTTTGAATGAGCCGAATTTTCTGATTTTGATTTTCGTAACCAACAAATGATATCCTAAGGTTCAATTCACCGGTTGCCATTTCAAAAACATACTTTCCATTTGAATCGGTTGAAGTCCCGAGACCACTTTCAGGATTGAAAATTACTGCACCAGCCAATGGTTCACCGTTTTTACCATCAAGAACTTTTCCCTGAAGTTTTGCACGCTGATAACGACCCTGATTTAGTGGGTCACCTATGACCAAAACCTGAGATTCATAAGCACCAAATCCTTCCCTACCATCAGATCCTTGAGGAAAAATAACAACTGAATTATTCTGAAAGAACTTGAATACCAATTTCCTATCCTTGAAAACCTGATTCAGAACCTGAATTAACGGTATATCCTTGAATGTCATGTTAATCTCGGTTGGTAGTATCCATTCTTCTTTATAGAAGAACCTGATGCCATAGCTAATTTCGAGAGTTTTAAAAAAAGTCTGAAGAGGGACTTTATTAAAACTGCCTGTTATTTTAATCTCCTGAATATCTTGTGCTCGACCCGATTGAGGCAACAACAAAATAATAACAATCAGAAATATAATTCTATAAAAAACATATTGAATGAACTTCACAATATTAAGTTGTCTTGACAATAAAATTAATTTCGAATATCATTGGGAAAAATCAATAAAACTACATTTCCACTAAAGAAATTTGTTTTTTTAAGTTGTGCCATTCGTGTTCCAATTCTGTCCATTTTATGCGTTGTTCCCACGAAATTATATTTGAGTTTTGAGTTTCAAAAAGCATTAGGTAGCCATGTTTAAATCCTAATTTGTCAAGGTAGCGGGCAATCTGGTCTTTCCCATCATCAAAAGAATAGGAATCGTACCTGATTTTCAATTCAATTACAAAACGTTCACCGGCATACTCTATTAGTAAATCGCAACGGCCACTGCCTAAAGCCATTTCTCTTTCTACTATGCCTCCGCCATTAACAATACGTTGTAAAAATGCCATCAATAACAATTGACGACCACTCTCTCTAAAACTAAATTGACCCAGCCAACTTTCGGAATGTCGGCGATAAAACTTCTGAAACTCTTTAAGTAACAAATTCATATCCAATTTCCCATCGTCTTTAAAATACCATTGACGTTCAACCTTGGGCGTTATCAAATCCTGAAAATTGGCATTCAATACACGAGGTATTATCTCATTATAAATCAGGTTTGATATTTTCACTCCGTCATTTTCAACGGCTTTAACTACTATACCCAGATCTTCGGCATATTTTAAGTCATCGTTATACTCACTATATTGAATATCAGCACCCGAAAGAATAGCATCTATTATAGGCTGAATACGAGGTTCGTGAAGTTTGTCTATCAAACTATCAAGGTGAGTATCTCTTCTCAAAATCAGGTTCTCTTTGGCTTGAACCACTAACTCAACAGTAATAGGTTTTGATGAGTCCTTCTGAAGAATTTCCACAACAATTTCATTCGCCAAGGCATTTACCAACCACGGTTGCCCTGATGTATAGGAATAAAACAAATCAATAATTTCATCCGAAAAATTTTGTCCACCCTCATCAGTGTATTGTTGCATTAGCTCTGCTATCTGACTACGTGAAAAATTTCTGATAGTTAGTGATTTTGCTTTAATATTAAATGGCGAACCACTGCCAATTGATTTATCGTTATCCCTAACTTTCTCTTTGTATTCACGTACATCTCGTAGTCCTACCAAAGTAACCGATGATGGAAAACCTTTGGGACGCAATTGAAATCCATCTCTAAACTGCCGCAAAACCGAATTTAAAACATCGTCATATAATGAGTCAATTTCATCTACTAACAAAACTAACGGCCTAGATAATTGCTTACACCATTCGTTCAGCATATCTTTCATAGTGTAATAGGAAAGTTCTCTGGACAATTTGGGTCTGAACTGTTCTTCCAGAAAAATATCTGCCGATATAATTATAGCTTTCACAATCTTTGTGTTGGCATCTGTCTCCGAAATACTTCTGTAACCCGCTGTTTCCAACGAAAAAACAAGACACACTCTTTCATCTTCTATATTAATTTTTTTCATCAACGCGTGTAGCATAGTTGTTTTTCCCGATTGCCGTGGGGCATGAATTGTAAAATAATACTCATTGTTAATTAGGTCAAAAATAGTATCATTAAGCCCACGTAAAGGATCAACCATATAGTGCTTTTCAGGAATACACAATCCGGTAACGTTAAAAAACCTTTTCATCACACAATGTTTAATACAAAAGTAAGTAATTAAATGATATTCCAACAAGTTGTAAATGAATAGTTTTTTTAAAGATCAGTCAATTCCAGGCAATTCCATGCCCGAAATTTTCCGGTAAAGGTTGAGTGCAAAAAGATCAGTCATTCCGGAAACAAAATCAACTACCGACTGAATTTTAGAATACATCGAAACATCAGAATTTTGATATTGAGAAGGAATCAGGGACAAAAGTTTTTTCGACAAAAAGCTATGAGGTTCCACAACAGCCGTAATTAAAGCATCCAGCAATGTTCCAAGTATCTTGTAACCTGCAATCTCTATTTCGATAACTGCCCTGTCGTTGTAAATTCTATTCAGAGACACCATTCTAATTTGAGACATTGCACTTTTCGAAGGTTCAGTTAATGAATCAAATAGGGGTGAAATATTTTCTGAACAGTTAATAACTTCAAATTGAGAAATAAAAATGTCGGCACACTCTTTTGTAAGTTTACCTATCACCATAGCTCTTAAGTAAGCAATTCTTTCGTTTGAATCACTTACTATCTCTAAATTGCGAGCTATATTATCCAGTAACTGATAATCCTTTTCATCGTGAAAGAAATTAAGAAAAAGAGCTTCAGTTTCATTATAAGTCAATATACTCAGTTTGTAGGCATCTTCCACATCCATAATCTGATAACAGATATCATCAGCAGCTTCAACCAAATATACTAACGGATAGCGCGTAAATCTGAGTGGTTCGTCAGAAAGTTGAGCCATTCCAATTTTCGAGGCGATTTTCTGAAATATCTCCTTTTCGCTTTGAAAAAATCCAAATTTAGATTTTCCGCCCGATAATGAAGATTCGAAAGGATACTTTACAATACTTGCAAGAGTACTATAGGTCAACGCAAAACCACCATTTCTTTTTCCTGTAAACTGATGGGTAAGTACTCTGAACGCATTGGCATTTCCTTCAAAACAAGTAAAATCTGTCCATTGCGCTACAGTTACTTCACTCCTATATTTTGCACCAGCACCTCTTTTAAAAAAATCGGCGATAGCACTCTCCCCTGAATGTCCAAAAGGTGGATTTCCTAAATCGTGAGCAAGACATGCCGCAGATACTATTGAACCTATCTCGCCAATATAATTTTGAAATTGAAGATCATGGTTTATTCCAAAAGCTGCTGTGACCAAATTTCCCAAAGATCGGCCAACACTGGCCACTTCGAGGGAGTGAGTCAGTCGGTTGTGGACAAAAATACTTCCTGGAAGAGGAAATACTTGTGTTTTATTCTGAAGGCGTCTGAAAGCAGAGGAGAATATAATTCGATCGTAATCGCGTTGGAAAGTTGATCTAATATCATCACCATCCTGAACCCTGCGATCTTCAAGTCCGAGCCTACAGTCTTCAATTATTGTATTCCATTTAACCATATTAAATAAGCATTACTTGTTGTATAGAAATTTCGTTACACATAATTGGAAATAGAAATATTTCTATTTTTGCTCAAAGTTCTTTGTTTTTTCGATAATTGCAAAATTTGTTTGCTCTTTCAGCTTAATTAAATATCTTCGCAAAGTAAAAATTTTGATGAATATGTTGTCACCAATGCTTAACGGATTGTTACTTCCTTTTCTGGTTGCCATGTTTCTGGCAATTAATATGGGAGGCAGTGGAACTTCTCCATCATTTGCAACTGCCTATGGATCTGGAATATTACGAAAGGATCTTATTCCCGGACTTTTTGGGTTATGTGTTCTTATTGGTGCCCTTTTGGCTGGTAAGAATACTGCAATTACATTAGGTAAAGGTATTTTACCTGCTGAGAGTTTAAACTATACGTTGACAACTATCATCCTTTTTTCGGTTGCACTTTCGCTGTTATTCGCCAACCTTCTTGGAGTTCCTCAATCAACATCTCAGTCAACAGTTTTGGCATTGGCTGCCCCCGCCCATTATATCGGGCAACTAAACAGCAAAAAAGTTTTTATGGAAATCATTCCCATGTGGATTTTGCTCCCAATTATTTCATTCGGAATTATGTATTTGATTGCAAACGTTTTTATTAAACGGTTTGACACCAAACACCCAGGGTATTTCCAAACACTAAAAAGACAGTCGTTATTCCGTTGGATTGTGATAATCACCAGTTGTTATGTTGCATTTTCTATTGGATCCAACAACGTGGCCAACGCTTCCGGGCCAATTGCGTCAATGATTACCAATGAATTACATATCAATCCTACAGGAAGTAATTTTGTGCTGATCATGATTCTTGCAACCTTAATTATTGCTCCGTCCTTTGGTATCGGAAGCTCAATATTTGGAAGGAAGTTAATTGTAAAAACCGGAGTTGAAATAGTGGAAATCGGAAAAGTTGAGGCCTCTATTATTTCCTTTATCACGGCTTCATTGCTGCTTGCCGCTTCAGTTTCTAAAGGGATTCCTACCTCACTTGTACAGTTGAATACTTTTGCAATTCTGGCTTTAAGTGTTTCCAAGAAAGGCTGGAAAGAGACTTTTTCAAATAAGGTAGTGAAGAGACTCTGGATTATATGGTTTATTGCGCCAGTATTTGCATTTGTTCTTTCCTATATATTAACCGTAATGGCCGATCATGCCGGATTATTAGAACTGTGATAATTAATATATTCCGGTTTTGATTTTCCTTATTTCTTTATCCATTTCCTCAGCATTTACAAAGTGTTTTTGCATAATTGCTTTGAATTTGGCTCCATGATTTGGAATAACAGTATGAACAAGTTCATGTACAATAATATAATCTATTAAATTGTCACTTAACCGCATAAGGTGAAGATTCAGATTTATGTTTTTACGATTTGAGCAACTACCCCAGTTTGTTTTATTGTTTTTAATCGTCACCTTATTATATATGTATCCCAGACTTAATGCGAGTTCCGCAATTCGTGCAGGAAGGAATTTCTTTGCATCAAACCGAAGAACGTTTTCAACAGCATGTTTAATCTGTTTTTGCAATACATCCGATTCTATTAATTGATTAACAGGAAATTCAAAGTAAATTCTTTTTTCATTTTCATCATATCTTATTCTGAACCGAGGTATATCAGCTGAACTGACGTAATAATGGTAATTTCGGGTTGAAAATAAATGACCAGAATGAATCAATTTTGGCGTAATTTGCTTTTGAGCCAGTTTTTCTTTTGTTTGAACTATCCATTCACGATGTTCGGAAAGAAAAAGTTCACCACTTCTGAATGAAGCAATCCAGGGAATTGTTACCCTGATTGTACCATCAGGTTTGACAGTAATTCTATGCCTTGTGGCCTGTCGGTTTTTGCTTATTGTAACGACACCTAAGCTCTCAATATTGAGTATTTTGCTATTCATAATTTTTAAAAATTTCCAAAAACGCTCACACTGAAGGAACTATTCCGAATTTGTTCGCCAAAAAGTATAATCGGATAAAAAGTTTATATTTATCGAATCGGGATTTCCTGAGACAAAACTATGGAATTAATTGGCCCGATTACATTTCATATTTTTTTTCGCAAAATAATTGTTTTAAACTCAAAATAATGCTTTATTAACTGTAAATTTGAAATGCCTCTTTTTATAATCTCTGAAACAGATAAACGGCACAGGAATTGAGAAACTAATTTTTTAAAACGTTGATAACATGGGAAATAACAGAAAAGACGAAGTGTATGGAATGTTAGGAAAGAGTGAATCATTATTTGTCGTCCCCGGTAAATCCCTGCCAGGCTCTCTGGTTTTTGAATCCTTAGCTCCATTTCCTGGTTACTACGATCAACAGGAT
>CAILKW010000677.1 GCA_903834845.1 uncultured Bacteroidia bacterium | reverse complement strand
CGTTTTCTTTGGGATATGCGGCGCATGGTGGCAGACAAAGTAGCCTACGATTATGTGGGTGGACTGAGAGATATCAGTCATAAATACGGACTGAAAACCTGGCTCGAATGTTATGGACACTGGGGTTTTCCAAGTGAATTCCTGATGTATGGTGGTCAGTCGGATGAAATTGGCGGTGAATTCTGGAGCGAAGGTGAACTTGGTGACATCGAAAACAGGGCAGCAACTTCATGCGGTCACATCTATGGAAAGACAAAAATCTCAGCCGAATCGAATACCTGTGCAGGAAATGCTTTCAGCCGCTATCCTGCTATGATCAAACAACGAGGCGACCGTTTCTTTGCCGAGGGTATTAATAACACTCTTCTACATGTCTATATTACACAGCCTTACGAAGATAAGAATCCCGGAATGAATGCCTGGTTCGGCAATGAATTTAACCGGAAAAACACCTGGTTCTCTCAAATTGACGTTTATACTCAATATCTGAAACGGTCGAACTATATGCTTCAGCAAGGCCTTAATGTAGCAGATGTGGCCTATTTCATTGGTGAAGATGCTCCAAAAATGACAGGAATTGCAGACCCTGCCCTCCCGATAGGCTATCAGTTTGACTATATGAATGCTGAGGTTATTGAAAAATATATGACGGTAAAAAACGGACTCATTACACTTCCGCACGGCACACAATACAAAATCATGGTTTTGCCTTTACTTGAAACAATGCGCCCCGAACTGCTGACTAAAATCAAACAACTTGTAAATGATGGTGCGGTCATTCTGGGTCCCGCTCCCAAACGTTCACCAAGTTTACAAAACCAACCTGAAGCCGACCAACAAATATTAGCAATGTCTAAGGAACTATGGGGCGAAGTAGATGGAATAAGTGTAAAATCACTCAAATTCGGAAAAGGAATGATCATTAACGGAATGGACATGAAAGCAGCTTTTGCGCTGATCAATTGTTTACCCGACTGCAAATTACCTGAAGATAATTCGATACATTACGGGCATCGTACATTGGGTGACACTGAAGTCTATTTTATATCGAACCAGACTACGGAAGCCAAATCGATCACACCCGAATTCAGGGTAAAAGGAATGAAACCCGAACTTTGGGAAGCTACAACAGGTTATATTCGTAACCTTACTTCCTATATTGTTAAAGGAAACGTGACAGCTGTTCCTTTGAAACTGGAATCTTACGAGAGTGTGTTTGTGGTATTCCGTAAATCTTCAGGCCATGCTTCAACAAACAAAGTTGAAGCCAATTATCCTACACCAACAATCATGACGGAACTTAAAGGACCTTGGACAGTAAACTTCAATGCTTTACAACGAGGCCCAAAAGAACCTGTTGTTTTTGAAACGTTGCAAGATTGGACAACTTCGCAGGATGACCTGATCAAATATTATTCAGGAACAGCTTTCTACAACTGCAAATTCAGCCTTGAGAAACTTCCGGACGGTGAACAGGTAATCATCAATCTCGGTAAAATTACTGCAATGGCAAAAGTCACATTAAACGGTGTTTATGCCGGTGGAATCTGGACAGCACCTTACAGGCTCGACATTACAAAGATGATTAGAGAGGGGGAAAATGATCTAAAGATAGAAGTAGTAAATACATGGGTAAACAGATTAATAGGCGACAGTAAACTGCCCGTCAATCAACGGTTAACATGGTGTCCGGTAAATCCTTATACTTCAGGAAATACACTGCAAACCTCAGGACTGATCGGACCGGTAAATATTTTAAGTATCAAATATTAATTTTATTGCTATGAAACGAGCCATGAGCAGTAATTCTCACACAGCAGGATGATTATCATGGCGAGTTCCCCCCGAAGAATCGGGGCAGGCAATGTGGCCATTAAAAAACAAATTATAAACACATGAAAAAGAATCGATTGAATTTTCGAAACATATTGTTTTTGTTTTTCGCATTTCTGCTATTATCCGTTTTTCTGGCAATGCCAGGTTTGGCGAAAGAAAAAAATGGGAAGATGATTTCAGACCATACAAATCCTTTATCGGCAGACTCAACATCTGAAGCAAAATATTACAGAGATCTATACTCCGATACATGGGTGGCTTCTGATGCTCTTGGGCGAAAAATGCCCCAATTCGATAAGGTTGGTCCTGTTAAAACGGATAAAAGACGGGTTGTAAGCATTTTTTATATAACGTGGCACACTCAGGATCATTATACAAATTTTAAAAGTCCGTATTCTGCCGATGTTTCTAAAATTCTAAAGGCCAATCCGGATGCACGCCTCGATGCCAAACACCCACTTTGGACCGAAGGTTCATACCATTGGGGCGAACCTGAAATGGGTTATTTCCTTAGTCAGGATGAATATGTTATCCGTAAGGATATGTCAATGCTCGCCGATGCAGGAGTTGATGTTTTAGTAATGGACGTAACAAATGCAGTAAGATATTGGGATGAATGGGAAGTGCTTTTTAGTACTATGCAAAAAATGAAGGCCGAAGGAAACAAAGTGCCCCAATTCTGTTTTTGGGCATTTAATGGTCCGGTAGTCACTGTTGTTCAGGATCTTTACGACCGTATTTATAAAAAAAACCGTTTTACTGATCTCTGGTTTTACTGGGACGGCAAACCGTTGATGTTATATAATGGCACTCCAAAATACGATGCCAACGGTAAAGATGTAAAACAACCAAATCCTCACTACGATTCGGCCGCCAAAACCGATCAGAACAATCCGCATTTCGGAGATCCGGATTACACCGAAGAGTTTTATAAAGATTACACAAAAGAGGTCAAAAACTTCTTTACAAAACGTACAATGTGGTGGGGTTACAATGAATGGGCAGGTAATCGTTACATTGGTACTGAAGATAACTGGAGCTTTGGTTATGATCTTGGTAACGAAAAAGTTAAAAAAATGAATCCTGACGATCTGGTCTCTGTTCATAATGGTAAAAAGGAGGAGGCTGCTGTTACTCCTGCACAACATCCCTCAAGCCTTGTGGGTAAATCATGGCGCAGAGAAACTGGTGAACCCTTGCTGAACGAATACGACAGACCTGATTCCGCTTTTGTGCCCTGGCTCGGAAAAACGGTAAAAAATCCGGAAGGTTATGGAATATATTTTCAAGACCGTTGGAACGAAGCTTTAAAAACAGATCCTGAAATGCTTTATATTAACGACTGGAACGAATGGACTGCCGGAAAATATCAAAAGGAATATTTCGCCTTTATGCGGCGTAAAAGTCCTTTCTTCTTTGTAGATCAGTATAATGCAGAATTTAATCGTTGCGTGCAACCAATGAAAGATGGTTACACCGATAACTATTATATGCAAATGTCACAAAATATCAGGCAATACAAAGGAGTCAGGCCAATTCCTGTACAGAAAGGGTTGCACTCCATAAAAATTGATGGACAGTTTGCTGACTGGAAAAAGGTTACCAATGAATTTCGCGATACAAAAGGCGACACTTTTCATCGAAATCATAATGGATACGGCGGCTTGAACTATACTAATGAATCGGGCAGGAATGATATTCTTACAAGTAAGGTTGCTGTTGATAATCAGAATATTAGTTTCTATGTCGAAACCACTGAAAAACTTACTGCGAGCACTGATAAAAATTGGATGTTGCTGTTTATTGATGCTGACAATAATCCTGAAACAGGTTGGTACGGCTACGATTTCATTATTAATAAAAGTGTAAAGAGCGCAAACACAACTACATTGATGCGTTACGACAGTACCCGGTCTGAAAATCAATGGATTGAAGTTGCAGATTTGAAATACAGCTGTATAGGCAAAGAACTTGAGATTGCTGTTCCCCGAAAACTACTACAATTGAAAGGAAGTAAATTAGTATTCGACTTCAAATGGAGCGATAATGCAGACGATCTGACTGATCCGATTTCACTGTGTATTAACGGCGACACCGCACCAAACAGACGGTTTAACTATCGTTGTATATGGGAAAAATAGAACAAAGGCAATGAACAAATAAAAAATTTATATTTCAAAAAATAAAACTCAATACAATGAAAAAAGAACTGATATTATTACTTTTTGTACTTTTTTCCAGTGTCACATACAGCCAACCGTTGGCTGGTACCGATGATTTGGGAAGAGTTCTGCCATTGAATAACAGTGTTGGTAACCCAAAAACCAACAAGCAGGTTGCAATTTTCTACTTTTTGTGGCAAGGCGATCAAACAGCCGAAGAATATTGGGATTTAAGCGAGATTGTGCCCAACCATCCAGAAGTACTTGAAGATTACGACAACAAATATTGGGGTCAGCCGGTTTACAAACCGGGAGGAAGAGTTGGAATGTATTTTTGGGGTAAACCAATTTACGGTTATTATCGCGGTGACGATTATTGGGTTCATTTGCGTAGCATACAGTTACTTACTGATGCAAATATTGACCTTCTGGTTATTGATGCCACAAATACGCTTGTCTATCCTAAACAAGCCGAAGCATTGATGAATGCAATGGATGCAGTAAGGGCGCAAGGTAAAAAACCTCCGCGAATTGTCTTCTATACCAATACTTCTCCCGCTGTTTCGATGCAAAAAGTTTATGACAATTTTTATAAAGCAGGTGCCCCCTATTATCATCCCGACTGTTGGTTCTATCTTGATGGCAAGCCCTTGATTTTGGGGTTTTCAAAAAAAGCTGTTGATCGTGATTACCAGTCATTTTTCACTTATCGCGAATCGCAGTGGCCTACTGAACCACAGAAGGTTAACGGCTGGCCGTGGATTGAATTTACCCGTCCGCAAAAGGTTTACGTGAACCTGAGAGGCGAAAAAGAGATTGTCAATGTATCTGTATGTCAGCATCCCAATCCAACAGTAGGAATGGGTGGTTCAGCCTTCTACGGAAGTCAGGAAAACTGGGGACGAAGCTACCGCAACGGTTCACACGGAAATCCTGAGAAAGACATTTTTTACGGGTATAACTTCCAGGAACAATGGGATTTTGCCCTTAAACAGGATGTCCCATTTATCTATATCACCGGATGGAATGAATGGGTTGCAGGCCGATGGGACAGCAAAGACGGCAATCCAGAACATTCGTGGTTTTGCGATCAAGCCAGCCCCGAATATAGCCGCGATGCCGAACCTACTCTAACAGCAGGATTAAAGGACAATTACTATATGCAGATGGTTGGCAATATTCGTAAATACAAAGGAATTGAGCCAAATCCGCTGCCAAGTCCTGAAAAAACAATTAATAACTTTGGTGACTGGAAAGATGTTTTACCCGCTTACTTCGATTACAAAGGTGAAACAAATGCACGTAATCATCCGGGTGCAGAATCGAAACCTGCAAAAATATATACCAATGATACCGGCAGGAACGATTTCCGTCTTTTAAAAGTGGCTCGCGACCGCAGTAATGTTTATTTCTACGCTGAAACATCAGAGGCAATTACCGAAAATGTGGGTAATAATTGGATGCGACTTTATATTGATATTGACCGAAATGCAAAAACCGGATGGCTGGGATACGATTACCGCGTTATTAACGGCAATAATCTGCAAAAGTACACCGGCGGCAATTGGATTGATTTTCATAAAACAGTTGCTGCTGATGATGGGAATAAGTTGATGATAACCATTGCTTTAAAACACATTAATTTAGCAAAACAAAAGCCCGATTTTGAGTTTAAATGGTCTGATAATATGCAAAGCGACGATCCGCTCGACTGGTATGTCAATGGCGATGTAGCTCCCGGAGGACGTTTCAATTATATCTATTCAACAATTGAATAATTTCCGGTTCCAAAGCATGAACTGTTAAAATCAGGGAATAAAACCTGATTTTAACAGTTCATGGTAATAAAAAGTTTTTTATTGTACGGATTACAAGCTTTTGACAAAATATCCTTATAATGTTGGTCCTTTGAGCTTTGACATTGTGTTTGGTAGTATAGGGTTGGTTTATTTTACTGTCCTGTTATTCCATTTATAAAGGTTTCAACAAAATTCAAAATCTTATTCAGAATTCTGTCGCCAGTTTTCTTTCGTTCCAGTACTGTCGGTTTGTAGCCTTCTAGTAATTCCAGAATTTCATCGCGCATCGGTTCTCTTTCAGCATACAAATAATCTTCTATCAAAGATTGTGTCTTTTCGGCTGAGAGTTTTTCGTCTTTAACCAATTGATTAAATGCCTTTTGTTGCTCTTCGTTCCAGAACTTTTCAAATTCCTGCGGAATGTCGTCTGTATCTTCAATTGCCGGTAAATTGGCTTTAATAAACAATTCTATCAACTCACGTTTGCTTCGCAATTGAGCTTCAGTATTGAGCAAGTTGAAAATTTCCTTTTCGGTTTGTGATACATCTTTTTTAACTTTCGACTTTAGTTTTATCAATAATTGAATGATGTAGGCCACATTAATTTCATCACGGTGAATAAGTTCCAGCTCAAAATCAACATCTTCCAAAATCGAAACTTTCTCTGTTTGGTGGTCACTTTTAACTTTATCGTATAGATCAAGGTATTTGCTTTTAAAATCTTCAAAAAGCTGTTCGCTCATTGCCAGACTTTCCCATTTGAAATCGGCAAAAGATGTGAGGATGTTTTTTATCCGCATCAGTTCCCTGAAAGCTTTGATAAATTCCAACTCGTCATTTTCGGTTTGCAGTTCGTTTACACTGTTTACGGTTGGCGTAATTTTCAGTAAGCCAATAAACGCTTCATTGAATTTATTTACATAGTCCTCATACGGTTTCATGATGATAACCTCAATCGCTTCTTTGTTGCTGAACAAGGTTACTGCTTCATCCGTAGCATTTTTCAGATTACGGAAAACCACAATGTTACCCTGCGATTTTTGTTCGTTCAGAATCCGGTTAGTTCGGGAATATGCTTGGATAAGTCCATGATATTTAAGGTTTTTGTCAACATACAATGTATTTAAAGGTGGACTGTCAAAGCCAGTCAGATACATATTTACCACAAGCAGAATGTCAATTTTGCGTTCCTTTACTTTCTTTGAAATGTCGTTGTAGTAGTTATAAAACGATTCGCTGTCTTTGGTAGAAAATTTAGTCTCAAACATTTTATTATAATGCTCAATATACTCGTCTAATTTCTCGCGACTGTGTGCCTGCAAACCATACAAAGCCCTTGGTTCTTCAACAACAGATAATTCTTCGGGAATAAAACCATTGGCATCAGCATCATTCTCATTAGCAGCATAGCTGAAAATGGTTGCTATTTTTAAGTTGTGTTTTCCTTCTTCTTTTTTCTTTTGAAAAATATCATAATATTTAATCAGGGTTTCAATACTGCATACACAAAACATTGCTGTAAATTCTTTGCTTTGTGTTTTGCGGTTGTGATTTGCCAAAATGTAATCGGCAATTTTTTCCAACCGCGCGGGCGATTCCATCAACTCTTTGGTGTCAATGTCTTCTACCTCAATATCTATTTCGGTGACAGTGGAGACGCGATTAATCGCGTCTCTACGGTAATATCGGCCAACATATTCGACTGAAAATTTCAACACGTTCTCGTCTTTTATGGCATCGGTAATGACATATTTGTGGAGGCAATCGCCAAATAATTCTTTGGTTGTGCGCTTGCCTAATTCATTTTTTACAGCATTTTCAACAAAAATAGGGGTACCGGTAAAACCGAACATTTGCGGTTCGTTGAAAAATTTGTTGATCCGTCCGTGTGTTTCGCCAAATTGCGAACGGTGACACTCATCGAAAATAAACACAATACGTTCGTCTTTGAGCTTTTCCATCTTACCTGAATACTGCTTTTTGCTGATAGCGGTATTTAGTTTTTGTATGGTGGTGACAATCAATTTTGTATCGTCCGAAAATTGTTTTACCAATGCTTTAGTATTGTCGGTGCCGTCTATACTACCTTTGCTGAAACTATTAAACTCTTTGGTGGTTTGATAATCCAAATCTTTGCGGTCAACCACGAAAACAACCTTTTTTACTTTAGGCAGATTGGTAAGAATTTGACTTGCCTTAAATGAAGTTAGCGTTTTGCCCGAACCTGTGGTATGCCAGATATAACCATTGCCACGACTGTGCATCACCTTATCAACCAAGGCTTCAACAGCAAAATATTGATACGGACGAAGCACCATCAGTATTTTTTGTGTCTCGTTCAGTACAATGTATTTACATATCATTTTCGATATGTGGCAAGGCTCCAAAAATTCGGTTGTAAAACCGTTCAGAATATTGGTAAGCCGTTTGTTTTCCTTGTCTGTCCAGTAAAAAGTTTGTTTGAAAGACTGAAACCTGTTGTTTGCATAATACTTTGTGTTTACGCCGTTGCTGATTACAAAGATTTGAATGCATTGAAACAAGGCAGAATTTGCCCCAAACGAATGACGTTGATAACGATTGACCTGGTTAAAGGCTTCCTTGAGTTCAAGCCCACGGCGTTTGAGTTCTATTTGCACCAATGGCAAACCGTTGATCAGCAGGGTAACATCGTAACGGTTTTTGTATTTGCCTTCCATTGCAACCTGGTGCGTAACCTGAAACTGGTTTTGGCACCAATGCTCGGTTTGTATAAACTCAAAATAAAGATTATCGCCATTATCTCTAACAATATGTTGCTTTTCTCTTAGTGTTTTGGCTTTCTCGAAAACCGAACCTTTGCTAAGGATATTCAATACTTTTTCAAATTCGGTGATTGAAAACGAAATGTTGTTGTGTTTCTCCAACTGGCTTTTCAGGTTGGCAATCAAATCCTTCTCGTCTTTTATATAAACCAAGCCGTAATTGAGCTTTTGGAGTTGCTCAATCAATTGTTCTTCAAGTATTTGTTCTGGTTGTTTAGACATAAAATTTATCTTCTTTCCAATTTAATGGATTGTTTGAAATATAATTTTGAATGCGTTCAAATTCGGCGAAATTACGAATAATATGATCGTGAAATCGCGATTGCCATTCAAAATCAGCATGGATTTTACGAAATTCAAATGAACAACGACCTTTGTACCATCGTATGATTCGTGAAATATTATCATAAAACATTGGGTTTTTATCCCCCGCAAAACCACCCGTTTTTTTTGTTGGGAATGGCGTACCCGATGGGGATTGCCTACCCGATGGGAATGGCGTACCCGTTGGGAATGGCGTACCCGTTGGGAATGGCGGATCCGTTGGGAATGGCGTACCCGTTGGGGATGCCGTACCCGTTGGGGATGGCGTACCCGTTGGGGTTTGTAGAGACGCGATTAATCGCGTCTCTACGTCCACGTCCGCGTTTTTATCAATTATCAATATACCATGTGTATGATTAGGCATCACCACAAAATTTCCCAATTCCACAAATGAAAAATATTGCGGTATTGCCAACCAATTTTGTTCTGCCAATTTGCCAATATTGTTCAATTGCATTTCACCCTCCAAAATTTCCCCAAAATAATGTTCCCTGTTTTGGGTGCAAATGGTTATAAAATAAGAACCATTGCTGCCATAATCCCAGGTTTGCAATCGGGCAGATGGTATGCGATATTTATTTTGAAATTTATCCATTTTTAACAAAACATTTTTTGTAACAAACCCTTTTTGTATTGTTGGGTTTGCTGTATTTGGTTTTCGGTACGGTTTATCTTTTCGTCAACAGAAGAAAGAAAATTGGCAATGCGGGTTTGTTCTTTGTCAGATGGAACACTGATGATAATATTGGAAAGGTCTGATGAATTTATTGAAGGATAACCTGTTCCAGTGCATTTTTCAATTACATTTTTTACAAAAAATTCTTCGTGCAAAAATTGAAAAAGAAATTCAGGATTTTCAGATGTTCTAATTTGGGCATATCCAGTTGATGCAACAAAGTCCTTTTCATTTCTGTCGAAGAAATAATTGTTTTTTTGATAGGGTCGCACCATTTGAAAGAGAATATCTTTTTTTCTTAAAAGTCTTTGTGCTCGGCTAGGGGCATCTAATTTATTGATTCTATCCTCTTTAGTCAATCTTCCTTGTACCACACTTTCTAAGTCTATGTAAATAAAAGCCTCTGGCAATCTTTCACTTCTTGGATTAATTTCCGCAATATTTCCTAACTTCTTTTTCTCCCACTTAGGAGACTCTTTCCAGTCCTTATCTTTAAACCTCAATTCCTGCGAGAAGATTTTTTGCATTACCCCTTTTTTGTATTCTTCCAAAAGGGTTTTCTTTTGTTTGAGTTCGGCAATTTTCTTGTCCAAAACTGTGAAGAAAGAGGCAATGCGGGTTTGTTCGGGAAGAGTGGGGAGGTTTAAACTTAACGTTGCTAATTGGCTTGAATATAAATGAACAACTGAAATTCCCTGGGCCAAGTTTGCAATTTCATTTTTTTTCTGATTGTTCAAATAGTATGATAGAAAAACACCATTGTTTACTGTTTTGATAATATTTAAGTCGCCGCCTAAAGCAATATCAGACTTTATTACACAAGAGGCCGTAGCAATATCAATTTGAGTTTCACCTGAAGCCGGAATTATTACATCATTTGCTTCACTCAATACCAAGTTTTTTAAATCAATATTGGTTCTTGAATAAACATTGTCGATTACTTCTCCATAACGAGTATAAAGTTCTCCATATCTTATACATTCAATTTTTCCATCCTCTGCTATTTCGCTTTTCGAAATTCCTTTGCCTTTTGAGAATTTGGCAATTTCACCCAACTTCTTATTTTCCCATTCACCCTTAAATTCAGGGAACCGCAATTTTGGCACACTATACATCACTTTCTTCCTCTCCTAATAATTTGTCTTCTATCATATCAAGCAATTCGGTTTCGTTGGGTAAATATTGCGCTATATAGGCAGGCAGTTGGGTATAAGTGTAAGTTGCTACACCCACAGGGCGGTTTACTAATTCCAGCGCGTATTCTACTGTCAAGTGGCTTTTGCTTTTACATAAGAGTATGCCTATGCTTGGGTTGTCGTCATCGTATTTCACGGTTTTATCGAGCAGGTGCAGGTACCAGCTTAGTTGTTGGCTATGTTCGGGTTTAAATTCGGTAGCTTTCAGCTCCAAAGCCAACATACATTTCAATCTTCGATGATAAAACAGTAAATCCACAAAATACTCTTTTTCATCGAGTTCTATTCGAAACTGTCGCCCCATAAACGCAAAATCGTTGCCAAAACGTCCCAAAGTTTTCACAATGTTCATCACCATTGCTTGTTCCAATTGGCGTTCGGTATGCGTATCTTCGAGTTCCAAAAACGACAAATCGTATTCGTCTCTAAATTCCAGTCGGTAATGCGCCAGTTGTTTGGGTTCTATGGTTTGTGGAAAATTGCTTTGAAATGTCTGTGCTTTTGCAAAAGCATCGAATCTTATTTCTTCTTCCAACACGCTTCTGCTCCAACCACGTTCCACACATTTTTGCAAATAAAAATGAATTTGTTCGGGCAGTTTGCATTTTGAAAATATCATACAAGTGTGCCCCCATGGTAATTTGGCCACAAGCTGTGGCCAATTTGAATTATCACCACATCGCTCGTATATTTGTCTCATTCGGCGCAGGTTGCGCTCAGAGAATCCTTTTACTCCCGGATATTCGCTTTGTAGATCGCTCGATAGTTTACCTACTATCGCATCGCCCCAGCCGTTGTGTGTACGTTCCGAAATCACTTTACCTATTGAGAGGTAGGCAAGGATTAACTCCTTATTGACTACACTTAAACTCTGATAGCGAGCTTGGTTTATCCGTTCTTTAATTTCGATAAACGTCTGCAAATAATTTAATGGCAATTGAGTGTTATTATCCATATTATGCTGCTTTTTTTCGTGCTAAAAGAATGTCATCTATCTAAATAAGGAAAAAAGCTGTTTATTTCGGTTGATTTCATTGTTGCAATTTTATTCAAAAGTATTGATTTTTTACGCCAATTCCTACAACTTCTTCCATTCCCATTCTCGTTAAATTCAGGGAAGCGCAATTTTGGTACACCATGGCTTCGATCAGCGGTGCTGTTTATTTGCTTTTCCATTATTTAAAAAGGTGTATCAATATTCAATTCCTTGCAAAATTCGGCAATAGCCTTGTCGGTATCTTTCATTTCCGTTTCCAAAGCTTTTAAACTTTGAGCAATTGTATTTATATCAATGCTTTCTTCGGCTTCAAAGGTGTCAACATAACGTGGAATGTTCAGGTTGTAATCGTTTGTGATTATTTCCTGCAGACTTGCACGTTTGCTGTATTTCTCAATATCCGTTCTGCTACGGTAAGTGCTGATAATCTTATCAATATGTTCTTCCCTTAAAATATTTTGGGTTTTCACTTTGTCAAAATCATTGCTGGCATCAATGAACAAAACATTTTCGGGCTGCTCTCGGCATTTTTTGAAAACCATTATACAAGTAGGAATACTTGTACCGTAAAAAATATTTGCAGGCAAACCGATTACGGCATCCAAATAGTTTTTGTCCTCAATCAGATATTTTCGGATATGTTGTTCTGCACCACCTCTGAACAATGCACCATGAGGCAATACTATTGCCATCGTGCCGTTTTCGGCCAAATGGTAAATCATGTGTTGCACAAAAGCATAATCGGCTTTACTGCCCGGGGCGAGTTTTCCGTATTGGCTGAAACGGTCATCACTTGTAAATAATGGGTTTGCGCTCCATTCTGCAGAAAAAGGGGGATTGGCTACAATAGCTTCAAATTGTTTGTCAATGTGTTGCGGATGTTCCAAAGTGTCCTCTTGCTTTATGTCGAATTTAAGATAATGCACACCATGCAAAATCATGTTCATTCGGGCAAGGTTGTAGGTGGTTCGGTTCATTTCCTGTCCATAAAAGTTGCTTACCTCTTTTACTTCCTTTGCCACACGCAATAGTAGCGAACCTGAACCACATGTCGGGTCGTAAACCGAACGGAGTTTACTTTTACCTGTGGTAACAATTTTTGCCAAAACCATACTCACCTGTTGCGGTGTATAAAATTCGCCTGCTTTTTTCCCTGCTCCGCTTGCAAATTGTCCGATCAGGTATTCGTAGGCATCACCCAACACATCCTGTTGAGATGTTGCATGTTGAGACGTTGCATGCATCGTCTGTACAGGTTCCAATTGAAAATCAATTTTGTCGAGGTGCGACAGTACTTTTGCAATAATTTCATTTCGGGCTTCGGGTGTTTTGCCAAGTTTAGTACTATTCAAATCCATATCCTCGAAGAGGTTGTCAAAGTCCTCTTCGCTTGCAGTACCCATTGTGCTGAGTTGAATATTTGTCAGGATTTTCTGTAAATCTTCGAGTATGAAATTGGTAGAGACGCGATTAATCGCGTCTCCACCAATTTTAATCGCGTCTCTACCAATTTTAATCGCGTCTCCACCAATTTTAATCGCGTCTCCACCATTTTCATTACCATTCAGGCCATTACCACGCTTTGCAACTTCGCTAAATAATTCAGACGGTTTTAAAAAGTAGCCCAATTTTTCTAACGATTCATCTTTGATAGCCTCGATGTATTCTTGTCCCAGTTTGGTGTTTTCCTCTATATCACGATATTTAAAATGGTCTTGTTTCAAGATGTCATTGGCGTAAATATCCATTTTCTCAGACAAGTATTTATAAAAAATAAATCCAAGGATATAATCCCGGAACTCATCAGCATTCATTTTGCCTCTCAAGGTATTGGCAATATTCCAAAGCTGTTGTTCAAGCACTCTTTTTTGGTCTTCACTCATTTATTTTGTCTCTGATTTATTAAAATTCAAATATACTGGTTTTCCTTAATTCATGTCAACGAATCACAGAAACCTTATTCGTTCATATTAGGCAGTTGAAGGCAGTTTTTTGTTATCAAGGATCATCTATTTCCAAACCATATACAGTAATCATCAATCAATTGATAATCAGTAAGAGTTTTATCAATCACCTCCAAGTCACAAAGGGGAAACTGATATTTTTTCCCTTTATGTAATATCAAGGCTATTACTCCGTACATGTCAACAATATGTGGTAATGATTTTATTAAAACATTATCTCCATCTTTTATCAACCTATCATCATCCGATTCTGAAACAATTGCCTGAATTGGAAAAGTTAATTCTTTATTTAGATGTTCAACCCATTTTTGCAGACATTTAATTTCATTGCGCGGGTTAATCCCTTGAAGTACGTTTGAAATTCTAAATCCTTCTTGTCCAAGTGAGACCCAATGATATTTATCTGACAATTCTTCTTTTGCCTTTTTGACATTTTCTTTTTTGTCTCTTGCAACCGATTTTTCCAAATCAGAATCATATAAAACCATACGACTCCAGTCAGAACCGTTAATCTCAGTTTGCTCAATGTAAACTGAAGGAATTTTCAACAAGGTTAAGGAATCCCATTCAATGGTAATCAAAACATTGTCTTTGTCTGAATCGGCATCAATCTCTAAAACTCTTCCTTGCCAACCACTTAATTCAAACTCTTCAAAATCAGGCTCTTTAACTCCTTGTCGAACAATTACACTATCTCCAATCTTTATATTTGCTTTCATTCTACAATATAATATTTAATTTCATTTAAATGGTCTGAGCTTATAATTCCCTACAACGGTTTATCGTAGCAGAAATAGATCACGGGCTTCGCTGCTGCTAAACCGCACGAAATTTATTGCGAGGCAGAATTTCTGAATTACCACTGAAACCCTTTTCACTGCAACACTTTGTTACTGGCTTTATTTATTTTCCCTTTCTTGTTCATCCATACTTTCATAGTATATCCCCAACCCAATCCGCAAATTAACCACAATGGTAAACCTATTAACAGACTTTTTTGCGTTACCTCTTTTTGTTCAATTAGGGGAAATATAATAGTCATAGTAACATACATAAATATTCCAAAGAAAAGGCCTGATTTTAACCAATTCTTGGTTGTATTTTTCTTTTCAGGAATTTCAAGATTTAAGTTCATATATCTTGCAGGTTGTTTGTCTAACCAACTTTGTCGTATAGATTTTCTGAACCACCCCCAAATCGGGAAAGTCAAAATAATGATTATTAATGATGTCAAATTCCTTTGTGGCGGAATTATTCCCTTGCAGTTTTCACAGTAATAACCAAACCAATTTTTAAAAGCTGTCTTATTTTGTGATGACCATTTAAGTCCACTATGCAAGGTTCCACAATGAGGACATGGGACAAATGAACGTTGATAAAAAGGTTTTGAGCCTTCACGCTCTATCAACATAACTTTAGGGATTGTTTGGCCTAAAATCAATTCATTAATGACCAATCCCGGATTTATAATCCAATGTAAAATCACAGGACTTTTCCAGTCCCAAATTTTGTATTTCTTCTTGTCGTAGTTCATGTAGTCGTATTTCTTAATATTGATTATAATGGATAGCTATATGAAGAATTGATCTTTTTTGAGGGCTTGGAAAGCAAGACGTTCGAGTTACAGAAAAAGTTTCTCACTTACACAAAATTTAATGTTTGCACAAAGTCCCACAAAAAAAGCAATGAATGTATATAGCGTGTTACCGGTATTATTCTACTTTCTCAAAATGTGGTCATTCGTTCTCTTTTAATTCATTAGGAATACTATCAGGATAACGTCTATTATCATAAAAGCGAACAATATAAAATTCTTTTGCATCTTCGTTGATTTGATAATACATTGATACCTGTTTAACAACAACGCAACGCCTTACATTTTCGCGATATTCTGTTAACGGATAAATTGTTGGTACTGTCAAAATCAAATCAATAGTCTGTAAAACTGTCTTTTTAAATATCTTAGCCGAATTTCTCCCCCAATTATCTATTAGATAATCAATTATCCGAACTAAATCATCTTTTGATTTCTCAGACCATTTTACTTTATGTGCCACGTTTATAAGTCTTTATAACGTTTATCAATCTCTTTTAAAACTTGTTGATGCGATAACAAATTTCCAGATTTAATGTCATTTAAGCCTTCGTCAATAGCATCTTGTTCAGATTTACTAATAGTTGTCCACCAATCATCTTTTGAATTAATAATCAAATTTTCAATTGCATCCAGCAAATCAATATTATGAACTTGCGCAATTATTGAAATTAATTGATTTTTTTTTGTTTCAATCAAGTCAATGTCATTTTTAACCATTGTTATCATTTCTATATGTTTTTTACAAATTTACAACAAATTTTTTCCCTCAAAAGTAATGTAATTTTTCATTTAATTGAATCATATTGGAAAGAACAAAAAACTTAAATCCATGATTTATTAAGTATATAACATGGTTTATGGTAAATTAAATTTGTGTATGAATTTAGAAGTTAATGTGTTGGCAACAATGAAGGAAAAGTACTTGAAGAAAATTTCTTAGATTTTTGAGAATAGGTGGCAAACTACAGGTTTACTACTTTTCAAATATGGTTTCTTTGGTAAGTATGCCACAAGGTTAGAGATCGAATATTTCGACAGGCAATTACGCTGATTCTATAAAATGGCTTACGTTTCTGCAAATTT
>CAILKW010000676.1 GCA_903834845.1 uncultured Bacteroidia bacterium | reverse complement strand
TTTCGGATCTGCCCATAAATCCTCTGCTGCACTGGCAACATAAACAGGTCGGGGAGCAATAAGAGCAAGCAGTTCATGCTGATCAACAGGCAATAATTCTTCTTTGTTGTTGTATTTTTTAAAATTATTACAAAACCAATGTGGGAATGAATTATTTATTCGCCCGACAGTTTCGCCGAATTTCCTTCTCGAAAGGGCGGCTCCGCCACACCCTGAGTTAATTGATATTGTCATGGCAAACCGTTGATCAGAAGCACCTGCCCAAAGAGATGTCTTTCCTAATCTTGAATGACCCATCACAATCACCCTTTTTGAATTAATCTCATTATCTGTTTCCAAATAATCCATTATTCGAGATAATCCCCACGACCATGCTGCAATTGACCCCCATGATGTACTATCTCGCTTTGAATCAAAAAGCTGGTGAATACCGTTTTTAAATCCGTCATTAAAATCAGGATCAATATCGCCGTAATAGGCAGTAGCGACACCAAACCCCTGTTTAATAATCTCTTTCATCGGCCATCTGGTAAGTGAGGATCCTCTGCCCTTTTCATTGGCTTTATTATCCGATATCGCATTTTCTTTAGAGTTGTTTACCCATGAATCAGGGAGCAAAACATCAGTCTCATTAGTTGTGGTGTGATTACCGTCGAAATTGTAACTTAAAAATATCGGAGCGTTTTTCGAATTTTGCGGAAGATAAATCAAAATAATCACCGGTACTTTTAGATCACCTTTTACGAGTTCAAGACGAACCTCTTTCCTAATGGCAATCCCATCAAGAGCATCGGTTTTTCGTGAAATCAAAGTAGCATTTGCAGATCCATCCCACTGAGGAATAACTCCAAAAACCTCAGTTTCAAAAATACTATAAATTTCTGCCCTTCGTTTCTGCCAGTCCTTTTTATTAGTAACAGCAGTCCCATTATTGAAAATCAAGGGATTTGGTAAGGTGTATAAAGGGACTTTTGATTCATCGTAATTTGCAACAAATTGCTGTGCGTTTGACAACCAAGGTAATGTTAAAAGGAGGAGGAAACTCAATAATTCTTTCATTATTTCAATTTTAATAAATTGTTCAAATATAAATATTTTTTACATGAAGAAGAAGGAAAACAGATATACAAACTGTCGTATTTAATCATTACCTCATGAAAATCCAGTTTTATCGTAAACAATTGCTTTAATCTCGCCTCTGGCCACCATCAAAGCATTCATTGCCAATGCTTTTAATTCGTCCTGACCAGGATAAATAGAAACCGGAGCCATAAACTCAACCCTTTCGCGAATCATAGCCATTAGTTTGCGATCGTAGGCAATGCCTCCTGTTATTAGAATTCCATCAATTTTTCCTTTCAAGACAGTAGCCATTTCACCTATTGATTTGGATACCTGATAAGCCATTGCCTCGAGGTAAAAAGCGGCTTTTTCATCTCCTTTATAGGCTAAAATCTCTAATTCATGCGCATCATTGGTTCCCATATATGCCACAAGTCCACCCTGACCGGAAACCATAGAGTGGATTTCATCTTTTGTATATTTCCCACTAAAACACATTTCAATAATTGCACCAACAGGCAACGTACCACTACGTTCGGGTGAGAAAGGACCCTCTCCGTCAAGTCCATTATTTACATCAATAACTCGTCCATTATGGTGAGCTCCAACTGTAATTCCGCCACCAAGATGAACAACAATTAAATCGAGCTCGTCATAATGCTTACCGATTTTAGAAGCATGCTGACGGGCTACCGCTTTTTGATTTAGAGCATGAAATATTGATAACCTTTTAAACAACGGATGACCTGATACTCTCGCGATATCGTCCATTTCATCTGTGACAACAGGGTCGGCAATCAAGGCGATAGTTCCCGGGTGCATTTTCGCAATATCGTATGCAATCAGTGAGCCAAGATTGGAAGCATGTTCTCCCATAACTCCTTTGCGACAGTGCTCAACCATTAATTCATTGATATAATAAACACCCGATTTGAGAGGATAGGTTAATCCACCTCTGCCAATAACAATGTTAATAGAGTTTAGATTAATACGATCGTGAACTAACTCACTTAATACTACACCTTTTCTAAACTCAAACTGATCGCTGATTGTCTTGTAGGGGGCCAATTCAGCAACTGAATGGTGAAGTGTTTTCAATAATGAACAAATTGAATTGTCGTACAATGCAATTTTTGTTGATGTAGATCCAGGATTGATAACCAGAATTCGTGATGATTTCATAATATGGAATATTTATTACTATTTATATTAGAACTCTTTAAGGTTAAGAAAAAGCCGCTTCATTTTCAAATCCATCTAATTTAACAAGCAGTTTGTCACTAATTTTCAATTATTCCTTTTTGGATTCAAACTAATCATGAGCCATTACAGCACCAAGGGCAATAGAGAACAATTTTGTGGTATTGCTATCGCCACGTGATGCCAAAACTACAGGAACTCTGGCTCCAACCATTATTGCGGCTGATTCCGAAAGTGCCAGTTTCGTATTTACTTTGTAAAAAACATTTCCTGATTCAAGATTGGGAAATAATAAACAATCTGCATCTCCTGCAACAGGTGATATTAATCCTTTAATGGCGGCAGCTTCGCTGTCTATTGCAACATCCAATGCAAGAGGACCATCAACAATGCAACCTGAAATTTGGCCACGTTCATTCATTTTTGACAATAAAGCCGCATCTGTGGTCGAAATCAGAGACGGTAAAACCTGCTCGGATGGGGCAATTGCAGCAACTTTAGGCTTAATGATCCCTAACCGATTGGCTACTTCAACAAGATATTTGATTATTTGAACTTTTTGGTTTAAATCAGGTAAAGGAATCACAGCTACATCTCCCACTATCAATAACTTATGATAATTTGAATTTTCAATGATAGTCACATGGCTTACAAGTTTCCCTTGATCTGTAAGTCCTTTTTCTTTGTTGAGAATTGCTTTCATAAACTTATCGGTGCTGATTAATCCCTTCATGATTATATCACCCTCGCCCCGATTAATCATTTCAACAGCGAGGCGGGCAGCGAGCTCCTCTGAAGGTTGATTTATAATTCTCAACTTACTTATTTCAATCCCAGACTCATTACAAACAGATAGAATTTTAGATGCGTCTCCAATAAGAATTCCACTTACAATATTTTGTAGAACAGCCTGACTAACGGCAGATATTGTATGCTCGTCGTTAGCACAAACTACAATTAAAGTTTTGAGTTTATTGTTCAAATTTAAATCATAGAGTTCTTTTAGTTTTCTGACAGTCATATAAAATATTTTTGGATTATGCTACCTTACAAAGATAGCGTTTTAAAAATTAGATATGTATGATAAAATACAGGTATTGAACCCGACAATTTGGAGCATAAAAAAACAAGTATCAAAAGTAAAATTAAACTTTCGATACTTGTTTAAAACCTTAAATTTTAAAACGAAACGTTTTATTGCCTGTTCTGCATGCGTTTCGCACGTTCCTCAGCTTGTTTTTTGCGGAAAGCATCGAGCTTTGCACCTTGTTCAGCTGTTATAACCGCTTTGATTTTTTTGTCGGTTTCTGCAGCACTTTTTGTTCTCTCTTCACGCATTTTGTCGCGATCAATTTCGGCACCACCTTCACGCATTTTTGCAAAAGCTTCAGCTTGTTTTTTCTGCGCTTCAGTAACAATAGGTGTAACCTTTGCTAACTGATCTGCTGATAAACCTAATTCAGTTTTGAGACCATCAATCTCCCTTTGAAGTCTGGCAGCCGGATCACCACCACCACCTTGTTGAGCAAAACCTGAACCCATTGCTAAAATAGCTACGAAAACGACCAATAAAATTTTTTTCATGATAATATAATTTTAAATTCTCTGTTTAGACTTCCTTATTCGATGTTGGTTTAATGTAATTCAAAAAAACAAAAAAAAATGCCCATAAATTATCTATGTATCACTATTTTAGGTGTATGCCATCAATACCTAATGTGATTTTACGCTGTTTGTATAATGCTCCGACAGCTTGTTTGAACGCTTTTTTACTAACTCCAAAAACCTTATAAACCAATTCAGCATCACTTTTATCGGAAACCGCAATAAAACCACCATCCTTTTTCAGTTGATCTAAAATCATTTTGGTAATGGGATCAACCTTATCATAACCAAGCGGATGAAGGGAAAGATCAATTTTATTATCTGTTCTGATTTTTTTGATATAACCATTAATTTTCAAACCTTTAGCGAGTTGTTCGAAAACTTCATTTTCATATAATATGCCCCAATGCAGGTTATTCACAATGGCTTTGTAACCAAGATCGGTTTCACTTTCAATAATCAAATCAACTTCCTGACCAATTGTATATTCAGGTAATGTTTTATCTAAAAATTTACTTAATTTTGCAGAAGCCACGATCCTTTGACTCTCTGCATCAACATATATATAGACCAGATAAGATCGTCCCTCTGTCATTGTCACCTTTTGTTCACGAAAAGGAACAAGTAAGTCTTTCATAATTCCCCAATCAAGGAAAGTACCGATTTTATTTACCGATTTTACCCTTAGCATTGCAAACTCGCCTACTTGAGCAAAAGGTTTTTCAGTAGTGGCAATAGGTCTGTCTTCCGAATCGAGGTAAAGAAACACATCAACATAATCACCTACCTGACAGTTTTTGGGAACATACCGCACAGGCATCAAAATTTCACCTTCAATCTCCCCATCAAGATAAACCCCAAAATCAACTTCCTTAATTACCCTGAGATTATTGTATCTGCCAATATTAACCACTATTATAATTTTTTATGTGCGTAAAGCAAAGACAAGAAACCTAAAAGAACAGGTACTTCACTTTCGTTAGACCTTGCACGAAATCTTACGAC
Organism: uncultured Bacteroidia bacterium; assembly: GCA_903834845.1. Taxonomy (GTDB): domain Bacteria; phylum Bacteroidota; class Bacteroidia; order Bacteroidales; family Prolixibacteraceae; genus JAAFHB01. The sequence goes on along the minus strand of CAILKW010000676.1, from coordinate 15,093 downwards.
AATAAAACTCGTCTCACAAAGCTGTCAAATGGCAATACATTAAAAATAATCCGGAGCAGTTTTTTTTGCTGTTGCAGCAGCGGAATCAAAATAATCATCACAATAGGTCAGTAGCATCTCAATAAAGTAACCGTGGTACGCGCTATATAATGAGGCAGTCATACCAACATCCTTTGTGCCAAGAATACCAAATCTCAGTTCTCCTTCACCAACTTCAGGACGAAGCCATGCTCTGTTGATCCATCGTTCGGGAGTATGAGAAAAATCGCCGGACGAGTCGTACGACCATAAATCAACTACCTTTTGATCGATAACTCTCTTTAATTCATTCAATAACCCATTAGGGTTTTCTGTTTTAACAATTATTGCCATAATATACTAAATTTTATTTGAAATTTAAATCAGACTTAGATTATAACCGAGTAAACTGAGGATTATGATTGCCAAACCCACCACAATCCTATAGTATCCAAAAACTTTAAATCCATGTTTGGTTAGGAATGAAATAAAGGCTTTAATTGCAATGACTGCAACGATAAAGGCAACTACATTGCCGATCAGCAATAATATGAGATTATCGGGGTTTGTCATTAAATCAATATGCTTATAAACTTTAAGCACAGTTGCACCTAACATGGTAGGGACTGCAAGAAAAAATGAGAATTCCGCAGCTGTTTTCCGTGTGAGCTTCTGTGTCAAACCACCAATAATGGTAGCGGCAGAACGTGATACACCGGGAATCATTGAAATACACTGAAAAAGACCTATTTTCAAAGCTGTGGGATATGTAATAGTTTGATCTGCTTTTGGCTGATTGAACCATTTATCAACAAACAGCAAAAAAATGCCTCCCAGAAACAGTGTTATTCCTACAACAAGAACGCTCCCGAGCATCTGATCTATGTATTTATCAAGCAAAAGTCCAAAAAAAGCAGCAGGTATAAACGCTACAAAAAGCTTGTAATAGAATGATAAAGATTGAAAGAATCTTTTCCAATATAGGACAATAACTGCCAGAATTGCTCCAAGTTGAATATTAATTGTAAATAATTTTGTGAAATCATCAACTTCCATACCAAGAATGGCCTGAGTCAAAATCATGTGGCCGGTAGATGAAACGGGCAAATATTCAGTTATGCCTTCTACAATGGCGATTATAATACTCTGTACAACAGTCATCTGTAATAATGTTATTAAAATAATTTCTTCTAATTTACCGAGGTGCAAACTTAGCAACCTTTTTTCGTTAAAAAAGAATTTTAGTCAATTTTATAAAATTACGTAGAGACGTTGCATGCAACGTCTCTACGTAAAGAAACCCTAATGGGCGTCTGTTTTTAGTTTGGTACCTACCATTGCACTAATTTAGAAGGATAATAATCAATCTGAAGTGCTTTGAACCTTTCATTTTGTTTGCCAAGTCTCGTTTTATAATCTTGCCAATTGCGAACTGCGGGTGAACTCCAACCTATTTCGGCATAACCAGGAAGGCGCGGAAAAACCATATATTCCAATTCTTCCATATTGGTTATGGTTTCTGACCATAACGGGGCTTCAATTCCAAGAATATTTTCTTTGCCAATACCCGGGACGAGTGTTGCCGGATCCCAGCTATAACCTTTATCAACTTCGATATAGCCAGCCCAATTCAAACCAAGATTCGTTGTTGAATTGTATTTCATATCAAGATAAGCATTGGCAGCAGGTGACATAATTACTTTTGCGCCCTGTTTTACTCCTTTAATGGCATTGTCGGCTTTTGCCCAGAATTGAACAAATGAGTTTGGCTTCAAAGTTGATAGAGCTATCTCGTCCCAACCAATTACTTGTTTACCAACAGAGGCTACTATTGTCTGTACTTTATTCACAAATGGGATATAATCTTCGAGTTTTGTAACATGTGATTCATCGCCCCCAATATGAAGGTAAGGCCCGGGTGTTAATGCGGCAAGTTCTCCAAAAACGTCTGTAATAAACTGATATGTTATTTCTTTACTCGTGCATAAGGAGCTAAAACCTACTTTGGTACCGGTGTAAAGTTCGGTAGCTTTGTCGTTGCAATTTAGTTCAGGATACGATGCAAGAGCTGCATTTGTATGTCCCGGCATATCAATTTCAGGAATAATCATAATGAATCTTTCAGCTGCATACTTCACAATATCAGAATATTGTTCTTGAGAATAAAAACCTCCTTTGCCTCCGCCAACTTGAGTGCTACCACCGATTGAAGTAAGCTTAGGCCATTTTTTGATTTCAATACGCCACCCCTGGTCATCCGAAAGGTGAAGATGCATCACGTTCATTTTATAGGAAGCCATCAAATCGATGTAACGTTTAACATCATCAACCTGAAAGAAGTGACGTGCAACATCAAGCATAACACCCCTGAATGGATATTCAGGATAGTCACGAATAATCCCCGCAGGTATCTCCCACGGCCCTTGCTGTAAGGTTGACATCTCAATTTTAGCAGGGAAAAGTTGTCTTATGGTCTGAATACCATTGAAAAGACCAGCAGGTTTGTTGGCTATCAAATTGACAGCCTTAGGTGTAATTGTAATCTGATAACCTTCGTTTCCAAGTTGTGTATCTTCAGAAGAAATAGCAAGAATGAAATCCCCTGAAGCTGGTTTCCCTTCAAAAGTTTTGACCGCCAATCCAAATCCGGTTGAAGGTTGTAGCTTTTGGGACAGGTATTTCCCAATCTGCATCAATTCAGCAGATTCACCGGAAATGAAAATGTTGCTTTTCTCAGTAAGGGCAAAAATACCGTCTGCCGCGATAATTGATACAGGCTTTGGAATTATTCCTGAGCCTGAAAGTTCTGTGGGTGGTAATGCTATTACCGTAATTTGAAGTGCAATAAAACTAAACATCAGAAATGATCTAAACATGATTTTTGGTTTTTTTAAAATTTATATACCAGTTATTAAATATATTCTCAAAGCTAATGAAATCTACAATTAATATCGGTGATAAAAGTATTCATTTATACCGGTATTTGATTAGTATGTTCAAGAAATTTCCTGACTAACTTTAATTCGGAATAACTGACACCATCACCAAGTGCAGCTTTTGCTTCCCCCAAACTGAGCGCAGGATTTCGTAAAATCCAGTCTGAAATTGTGTTTATTTTATCAGGACTTAATAACTTTCCAATATCGATTTGACCAGTTCCAACAAAATGAGACAGATGTGATTCAATTGTAGAAACTACAAACCCACGTTCTTTTGCAATCTCATCAACAGATTTGCCACTTTTGAATTGTTCGTAAGAGATCAACTTTGTGTCAACTGTAGGATTCTTCTTTTCCTGATATGGTTCAATATATTCCGGTTTATCAGTTATTTTCATCCGTATGAGGTATTCACTAACAATATCAACAATTTCTTTTCCAAATTGACTGACTTTTTTGGCCCCAAATCCTTTTACTCTTTTTAATTCAGTTATTGATCCAGGTAAGTTGGTTATTAATTCAATAAGTGTCTTCTGAGGCAAAATCATATAGCTATCTATATTCAGATCTTCTGCTTTTTGATTCCGCCACGCTTTAAGATTTCCGTAAAGCTCAGGATGTGCAGAATTACTGTCTGAAGAAAACATCGGAGCCTTACTCTTCATCTTTTTTTCTGATGGTTCTATTGCTGCTTTAGCTCGAATTTCCATATATTTTTTTACTCTGAATCCATCTGTGCAACCTTTCAGACAGGCAAACTTAATAGTAACCTCTTCATTTAACTTCCCTACCGCATCTGTTACAGATTTTTTGACTGCCTTATTATCAATTTCAATATCAATGTCTTTCAATTGTTTAATTACAATAATCTCAGTTTTTTCAGCGAAATAGTTACAGGCCTTTTTTACTCTTTCTTGTAGCGGATTGTTTTCTTCAATATTTTTATTGACTTCAATCAAATGTTGTAATTGAGGTTTGAATTTTTCGGATACTTCAAGCAAATCGCGCCTAACTTCTTCATTCATAAGCACGAAAATCTTTTTTAAGGAGGCATGAATGCTCTCGTAATGTTCAATCATCAATTTTGCAACGTAATTCAAACGTCTTAGCAGAGGTTGAAAATCAATAAGTTCAAATAAAAGAGAATGTTGATATGCCAGCTTCGATTCTTCTAGAAGGGCTTGTCCGGGAGGATTTTGCTCAATTTCACGATTAAACACCGATACCTTCAAATCACTTTTTATACACTGATTAGAGATTGGTGTGCTTAAAACCATACCATCCAAGGTCTTGCAACGGCTAAGAGCAACATAAACCTGCCCGTGGGCAAATGCAGCTTTAGCATCAATGATAGCTCTTTCGAAAGTTAAACCCTGACTTTTATGAATAGTAATAGCCCATGCCAGCTTCAAAGGTATCTGGTTAAATGTACCAATTACCGTTTCTTTAATTTCTTTACTCTGTTCATCAATTGTGTATTTTGAGTTCTGCCATTCCACTTTTACAACCTCAATATCTTCATCATCACCCGGACAACGGACAAAGATAATTTCCTGATCTATACCCACTACTGAACCAATTTTTCCATTATAGTAAAGCTTTTCGCGCGAAATATCATTCTTCACAAACATTACCTGAGCTCCTTTTTTGAGACTCAGCTCAAAATCAGTCGGATACGAATACTCAGGAAATTCGCCCTCTATCTTCGCAGTAAATTTGTGGACTTTACCGGGTAATTTTATAAGTTTCGAATCATTAATATCATGTGCCTGATAATTATGAGTGGTCAAAGTAATGTAACCTTTACCAGCATCGCTTGCAAAGTTGGGTAAATACCGTTTATTTAATTCATCTAATGTTTGCTGATCAGCACTATTATCCCTGATTCGATTAAGTAGCCTAATGAAAGATTCATCTCTCTGCCTGAAAATATGGGTCAACTCAATACTTATATAGTCCGTTTTTTTCAATGCCTTACTGCTGAAAAAAAATACGGTTTCGTAGTACGGTTTCAACAAATGCCACTCATCGTCCTTAACCACGGGTGCCAGCTGCTGTAAATCGCCGATCATTAATAACTGAACTCCTCCAAAAGGCTGATTCCGATCCTTATACCTGCGAAGTACACTGTCAATGCCATCGAGCAGATCAGCCCGCACCATGCTGATTTCGTCAATAACCAATAAATCAAGACTTTTTATGATTGCAATTTTTTCACGATTAAATTTTTGAATACTTTCTGAAGAGGCTCTTCCAGTGTTGGCTAAATTTGAATTCCCTGTTATTTCTGCTGACAAAAAAGGGCCAAAAGGCATCTGAAAGAAAGAGTGAATCGTAACTCCGCCTGCATTAATTGCAGCAACACCGGTAGGAGCCACAACAACCATTCTTTTAGGAGAAATCTGCTTAAGCCGATGGAGAAAAGTGGTTTTTCCTGTACCAGCTTTTCCGGTAAGAAAAATATGCTTAGCTGTATATTGCACAAAATCGAAAGCCAGTTTCAACTGATCGTTACTGATAAATTCTGTCATGATTACTCCCTAAAATTTCAGCTAAAGTACTACAAAAAAATAAACTTTTTAGATGTAAGGATTGTCAGCAAACCCCCTTTACAGGTTCGGTAAAACCAGAACCTATAAATCTAAACCTTAGTGGGCACTGGTTTCAACGAATTATTGAAGAGCATTGTTTGTTAAATACGATTAATGTAAACGTATTGTTCATTACCCAATGTCGGTATCACTATCAGAATAGGAAAATAAAATCCGCCAAGTTTAAAACCTGACGGATCTTTGGATTTGAAAACAAAATTGTAATTATTTGATTTTCACTTCGGCCAGTACAGGAAGATGATCCGATGGATAAAAAAGACCAAACGAATCTGACAAAACCCCAAACCTCAATACCTCAACTTTAAGATTGATAAAAATAAAGTCTATTGTCCGCGGCATGAGCTTTACTTCAAAACCACCACTTGTACCATCAGGGCCATAAGGTAAACTCAGTGATTTATCTTTAGCATCATTTAATTCCTTCAAAATTAACTGAATAGGAATAGTGCTTTTAGTCAGATTAAAATCACCGGTAAGGATTAACGGCAGATTTTCTTTATTTATCTCTTTTATAGATTTTAAGATAAGTTTTGATGATTCTTCACGTGCTTTATTGCCTCGGTGGTCAAAATGGGTATCTAAAACGTAAAAGGTTTTTTTTGTAATCTTATCTTTTAATTTGATCCATGTGACTGTCCTGTTGCATTGTGCATCCCAGCCTAAACCTGGCTTTGCTGGAGTTTCGCTAAGCCAAAACATGCCATCAATTAACTTTTCAAATCTGGATTTTTTGAAAAAAACAGCCATGTGTTCACCTTTTCTTACGCCATCATCACGGCCAACACCTACATGATCAAAATCTGGAAAACTTTTTACGAGGTCATCCATCTGTTCTGGTAGTGCTTCCTGAACATTAAAAATATCAGCCTGATGAAATTTGAGCAATCCTGCTACTTTATCTTTCCTCAATGGCCAGGCGTTCACACCATCATCTGGAGTATTCATTCGTATATTATAGGTAATCACATTGAAAGGAGAATCCTTTTTACCTTGCCCCAACGTTGGAGTAACAAATGACACTACCATAATAAATACAAAAATCAAAGGAAAAAACGATCTTAAAGCTCTCATCTAATTTATTTTTAAATTATTAAACAATCCTACTGAATTTATTCAACAGGATTGCTTTACATTATTAACTTCTGCCAGCTCAAAAACTAAAACGGAAACTCAGTTTTTACCAACCTGGGTTTTGTTTGAGATTTGGATTAGTAATTAAGTCAGTTTGCGGAATAGGATAGTAATACATTTTATCTTCCCATTTTCTTGAGATATTATTCATCCATGTCAGTTCCCCCGAAGTACCGTTCTTCAGCAACTGCGGATTTGCCTTACCGCTGACAAGGCTTGAAACATCAACATAAGTAACTCCCGATGCTGCCGGTGATGGTTTTGTTCCCTGATAGAATGCAACATCCAGAATACCATCTTCGTTCAAATCCATTGGTGTTACAAGTGTGGGAACATAAAATCCATTCCATTCCTGATTCATGATCGGACCTCTTTTCCATCGTAAAATATCACTAAAGCGGAATCCTTCAAGGCATAATTCAATTCCTCTTTCACGTCTGATTTCCAATATTGTCGGGTCAGTAATTCCCGGAAAATAATTTGCAACAAGGTAAGGATCAACAATTGTTGGTTTTGCAGATAAACCGGCTGTAATACCACCCCGTGTGCGAAGAACTCCTATAGTAGAGGCCCATTCAGCGTCAGTAAGAGTACCAAGCTCTGCTTTTGCTTCAGCATAATTCAACAGGACTTCAGCATAACGGAACATTGATATAGAATTAATATTCAGGTCTCTTGTGTCATAATACATATCATCAAGTGTCCATTTGATTGGCTGATAACCGGTGAAAGTATATGAAAATAGTGGTGGAGCAGGAACCTGTATTCCCCCGCTGATTCGTTTATAATCACCGGCGCGGATGGTTTGTTTGAGTCTTAAATCTCTGTTTTTAACCTCATCTTTGAAAAGCATAGTCGTATAGGCAGGATTACTAGTAAAAGGAGTGCCATCAAGATTTAAGTATGTATTGATAAAAGTTCTTATCAGACTTGCTTTATCACCATAAGTACCACTTGTCCAATACCAGTTTGCATCATTAAGGATGGTAAGAGTGAGATCACAAATTGAGGCAAGCATAACTTCTCCAACCGGCAATGGATTTGTGAATACTGTTCGGTAAGATTTACCCGCACCACCTGTAGTATAAATAGAAAATCCGCCCTTATCCATTACTTCTTTTGCTGCCGTTACAGCATTATTAAGCCATGCAGACGCTGTATTTTCAAGCCCAAGTTCAGTATGATATTTTCTGAAAGTTCCCTCAAACAGACATAATCTTGCTTTAAAAGCATAAGCTATATATTTGGTAATCAAACTACGTGTAGCATCACTTGTTGATTTAATATTTGCACAGGCATAATCAATGTCGGCCAAAACCGAATCCATTACCAACGCACGCGGATCACGAGGTCCGAATAAAACAGGATCAGCTACGCCAAGTGGTTTTCCAACCCAGGGAACATTACCAAATCTTTTAACCTTTTCGGCATAAAAATATGCCCTGAAGAACTTTGCAATACCAATGTAGTTTTTCCTTACATCTATTGGAACAGCAGGATCATTGCAATTTTCGATAAAATAATTGATGTTTCTTAAATCAGTCCAGCTCCATCCGGAACTCAGAGTTGGAGCGAAAGAACCTTCCTGAATAAAGCTGAATACAGATTTAACTGCCATATAATCGGACATTGCATCAAGGCTCGTAGAACGTCCGGGCAGGATAGAATAAAAAGAATAGGAATATAATTGTAATCCCTGTTCACTGCCAAACACTGCAGATTTTGATGTGGTTGACTCCGGAAGTTGTTCCAAATCGCAGCGAACAAGAACGAATCCCAAAAGGATAAGCCACAAATATTGTTTTTTCATAACTGTAATTTTTAAATGATAAAGTTAAAATGCTATACTCAAACCAAAGGACAAACTCTTTAGCAAAGGATAGTTATAGCCATCGCCCGAATTACTTGAACCTAATACCTGATCGGAAGGTCCGGTGTTCTCAACATCCATTTGTTTTGTAAGCTTATATAGCGGGGAATATGCCCAAAGGTTTTCACCCGAAAAATAAACCTTCAAATCGCTGGCACCAATTTTTGAAATCAGTTTTTTGGGCAGGTTATAACCAATCTGGATATTTTTTAACCTTATGTAAGCTACATTCTGAAGGTATTTTGTCTGTGGTACACCAAGTTCTCTTGCGGTATTGCTTGAGGCAGCACGTGACATTGTTCTTGGGAAATAAGCATTTACATTTTCAGGTGTCCACATATTCCCAAGATGGAAGGTAGGAACATTGTTATACGGTCTGTTGTACTGACCCCAGAAGGATTCTGCTTCGATGCTTGGATACCAATCCTGCTTAGCAACTCCTTGAAAAAATGACGAGAAGAAGAAATTATTCCAATCGGCACCCAGACTTAATCCGTAAGTAAAACGCGGCGCACTATTTCCGATTATCGTTCTGTCACCTGGATCGGATACCCTGTTGGTTCCAATATTTACAAAGCCATCGTTATTAAGATCTTTGAGTTTAATGTCACCCGCAAACCACAGATTAGTAGGTGATGCTCTCATTTGAGGACTCTGCTTTGCATGAGTAGCGACATCGTTTGCATCGATAAAAAATCCTTCGGTTGTATAACCCCATATTTCTCCTATTACCTGTCCTTCATAATAGTCTGACAGCAATTTATCAGGATTATTATACTTCTTTATAACAGATCTGTTATCTGCAAGCGAAAACCTGACATTGTAACTAAATGGTTTTGCCTTTACATTAAATTCGTCTCTCCACGAAAGTGTAAGTTCCCAGCCTTTGGTCTGCAAATCAGCATAGTTTCCTTTTGGCGGAGTGGCTCCAAAAACTGCAGGCAGAGTCAGACCAATTGTGTACATATCGGTTGTATTACGCGTATAAATGTCGCCAACAAATCGTAACCTGTCGGAAAGCATGGCAAAATCAAGTCCTATGTCGGTGGTTGTTGATGTTTCCCATGTAATCCCATCAGGAAGAACACTTGGACGACTTGTGTATTGAGGTCTGATACCGTTGAGAATATACCCAGATTGAGATATTCCAAATTGCTCCTGATAGACATACGAACCAATGTTACCATTGCCTAATGAACCATAAGAACCTCTTACCTTTACATCAGAAATAATATTGGGTGATACGTTCCAGAAAGATTCTTTCGACAGACGCCATCCTCCTGAAACCGAAGGAAAGAAGGCATATCTCTGGCTTGAAGGGAATTTTGATGATCCGTCATATCTGGCATTCGCTTCAATCAAATATCTGTCTTTGTAAGAATAGTTTAATCTTGAAAAACCTCCCAGAATATTCCATTTTTCCCATCCTCCAGCGGTTGTTATTGCCTGACCCAATGCCAGATTAATATCGTTAGCACCGTCAAAAATAAGTCCATTTCTTTGGGCTGCAAGTCGCTGATATGTTGACTGTTCGTAGTTATAACCAACCATGAATTTGAAATAGTGTGACTCTAAAAAAGTATTTTCATATTCTGTATAAAGATTGGTGGCAAGATATTGTGTTTCTCTCTTGTCATACGCAAGATCATTGGTTGTTGTACCAACATAAGCGACAACACCTGGCTTGGCACTATATGGAACAGGAACACGTTTCTGGGTAGTATTATTATTGGTATTCCTAAAAGTGAAATCACCTTTTATCCTCAGCTTTTTATCCAAAAATTGAGCAGTAAAACCACTTGTATTTTTAAATACCTGCCTTTTGGTATCAATGCCGTTTTTCCCATACCAATAATCGCCAACAGTATAAGCAGCCACCATAGTCAGTGTGCCGTCCGGATTGAACAGAACACCACTTGGATGTCCTTCGTCTCCAATATTTCTCCATATTCCACTACCTTCACCAACATTCATTGGTGTATGATAAGCCATTTCGGAATAATCTGTGTTATTGTCAATTTCGAGCCATGGAAAGACCTGAATTGAGCCTTTGGCACGGAAGTTTTTTGTAGCATAATCATCAGTATTATAACGAAATAGACCATCTTGCTTTAAATATCTGCCGGAAATCAGGTAAGAGGTTTTTTCACTACTTCCTGAAACAGCAATATTATGCTCCATAGCTGTAGTGTTTTTCTTATATAATTCACCATACCAGTCTGTGCTGCCATAGTAAACATATTCTCCGGTAACCGGATCAATCTCAACTGTCTTATATGGCACTCCCGATTCAGACCTTTTTTTAAACTCATCAAGATAGGCCTGAGAAAATTTCAATGTTTTATTTACATTCTGAGGGAAAGAACCATCACCGTTTAAGAATGCCTCGGAAAACATTTTTGAATAAGTGTAACCATCGGTCACAAACTCAGGCATTTCAATTGGGGTTTTGATGGAATAGCTTGTTGAATATGTGACATTTGTTTTACCTTTTGTAGGTCTTTTAGTGGTAATCAAAACCACACCAAAAACACCCCGTGCTCCATAAATTGATGATGAAGCTGCATCTTTAAGAATTGAAACGCTTTCAACATCGTTGGGATTTATAAGGCTGGGGTCGCCTTCGACACCATCAATAAGAATTAATGCATTACCACCCTGTCCGATAGAAGTAGTTCCTCTTATGTTGTAACTTGGAGCCTGATTGGGTCTTCCATCCATCAATTTGATGTTTAAGTTGGGCATCACTCCCTGAAGACCCTGAGTAAGATTAGGTAACGACCTGTTCTCCAAAGTTTCATTGGTTACCTGATCTACTGCAGCTGTCAGGTTAAGCTTTTTCTGAACACCATATCCAACTACCACAACTTCGTCAATACCAACAGTTTCCTCAATTAACACAATTGCAAACTCAGTTTTATTTGCAACTAAAACCTCCTGCGGTTTCATACCTACAAAGGAAAACACCAATGTACTTTTTTCAGCGACATTTACTAAAGTAAATTTCCCATTATTATCAGTTACAGTTCCGGTTGTTGTTCCCTTCACGATAACTGATGCACCCGGAATCAGTGCTCCTGATTGGTCAGATACTTTTCCTGTGATTGACTTTTGTTGTCCAAAAGCCATACCTGTCATCAATGCCAAAAGAAGAACCAGAGAGAGTAATATCTTGGTCCATTTTACTTTAGGCAGAAAAATCAGCCTTTTTTGTTTCATAAATACATAAACTTTAAAATTAGTGAATAAAATATAAGAACGCATTATTATGATGATTATCAACTTATTGAAATGATGTAGTCAATAACACTTAAAAACGAACAAAAAGAATTATTTTTAGTGTTTGGTTTGTGCAATATTATCAAAAAACAAAACAAATTCATACATCATTTGTTGGCAATTTTTAACGTTTTTTTCACATTAAAAAAGGTCCGGACCTCAAAAATATGAGAGCCGGACCAAAGAGCAGGTTCACTAATCTTAAAAACTGTATTTTTAATGAAATATATTCAATATCTGATTATTCCATATAAAAGACCTCATCCAGAGGTTTGCTGATCGGTGAATTATCAGGATTTGATTTCATAATATCGGACATATAAGCCCACCATTTCTGAACAACTTCGGTTTTACCCAGATCTTGTGAACTACCGGTTCCACTTAATTTTTGAAAGGCAAACAGGATATTGGTTTCTTCATCCAGAAAAATTGAATACTCGCTAATTCCTGCATCTTTCAAAAGCTGATGCAACTCAGGCCACAATTCATTATGGCGTTTTTTATATTCTTCCTTCTGACCTTCATTCAGGTACATCTTAAAAGCTACTCGTTCCATGATATCGTAAAAATTTGTGATGTAAGAAGTTTATTGCAAATTTGGATAAATTAGGGAGAATATCAGGATTAACATCCCTAAAATAAGAATGTTAATAGTTTTTGTTTTACAACCTTTCCATTCTTTAAGGATAATTCCCCACAAATTACTAAAAGTGACATTAAGTGTCATTAGAACACTCCATGAAAAGGCCAGCATAATAGGTGAATCGATCATGAAACTCTTTCCCATACTTAATCCGAAAAATTGAGAATACCAAAGCACACCAGCCAAAGCACAAAAGAACAGATTGTTAGCCAAAACAGGACCGGGTACGCCGAAGTAATCGCCAATTGATTTATTTTTGATGTTCTGCATTAAACAGTAAATCGCGTTTGTCAGAAATCCACCAAAGGTGACCAGCATAATTACAGGATTTAAAGCAAACAAATCAGATGAACCCAAACTAAGAGCCATATCCTGAATAGGTTTGCCAGCCTCCAGTCCAAAAGCAAAACAAGCACTCATCACGCCGGCCAGAAGAGCCACAAGTAATCCTTTTGTAAGTGCAAAGTCCTTAATAGCAGCCTTTTTTTCTTCTTCTGTCATATTTTTGGCTCGTAACGCTCCGGCATATCCAATTACAGCTATACCGGCAATGGCAATGCTAACACCAATCAGAAGCACCAGCCCTTCGCCCGAAAACAAATCTTTCCCTTTAATAATGGCAGGGATCAGAGTTCCCAGGGCAGAGCAGGTTCCTAAGGAAATAGATTGGCCTAGAGCTACACCGAGATAGCGCATACTCAACCCAAAAGTCAGACCTCCTACTCCCCAAAGTACTCCAAATCCAATAACTTTATATGCAGATCCGCCGCCTGCTGATAGAATATCCCACAGACTACTTCCTGCAGATACAGCTAACAATGCACCAAGAAAAGGAAAAAATATCCATGCAAATATGCCTTGTACCAACCAAAAACTCTCCCACGACCACGACTTAACCTTTTTGATGGGTACATAAGAACTCGATTGACCGAAGCTTCCTATGGCAACAATAAATAATCCGATTATCGTATTCACCTAATTAGTTATTAATATTATTAATAGTTGTAGAATTATGGATTTTAACGTTTGCAGGTAACATCAGCTTCGTACTGTTGAATTTCAGCAATGTAAGCATCACCGGCAATAACACCTTTTTTCAAGCAATAAAAATCAAATATGGCAGCCCAAGGTAAAGACTTGGCTTCTTCGAGCAATGCTAAACGTTCAAAATTCTGGCCATTAGCTTCGAAAGCACGCAATTGGCTAATTGGCTCCAATAATGCCTGCAAAAAAGCTTTTTGGGTGGCACGAACACCAACCACATAAGCACCAATACGATTGATCGATGCATCAAAATAGTCAAGACCAACATGAACTCTGTCAAGAGCGTTGGCACGGATTATTTCTTGCGAAAGTGCCTGTAACTCATCGTTTAAAATTACAACGTGATCACTATCCCAACGTACACCACGACTTACGTGAAGCATTATTTCGGGAGCAAAAAGTAACAACGAAGAAATTTTATCCGAAATTACTTCGGTTGGGTGAAAGTGACCTGAGTCAAGAGTAATCATTTTGTTGTTTGCAACACCATAACCCATATAAAACTCGTGTGATCCTACTACATAGCTTTCGCTTCCAATACCGAACAGTTTACATTCGATACTGTCGTGCATGTATTCCTGATTCGTTTCTGTTTCAAAGATTTTATCAAGTGATTCTTTCAGATTCTTACGATAAAGGAAACGGTCAACGGTAATATCTTTTGAACCATCCGGAATCCAGATATTGTGGATACAAGTTGAGTTTAATTGACGTCCAATCTCTTCAGCTATTATACGACAGCGGATTACGTGGTCAATCCAGAATTCGCGAATTGCAGGATCGCGATGTGACAAGGTAAATCCATCAGCTGACTTTTCGTGCGAGAAGCAAGTACAGTTGAAGTCGAGTTTAAAACCCTTTTCAATAGCCCAGTCAATCCAGCTTTGGAAATGTTTTGGTTCAATTTGGTCACGGTCTATAGTCTCACCACCAAAATCACCATAAAAAGCGTGAATATTAACACGATGCTGACCTGGAATCAGCGACATGGCTTTTTCAATATCGCCACGAACTTCAGCCATAGTCCTTGCTTTGCCGGGATAATTTCCTGTTGCCTGAATACCTCCTGTTAGTTCACCATCTCCATTTTCAAAACCTGTAACATCATCTGCCTGCCAGCAATGCAGCGAAATGGATAGTTTGTCTAACTTATCTAAAGCGTTTTCAACATCAATACCTAAGTCAGCATAACGCTCTTTTGCATACTCAAATGCCCGAATGATTTGTGTTTCTTTCATTGTTTTTTTTGTTTTTAAACTCCAACTTATACTTACCCGAATTGGAAGCATAAGCGAAGCATTTGTTATTTACTTTCTTTTATATTTGTTTCTACGATTTTTATGTCGCAGCAAAATTCATTTTACTACTTCCAAAAATTTTGTGTAAGCTGATTCCCATTCACCTTTATTCTCAGGTAAAAACTCTTCAAGTGAAATTGAATTACGAATGATTTGACGCATCTCTAGTAATGAACTAATACATCCGGCTGCTTTTGCTTGAATCATAATATTCCCAATAGCGGTAGCTTCAGAAGGACCAGCTATAACAGGTATCCCT
>CAILKW010000675.1 GCA_903834845.1 uncultured Bacteroidia bacterium | reverse complement strand
GAGGTATTGCATTACCTTTTCATCATGGGTGGCAAAAATAAAGGTTGTATTCAGTTCCTTGTTCAACTTTTTCATAGTTTGAACAATATGATGCGAATTTTGAGCGTCAAGGTTAGCCGAGGGTTCATCGGCCAGAACAAGAACCGGGCGTTTAACCATTGCCCTTGCTATTGCAACACGCTGACATTCTCCACCCGAAAGCTGTGATGGTTTTGATCTCTCTTTGTCGGTTAAACCAAGCCAATCAAGAGCTTCCATAACAGCTTTTTTTCTTTCTGATGCGGTATGATGCTGTAAAAGCAAGGCAAATTCAACATTTTCAAACACGGTATAAACAGGTAATAAATTGTATGTCTGAAAGATAAAACCAATATTATAATTACGCAGATTCGCAGCCTGCCTGTTTGTTAAATCAGATATAGAGCGACCAATAACTTCGACTGTTCCTTCGGAAGGATTATCGAGTGAACCAATAATGTTGAGGAGCGTTGTTTTCCCTGAACCGCTTGGGCCTACCAAACCTACAAATTCACCTTTCCCAAATGAAAGGCAGATATTGTGTAAGGCAGTGAACTCACCTGTGCCAACATGAAATCGTTTGGTTAACTTGTCAATTTTAATGATAACAGAATCATCCATATTCTCTTGTTTTAATGATTAAACACTAACATAAGCTGAATTCCTTTGCCGGAATAAAAATTGGCTGAATTATCTTGTTGAGGTAATTTGTAATTTTCGGGATTCCAAAAAGCCATACAATACAAAGATAGTTTATTGAATTGGTGTTTCCAGTTCAAAAAGTTGTAAGTTGATCCATTTGTCCAGTCGAAATAGGAAATCGCGCTAAGGTTATCAATCAGTCCAATTGGATACGATAGTGATAATCCTGTAAATGAGACAGAATTGGAGAATGTTAAGGCTTTTCTATCATAAGAAAATAGTAATTGTTCGAAAACAACAGTTAACCCGTTGCCTAAACCAAAAGTATTATCTGCTCCAAGATTTAAAATTTTCTGATTGGTAAACAACCCAATATCACGGGTTTTATTTACCAACGTACCTTCAAACCAAAGACCAACCCCCAAATCCCATTTCCCATCTAATCCAATCCTGTTTTCAGAAACTTCAGACCAGACAGGAAGAGAGGTTTCCTGTTCGCTGTTATCTGACAAACGGTGATGGAAAGATATTGCGACTTCACCTTTCGGAACCGGAGTTTGAAACCTGCCACCAAACTCAGGATATTTCTGATTAGTTTTACCTGCATCCCAAGGTCTTGACTTACTGTTACCGTACAAACACCATAACCAGATATTTGCATTGTTAAGGAAATAATATCTACTCAAAAGACCCCAAACACCATTTGTAATTTGAAGTGGATCGCGCGGGTCAATCTGATCGAACCACATTAGAGGCCGAAGCAACGTGGCAGAACCAAAGTTAATCTTTTGAAGGCCAAGACGAATTTCTAACTGTCGGGATGAATAACGCATCCATGCCCGATACGGCATCAAACTGCCGACAGTATTTGCTGCATCGAAAGGGCGGAGGGCTGAATTTCCGTAAATGTTGGCTGAAACTTCACAGTCAAACTGTCTGTCATTCTGCAACATGACTGAATAATTCAGAGTTGGTATATAACGGGCACCTAATAATATTGGCAGGCTATTCGACTGATTATAAACACCCCACGAAGAAAGCAGACCACTGAAAACCAAGGAATCTTTCACCACAGTTTTTATCCTGTCATTTTGAACAGGAATTACCGTATCTTGTGCTAAACCACTGAAAAATAACACAAATACAAAAAATGATATTAAAATCCAGCAGATCGTTTTCATCGCTTATTGATCGTTATGAACTACAACATACTTGACAGAAATTGAAAAGGACAGAATCGGGCGACTCTATCCTTTTACTAAAACTAACCAAACTAACTAACTAACTAACTAAACCAAACCTTAACATATGAAAAAAAATGCAATGCAAATGTAAGTCTGTTATAACCACAATCCAAATTTTTTAGGTTAATGAATTGTAAATTAATTGAAAAGATATGTTACTCATAATTCTTGTCTATTCAACAGGTTTATATGCGGCTCCTTACCAGCGAATATTATAGGTAATTTAATAATATTTGATATTTTATTATCAATCAATTCTTTGTAATACTTGTTTTTATCAATCTGACCTAAAGCCTCTATTATCTTGTTGTTTATTAAATATTTGGTTGTTTCTGTCAATAAGGTCTTTCGTATTTTTACATCAACGCTTAACCATTTGATTATAATGTTTTTGAAGACAAATTTTATTTCATAATTAGGAATTTTCAGTGTATAAGTATTAATGTCAATTTTGTTTTCTGTGGTCAAGTAACCACTAAAAGTTAATAATGTCCATAATAATTCTTTATCTGTGTCCAAATCGGGGAAAACAAAATTTTCATCTATTTCTTTTTCAATCGTTTCGTTATTAATGAGTTTTAAAAGTAGCTCCCTTGTGTAATTTGCATCCTGTTCTTTT
>CAILKW010000674.1 GCA_903834845.1 uncultured Bacteroidia bacterium | reverse complement strand
GAAGTTTGAAGCATCGCTTCCTCCCTGAATACTAAGATCCTGACTTGAAATGTATGAGGGTTTTAGTACTTCTTTGAACCAATCGGTTCTGGTAACTGCATTATTGCTGTCGTTATAATAGTTCCAGATTGATTCGGTAGTAGGTGTGCCGTCATTTGTAAGTGCTTCTTTATGAATAAGATTACGTTGCGAAGCATCGAGCGAAGATGGCATTTTCCATGCTTGCTGGATTCCCTGACTTGAATTAAAGGAAACCGTAGTTTTTTGATTTCTTTTACCCCTTTTGGTTGTCACGATAACAACACCATTAGCTCCACGTGAACCGTAAATAGCCGCCGAAGCAGCATCTTTTAAAACTGACATGCTTTCGATATCAGCCGGGTTCAGATTGAAAATACCTCCAATAATACCGTCAACAACATATAACGGGCTATTGTCGTTGATGGAGCCTGATCCCCTGACTCTGATTTCGATGCCGCCACCCGGCTCGCCGGAATTTTGGATAACTGTAACACCTGCAGCCTGACCTTGTAAAGCATGAGCTACTGACTGATTAACACCTTGATTCAATTTTTCGGGAGCAACAGAGGCAACAGAACCTGTTAAATCAGCCTTCTTTTGTGTGCCATAACCAATAACCACAACATCATCTATCCTTTGAATATCCTCAGATAGAACAACATTAATTACTTTTTGGCTCGCTGGCTGCTCAACAGTAGTATAGCCAACGAATGAAAAAACTAAAATCGCTTTGTTATCAGGTACATCAAGCGTATAATTGCCGTCAATATTGGTAACAGTTCCGGTTGTGGTTCCTTTGACAATAACAGTTACTCCAGGAATACCGACACCCTTGTTTTCAGTAACTTTCCCTGTGATTTTCACGGGAGGCAAGCTTCCGTTTCCGGGAACTTTTTGTTCTGCAAAAGTGTAGTTACTTACTCCGTTAAAGAGTATTGCAGCTACGATGATCAAAAGAAAAGCTGTTCGCTTAAAAAAAAATGATTTCCATTTCATAATTACAAATATAAAGTTAAAAGTAAGAAAGATTAAATAACAAATTTTATTAATCAACTATTTAAGATTTCGGATAGTTTTACGGGACGATGTTCTAAGTACGATTTTTTAGCAGCCAGAGCAATAGCTACCGACTTTAATCCGTCATCGCCTGAAACGGGAAGCGGCAAATCGTTAACAACTGCGTTACAAAAGATTTTCATCTCATTGGCATAAGCGTCCAGATAACGTTCCATAAAGAAATTAAGCGGCAGAGAACCATGAACGCCATCCTGTGCAAAATAGCGATGATTTTCGGGGTAATTGTTATCGGCGCAAGCCATCCCCTTTGAACCGAATATTTCAACGCGCTGGTCGTAGCCATAAACTGCTTTGCGGCTGTTGTCAATTACTCCTATCGCTCCGTTTTCATAAGTGAGGGTAATTATAGCCGTGTCAACATCACCTGCTTTACCTATTTCAGGATCAACCAATACAGCTGCATTCGTATAAACTTCAGTAACTTCGCTTCCTACAATGTATCGCGCCATATCAAAATCGTGGATAGTCATGTCCATGAACATTCCCCCCGAAACAGCACTGTACTCAGCAGGTGGCGGAGCCGGGTCGCGCGATGTAATTTTCAAAATATGAGGTTCTCCAATTTTACCATCCACAACCAATTGTTTGATTTTCGCAAAATTAGGATCAAAACGCCGGTTAAATCCAACCATCAGTTTTACTCCTGCCTTTTCCACTGCATCCAGAGCTCCCTGGATAACTTCAAGAGAAAGATCAACAGGTTTTTCACAAAAGATATGCTTTCCGGCTTTGGCAGCATCAATAATGTATTGGGCATGGGTATCAGTAGGAGAGCAAATAACAACCGCTTCAACTTCGGGATTGTTAATCACATCCATATAATTGCTGAAAACCGCAGCAATTCCATGCGCTTTTGCAACATCATTAGCGCTAATCAGATTAATGTCGGCAATTGCTACAACTTCAGCTTGCGGAACGCTTTGAACTAATGTAGAAATATGAACCTTGCCAATTCTTCCGGTACCTATAACACCTAATTTTAACTTTTTCATTTTTATATATTTTTTAAAATTTATATTGATATCAATGGTTTATAATCCAAGCGTCTTGATGTATTCTCTGTTTCGTTTGGCGCATACTTTGGGATTTCCCATTCCCGGAAGAACATCCTGTTCAACAACAATCCATCCTTCATATTTTTGCAGGTTTAGTTCCGCGACAATAGAAGAAAAGTCAACAGCACCTTTGCCAAGTTCACAAAAAACGCCGTTTCCTACTGATTGGAAATAGTCCCAACCTTCTTTTCTTGCTTGTTCAGCAATTTCGGGATGACAATCTTTAAAATGGATATGCCATATACGAGACTGATGTTTTTTCAAAGCTTCCAAAGGATCGCCTCCGCCAAATTGATAATGACCCATATCAAGAACAAGCCCCACTAAAGATGGATCGGTTAAAGCCAATAGTTGATCAATTTCCAGGGGTGTCTCGACATAGCCTGCACAATGGTGGTGAAATACTGTACGTAAGCCCGTTTTTGTTTTTACTTCTCGTGCTACATAGTTTACTCCAACAGCGAAAATATGCCATTCTTCTTCGGTGAGGCCCATGCTTTCAGTTACTCTCCCGGCGTTAAGCGTCCTCTCTTTTACACTTCCATTATCATCGGCAAGGACAATAAATGCATCAGGAAAACCGGCATCTGCCATAAGTTTTGCAGTTTTTACAGCTGCCTCAGCACCAGCTACATGTTTGGAAGGATCTTTTAAAAAAACCGGGACAAAAGCTCCTACCATTGAGAGATTGCGCTGATCAAGTTCTCTTCTTAATTCATCGGGAACAGAGGGCATAAAACCCCAGTCGCCAAGTTCGCTGCCTTGATAACCGGTTTCGCTGATTTCATCAAGCACTTGTTCAAAACCGGCGGCTTTTCCATCAAGATCAAATTCGAGCACTCCCCAGGAACAGGGAGCATTTGCTATTTTTATCATATTCAGTAAGTTATAAAAGTATATTAAAAATAATAATCAAAATTTTCTGCTCCATTCTTCATTCCATCGTTCAATGACGACTTTCGTTTGAGTATAAAACTCAACAGCGTGAGATGATTGGCCGTGCAAATCACCAAAAAAACTCTCTTTCCAGCCACTAAACGGAAAGAATGCCATTGGTGCTGCAATGCCAATGTTTACACCGATATTACCCCCCAAAGCCTCATGACGGAACTTTCGTGCCGCTGCCCCGCTACGTGTAAAAATACATGCTGAGTTTCCATAACGATTGTTGTTGATCAGTTCGATAGCCGCTTCAAGTGTTTCGACATTTATTATGCAAAGCACAGGCCCGAAAATCTCTGTTTTATAGACCAGACTATCAGTATTTACGTTTCCCAGAATTGTTGGCCCGACAAAATAACCTTCTTCAAAACCGGGAACTTTTATATCACGTCCGTCAAGCAATAACTCAGCACCTTCGTCAATACCTGTTTGAATGAGTTTTTCAATCCTCTCCTTACTTTCTAAAGTTATTACCGGGCCCATGTCAACATCTGCTGCCAATCCGTTTCCGGTCTTTTTAGATTTTGCGAGTTGAATCAGTTTTTGCTTAATTCTATTGGATGTATCACCTACCGTTACAACAACAGATGCTGCAAGACAACGCTGACCGGCACATCCAAACGCGCTGTCGGCTATAATCCGCACAGTTGTATCTTCATCAGCATCAGGCATTACTACCACAGCATTTTTAGCACCACCCTGAGCCTGAACTCTTTTCCCATGCGATGTGCCTGTCATATAAACATGCTTTGCTACGGGTGTTGAACCTACAAAACTTATTGCAGGTATAAAAGGATGTTCGAGAATAGCATCCACGGTTCCTCTGCCGCCATGAACTAAATTCAAGACTCCTTTGGGAAGGTTGATACTTTCAAACAGCTCGAAGATTTTTGTCATAGTCATGGGTACTTTCTCCGAAGGTTTTACGATATAGGTGTTTCCGCAGGCTATTGCATAAGGCATGAACCAAAAAGGTATCATAATTGGGAAGTTGAAAGGAGAGATGCAGGCACCAACACCAAGTGGCTGACGAATTACGAACTCATCAACCCCGTTAGCAATATCTTCGGAAAACGTACTTTGCATAAGTGTCGGTATTCCACATGCGACTTCGATATTTTCGACAGCGCGAATCATTTCAGCTTTCGATTCGGTAAAAGTTTTACCGCACTCCTTTGAACAGATGGCAGCGATTTCGTCAGTATTTGCTTCAAGTATCTGTTTCATTTTAAAAAGATACTGAACGCGTTGATTGGCAGGGGTATTCCGCCAGGCTGTCCAAGCCTCATGAGCTGAATTTGCTGCATCATTAACATCTTCGACACATCCTTCCGGAACTTTAGCAATAGATTGACCTGTTGCCGGATTGATAACATCGAGTAGTATAACGCTTTTGCTTTCAACCCATTGACCGTTGATGTAGTTTTTTAATATTGTTGTCATATTTTGTTTTGTTAAGGAACGATTTGTTATAAAAAGTACTTTTGATTCTTTTTGTGTTCAACATAATCAGCCCGTGCTTTCTGTACAGTTTCTATTTCAGAAACCTCAGCAATTGCTACTTCCCACCAAGCATATCCCGGAATTCCCTTTGTCAAATCAGTTTCAATGGTAATAACTGTAGTTCGGGTTTGTGATTTTGCTTCCAAAAGAGCTGCTTTCAAAGAATCTATATCATGAGCCTCAATTACATACGCACCCAAACTTCTTGCGTTTTGTGCAAAATCGAGAGGAAGAATATCTCCTGTCAACTGGCCAGTCTCATCACGGTAACGATATTTTGTTCCAAACCTTTGCGATCCTATTGATTGTGATAATCCTCCAATACTGGCAAACCCATTGTTATTTAAAAGAATGATATTGAATTTTATGCCCTCCTGTATGGCTGTGACTATTTCGCTGTTCATCATTAAATAATTACCATCGCCAACCATCACATAAATTTCACGGTCGGGACATGCCATTTTTGCACCAATACCGGCTGCACACTCATAACCCATTGTTGAATAACCGTATTCGAGGTGAAATCCTTTTGGGTCGCGTGTTCGCCAGAGTTTATGCAGATCGCCGGGTAAACTTCCTGCAGCACAAAGCACTACATCGCGAGGTCCGGCAAATTCATTTACAGCACCAACTACCTCGACCTGCGTAACCGGAAGATCACCAGAAACTTTATAGAATTCACCAACTTGTTTGTCCCAGTTTTTACTTTTATGGGCAATCCTTTCACGGTAGTGATTGGTCACACTAAAATCATCCAACAATTGAAGCAGTTCTTCAAGGCACACTTTGGCATCGCCGGTAAGTGGTAATCCGCAATGCTTCAATGAATCAAAGTCGGCAATATTGATATTAATGAATTTTACACCTGGGTTTTGAAAGGCTGTTTTTGATGCCGTAGTGAAATCGCTGTAGCGCGTTCCAATACCAATTACCAAATCTGCCTCTGCCGTAATTTCGTTTGCACCCGGTGTGCCTGTGGCACCAACAGCACCGAGATTACATGGGTGATCGTGGTTCAAAGCTCCTTTGCCTGCAAAAGTTTCGGTAACGGGAATGCCTGTACTTTCAGCAAATTGTTTTAATATTTCAGTTGCTTCACTGTATATTACACCACCACCCGAAATGATTACTGGTTTTTTTGAGGCTTTAATAAGCAAAACAGCCTCCTTCAAAAGAGCAATATCAGGTCGTGGCCTTGCAATTTTCCATACTCTTTTGCGGAATAATTCTTCAGGAAATTCATAAGCTTCGGCCTGTACATCTTGTGGCAGGCAAAGGGTAACAGCTCCGGTTTCGGATGGTGAAGTGAGAACTCGCATAACTTCAGGTAAGGAAGTAATTAACTGCTCAGTTCTGTTTATCCTGTCCCAATATTTTGATACAGGCTTAAAACAATCATTGACAGAAATATCCTGAGAAAAAGCAGACTCAAGTTGTTGTAAGACAGGAGCAACGTTGCGACGGGCAAAAATATCTCCGGGAATAATCAATACCGGTAAACGGTTTATTGTGGCGCAGGCAGCACCTGTTATCATATTGGTTGCACCCGGGCCAATGGATGAGATGCAGGCAAAAGTCCCTAACCGGTTTTTCATTTTTGCATAAGCCATAGCAATGTGGACTGAAGCTTGCTCGTTTCGTGTCATAATATAACGAAAATCTGTGTTTTGCATCAATCCCTGACCAACTCCTGCAACAATACCGTGACCGAATATTCCGAGACATCCTGCAAAAAATGGACTTTCGATGCCGTCTCGTTCCACATATTGGTTTTTAAGAAACATTACAACAGCCTGACCAACAGTTAATAGTTTTGTTTTCATTGGTAATATCTATTTTTATTTTTCATATTTTTTGAATAAGCTGCATAGCAATTTTCAAAAACCACCATGTTCTTCGATAAAATTCATTGCCTCTTCAAGAGTTGGATTGAAATTTGAGCAGCCCGGTTTTGTTACAAGAATTGCACCGCAGGCATTTCCCATTCTGCAGCATTTAAACCAGTCCCAACCGTTAAGGTATCCGTAAATAAAACCGCTTGCAAAAGCATCGCCTGCACCAAGTACATTCATTACTTCAACGCGGAATCCGGGTACATCAATTATTTCGCCGTTCTTTAGAAATACAGACGATCCCTTTGCTCCCCGTTTAACGATTAATGCTTCAATCCCCAAAGCCATGATGTTTTTTATGGCAGAGTTTACATCTCCGAGAATTTCAGGAGCAGATATTTGTTGATTTTTAATTTTTATTTGATTTGGATCGCTAAGCATTGTTGCAAGAATCTCTTCCTCAGTTCCCAGAGCTATTGTGCAATTTCGCAGGTAAGCTCGGGTTGTAACACCAAATGAGCGGGCATCGTGCCATTGATCGGCGCGAAAATCCAAGTCAATCAAAATGGGAACTTTGTTTTTTACGGCCTCCTCCGCAGCAAAAAAACCGGCAGAACGGGTTGGCTCAACGTTTAATGCTGTCGCTGAAATTTCGAATAATCGGCACGCTCCTATATTTGCATTAATAACATCGTCTATGGTTACCTTCGAATCGGCGCAATTCTCACGATAATAGACCAATGGAAAATTATCGGGAGGCTGTATGCCAAGAATAACAGCACTTGTGCGAAAACCCGGTTTACGAGGGATAAATTTCGTTTCTACTCCCTCTTTCAACAGAAAATTCAACAAAAAATCTCCTATCTGATCCTGTCCGATGCCAGTTATCAGTGCAGAGCGGAGTCCTAACCTTTTGGTTCCGACTGCCATATTCAGTGGCGAGCCTCCAACATAGGCATTAAATGCCTGTATGTCAACAAAATCAGCTCCAATATTAGCCGAATAAAGGTCAATTGACGACCGGCCATAAGTGATAACATCATAAGTCTTTTCAATCATTTCTTTAACTGTTAATTATTTAATGGTTAATGGTTAATGCTTAATTAAATTCATTATTCATTATTCATTATTCTTGTAACGTAAGGGATACGCGGATCCATTCCTTTCCAAGTTCCATAAACCCATTTATGATCAGGGTCGTCACTGCTGGCAAGGCTCTGGTCACTACCTGCCAGAAAATTCAGGTAATAGACATTATATCCATGACCTGCAATCACCGGATGGTAGCCTTCAGGAATCAGAACTACATCATTGTTGCTGACCTCAGCAATTTCGTTTAAACTTCGGTCATCGTTATAAACCTTTTGTAAGGCAAAACCCTGAGGTTTATCTATCTTATAAAAATAGATTTCTTCAAGTTTTGCCTCAACTAATTTACCCGACTCAGTGTCAATCTTTCGGTTATCGTGTTTGTGGGCAGGGAAAGAACTCCAATTTCCTGATGGAGTGTAAACCTCGACACATACAAGTTTATGGCATAAAGACCCTGGAGGGAGTATTCTGTTGATTTGCCGACTGGCATTATCACCCCCGCGAAATTCGATACCCATCATCTCAACATCGTCAGGAGTAATAAATGAAACCGGAAAGTGTTGATCTGTTTCAACCCAGCTACATGCTATATCTAAAATTTCGCTTTCTGCCGTTAAGGTAAATGAAGTTTGGGGTGGAAGGTATAATCCATGTGGCAATCCACTGAAAACATCTTTTCGTCCGTTAACTGTTTCCCAATTTCCGGAATCGGACTGAACAGAAAAATTTCCACCCAATAACACAATAAGAAACTCACTATTTCCGGTATTATGTGACCATTTCTCATCTTTTTTCAGCGTACGTGCCTCAAAATTTAGATAATCCCACCCAGCCTCGATGGTTGTGATGCTTTGATAGACAGAACTGCCCGATGTTGGTTTGGCAATAAGACGACATTTTTTATCCCTGTTCATCTTTATTTATGATTGTTGGATTTTAAAAAAGTACATTTTTGAGCTACAAATGATTCAAGTTCATTTATATATTCTCTTCCCGGTACAACCATGTCGAATTTCTCCGGTGAATCGCGGAAGAATTCACGGTGGATTCGTGCCCAGATCAGTCGCATATCGGTGGCAATGTTGATTTTGCAAACCCCATATTTTATCGCCTCAAGTAATTGATAGTCGTCAGCACCTTTCGCATCTTCCCTGATTTTTCCTCCTGCACGGTTAATCCTGTTAACCTCTTCAAAAGGGACTGAAGAGGCTCCATGCAAAACCAATGGAAAACCGGGAACTCTTTTTTGAATTTCAGCCAGAATATTCAATTGCAGACCCTGTCCACCAGAAAACTTATATGCACCATGACTCGTTCCCACAGCAACAGCGAGACTATCGCAACCCGACCTGCGGATAAATTCCTCTGTCTGAAGCGGATCGGTATATAAAGCATTTTTATCTTCGATTGAAAGATGGTCTTCTACACCACTTAAAACACCAAGTTCTGCTTCGACAGAAATGCCTTTGACATGAGCCATTTTTACAATCTCACTTGTAATCTTGATATTTTCTTCAAACTTTTCGTGTGAAGCGTCTATCATAATTGAATTGTAAAAACCAGATTCAATTGCGTTTACACAATGGGTGTAGTTACCATGATCAAGATGAACAGTAAAGATTACATCAGGATAAATTCTTTCAGCCGCCGATAGTATCCCTTCAAGCATCTCAGTATGAAGGTAGTCGCGCGCAACAGGTGTCAACTGTATAATTATAGGTGCTGCTACCTTTGAGGCTCCTCTAAAAACACCATGAACTTGTTCAGCATTAAACACATTGAATGCGCCGATGCCGAATTTACTATATGCCTGAAGATATAAACTTTTGATCGAAACTCTCATTGTTTTATCTCTTACCAGAAAAAGTAATAAAGGATTGCAAGTATGCCGCAAATACCAATCGCCGCAATGTTAAAAGTATCAGTCGTTTTAAAAATAGATCTTTCAATTATTATCCCTTTATCATTCATGGTTTGGTTGGTAGTATTTAGAATAAGTATTACGCCTATCAGGATAAAACCAACAACAAGCACATAAACCGCTTCAAGCGCAAGATGTTGAAGCGGGACAACAAAAAAGGCAGCTATAAAGCCAATTAATGACGCTAT
>CAILKW010000673.1 GCA_903834845.1 uncultured Bacteroidia bacterium | reverse complement strand
TAAAATGATTTAAGCGTTATACATCAATTATATACAGTAATACCAATGTCTTCAGAAAATTATTTATTGAATATTCCCGAAACGGCTGATCTACGGGTTGTAATTGTTGGTGGTGGATTTGGTGGGTTAAAACTTGCACTCCAACTTTACAAAAAGAAATTTCAGATTGTCTTACTTGATAAAAATAATTACCATCTTTTCCAGCCATTGCTTTATCAGGTAGCCATGTCTGGTCTCGAGCCAAGTGCAATCTCGTTTCCTCTTCGTAAAGTCTTTCAAAAGACAGGGATACACTACAGGATGGCTGAGCTTGAGACTGTAATTCCCGATAAAAATGAGTTAATAACTGACATTGGCCGACTAAAATATGATTATCTAATATTAGCTACCGGTGCAAAAACCAATTTTTTTAATCAGGATAAGATTGAAAAATATACGCTTCAGATGAAATCGGCACCTGATGCGCTTTACATCAGGAATAGAACGCTTGAAAATTTTGAAGAAGCCCTCAATAAAAGTAACGAAGAAGAAGTAAAGTCGTACCTGAATGTGGCAATTATTGGAGGAGGGCCAACAGGTGTAGAGTTAGCGGGAGCAATGGCGGAAATGAGGACGTATGTTTTGCCGAAAGACTACCCCGAATTGGATATGCGTAATATGAAGATTATGCTTTTTGAAGCCTCTCCCCGACTCCTTGCGGGAATGTCGGAAAGTGCTTCAATTATTGTCAGGAAATATCTGAATAAACTGGGAGTTGAAGTGTTTACCAGTACTCCGGTACAGGATTACGACGGACGAACTCTTTGGTTGCCTAACGGAGGGAGCATAAATGTGAAAACGGTAATCTGGGCTGCCGGAATCACTTCAGAAAGGATTAATGGAATTGCAATCAACGCTTATGGACGAAATAATCGACTGTTAATCAATTCGTTTAATCAGATTCAAGGTTACCAAAATATTTTTGCATTAGGCGATAATTCTATAATGATTGATGCCTTACATCCAAATGGACATCCCCAGGTGGCTCAGGTAGCATTACAACAAGCTAACTATTTGGCGAATAATCTCAAACGAATAAGCCAAAATAAAACACTAAAGCCTTTTCATTATATAGACAAGGGTTCAATGGCTACAGTTGGACGTCACCTCGCGGTTGCAGATTTACCATTTGCAAAATTTAAAGGTTACTTTGCCTGGCTGCTTTGGTCAGTTGTGCACCTTTTATCAATAGTGGGTGTAAAAAACAAGCTATCCGTGTTACTTAACTGGTCGTGGAAATACTTCACTTACGATCAATCGCTTCGGCTTCTTGTCAAACACAAATCGAAAAATTAAACTAAAAGGCAATTCCAATACTTATTCCGCTGCGAAACCATGGATAAGGAACACTGGCAGCATTAATATTCACTTGGTTACCTGTTTGGGTTACAGTAAGTTTTTTGCCAATAAATGATGGCAAATCGGCGATCGCATTATCAATATCACCCTTTATATTATTGGCATCTGTAATTTTTGTTGAGTTTGCGGTAATATCTCCACTCAAAAATCCTGCTTCCAATCCTAAAAAGTAGAAATCTACTGCAATCCTTTTGGCAATAAGGAACTGGGCACCCAATTGAAATCCCAGATTCATAGTATTAAGTTTTACATCAAGAGTACCACTATAAGGCAGATTATTATTATCAATCCCGGAAATCATTGAGTTCCCCTTAATATCCTGATATTTAAGATACGGTTCAATATAAAAACCATTTGGCAACCTTCGTTGTCCGCCATAGTGACGGTAAGCAACCCGAACGTGCATAGTTCCTAATTCTAATTTTTCAATTTTAGGGTCGGATCCTTCTTTTATTCCAAATTTACCAAGCATCGACTTTTGATTTGGAAGGCCAATTCCCAAAGTAAACGAATTTTTGCCGTTAATCATCCGCTCAAATTCAAAAGATGTTGACTGGAAAAGGAGATTAACCGGTAAAAACTTCAACACATTTTTACGTTTAAGAGCCATTGAGTCCTGATCCTGAGCTGCTCCAAGCAAGGCCAAGCCTGCTAAAATAAGGATAATGAATAGTTTTTTCATCGAAATAAGGTATAATTGTTATTGTGATATGCAAATTTACAAAATAAATCCTAAAATTTATTCAAAATTCAGAAATTATATTAGCAGAGTAAAATTTCGATGATATGATAAAAAACTTTTTGAATATTTGTATTTTAGTTACAGTAATTTCGGGCAGTGTATTTGCCCAATCACTTGACAATTATATTAATACAGCACTTAAAAACAGTCCGTGGCTCTTCGATTTCAACAATCAGAAACTTGCCGGGCAATTGGACAGCCTTCTACTAATTGCCGCCTTTAAGCCTCAAGTCAGTCAAATATCCCAGATAATGCACCCTCCAACTGGATCAGGATGGGGATATGATGAATCAATTACAAACGGTGGTAATTATTCATCGGTAATAAATTTAACTCAAACATTATTCAATAAAAAACAGATTAACGGTCAGCTCCAAAACCTCTCATTATTAAATCAGACACTGAAGATAAACGAGAAAATAACTATTATAGATCTTAAAAAAAGTATTACTGCCCAATATCTTACATCTTATTCCGATTACGCGCAGCATCAGTTTAATCATACAATGCTTTTGTTATTAAACAAACAGCTTAAAACCATTAAAGTGCTGGTTGATAAAGGTATTTACCTTATGACAGATTATATGAACCTTCAGGTTGCGATAACAGCACAGAAGATTTCCATCTCTCAATCATTCATTAAATTGAAAAACGATATTGCTTTCCTTAACTATATATGCGGCGTTCAGGTCAATCTGACATCAATCTTATTAAACCTGAGATCACTGTTCAAAGTGTTTTATATCCCGAAAGTTCACCAATAATTGCGCAATTCAGAATTGACAGTCTGAAAAACATTAACAATAAACAAATCATTGATCTTAATTACCGACCTCGGTTACAATTTTTTGCCGATGCCGGGTTCAATTCAATCACACCGGTAAACCTGCCACATAATTTTGGGGCAAGTTTTGGTTTAAACTTCTCCGTCCCGATTT
>CAILKW010000672.1 GCA_903834845.1 uncultured Bacteroidia bacterium | reverse complement strand
TGGCAGCAGCATTGAAGCAACTTTAGGGATAATTGGCTTGGGAATCGATGTTACCGACTATACTTCAGGTGGCGTTTACGTGAAATTTGGCTACAAATTTTTGAAAAGTCCAGATTTTTATCTGAAAGGTATGAGATATGCACACATTTTAAAAGGAGCATATATCGCACCTGAATTCTCATTTGCAACCTACAACGTTAAACAAAGTCTGATATATAATTATTCATCCAGTGATGTTTATCCAGGCAGTAGTGTTATCCAAAGCTCTTACAAAGAAAGAAACACAATGTTTGCTATTATGCTGAATTTTGGTAAACAATGGGTAATGCAAGACAGGTTTTTAATTGATTGGTATGGCGGCATAGGCTACGGGTTTGGAAATTCTGATACAGATGATCCTTTTCATTTTGCTTTTTTGGGTGGAAACTCCGGTTTTCCTCTTGCAGTATCATCAGGTTTAAGAATCGGAGTACTTTTTTAGTATTAAACCTTCTGAGTAAAATTCAGTCTTAAATACAGAATATCATATAATTGTGGGTAACTATAATGGATTTGAACGAGAAAGAGCTTATTGCCAATCTTAAAACAGAAAGAAACAGAGGAAAGGCATTTCAGGTTCTGGTAAAAACTTACCAGGAAAGGCTCTACTGGCATATCCGAAAAATTGTAATGAACCATGATGACACAGATGATATTTTGCAAAATGTGTATCTTAAAGTCTGGAAAAACGTTGATGGTTTCAGAGAGGATTCAACACTTTTTACCTGGTTATTCAGAATTGCCACCAACGAGTCTCTAAGTTTTCTGCAAAAAAAACGAAGACATTCAGTAGTTTCCATGAATGATATCAGTGACTATCTGGTAGAAACACTTGAGTCGGACGTTTATTTTGAAGGTGATGAAATTCAGAAGAAACTTCAGCTGGCGATAATTCGATTGCCTGAAAAACAGCGTCTTGTATTTAATATGAAATATTTCGATGAAATGAAATACGAAGAAATGTCAGAAGTACTTCAGACATCAGTGGGAGCACTAAAAGCATCATTTCACTTTGCTGTAAAAAAAATAGAAGAATTTCTTAAAGAAGATCGTAAATAGTCATTAAACCATTTACAATTATTAATGTCAAAACGTGTGAAAATGAAAGAAAAAGACGAAAATATTGAAAATCTGTTCGGAAATCTCAAGAATATTCACCCATTCAAGGTGCCTGAGAGCTATTTCGAAACTTTCGCTGATCGGTTAATGGTTAAAATTGAGGAAGAAGAACAACCCATTAAGAAAAGGTCGTTGTTCCTTTACCTTAAACCGATAATGACAATGGCTGCAAGTTTTGCTTTAGTTATGTTGTTGGTTTACGTGCCTATTAATAAATTTTTTCCATCCGGTAAAGGTTATATTACTCAACAACAATTGAATAATGAACCTATTGATACTGTTGATGTGCTACCGACAGCTTTGATCTCTTATTTTTCTGAAAGTCAATTTATGTCAGCAATTTCAGACATGGCTGATTTGGAGTCTGATACATTATCTACTGATAGTCTTGCCGATTACATTGCAGCTAATTATACCGATTACGACATTATTGCAAACAATTAAAAACACAAATATGAAAGTCAGAGTATTAATCATAGTTCTCTTATTATTTTCAATTACAGGCATGGCGCAGCGACAATTTGATCCTCAAACACTTGAGTTGATCAAGGCAAAAAAAATTCCCTTTATGACCGAGCAAATTGGGTTAACTTCACAAGAAGCCGAAAAATTCTGGCCCGTTTACAACGAACTTGAGAAGGAAAGATACATGCTTATGGATAAAAAAAGGGAGCTTGAACAAAAAAGTGAAACTCCAAAACCTGGTATGAGCGATGCCGATTACCGTAAACTTGCCACTGAAATTGCCGCAACACATGCAAAGGAGGGAAAATTAACTGAAGAATACAACATAAAATTATTAAATATTCTCCCTGCCGAAAAGGTGGTAAAACTTTACAGGGCAGAAGGGAGATTCAGAGCATCTTTAATGCACGATTTTCGTAGAAGTCAAGAAGAGAAAAAAGATAAAGAAAAATAGGTTGTTTAGGTTAGATTAGTAAAGGTAGATTAGGGTTAGAGGCTGTCATAAACATTGTTTTATCGACAGCCTCTTGTTTTTAGTAGTAAAAACTCAACCAGCTCTTCCTTTTTTATTAGCTGTTGATCACCGGTTTCCATATTTTTTAAATTAATCATTCCATTACCTATTTCTGATTCACCAGCCAAGGCCACAAATTTCACCCCTTTTTTATTAGCATAATTCAATTGTTTTTTCATTTTATCAGAATCCGGATAGATTTCACTGCTTATTCCTGCCTTTCTAAGACTGGATAAAAGTGGAAGGCAAAATCGCACCTCCTTTTCTCCGAAGTTTACAAACATAACCTGTGTTGTAGCAATTGCCTCTTTAGGAAATATATTGAGTTGTGACATCACATCATAGATTCGGTCTGCTCCAAAAGAAATACCTACACCCGAAACACGGGGAAGTCCGAATATTCCGGTAAGGTCGTCATACCTGCCCCCACCCGTTATTGAGCCAATCAGAACATCCTTGGATTTAACCTCGAAAATTGCACCAGTATAATAATTCAAACCACGAGCAAGTGTTAAATCAAGCTCAACTTCGGTATCAAGTGTCATTATTGATATATAATCAATAATAGTTCGCATTTCTGCTATTCCTTTCAACCCTATTTCAGACTGTGCAATGACAGATTCAATCTGAATCAGTTTTTCTTCGCTATTTCCCTTCAATTGAAGAATAGGACGAAGTTTAAATATGGCCTCCTCTCCTACTCCTTTTTGAATTAATTCCTCGTTAACCTTTTCGAGACCAATTTTATCTAATTTGTCAATCGCAACAGTGATTTCAACAATCCGATCAGCTTCGCCAATTGTTTCTGCGATACCCGCGAGAATTTTTCTGTTATTGATTTTTAAAATCACTTTTATCCCAAGATTCCTATAGATTTCATCCACAATTTGAATTAACTCCACCTCATTCAACAGCGAATCGGAACCGATAATATCAACATCGCACTGATAAAAT
The DNA here is from genome assembly GCA_903834845.1 of uncultured Bacteroidia bacterium. Taxonomy (GTDB): domain Bacteria; phylum Bacteroidota; class Bacteroidia; order Bacteroidales; family Prolixibacteraceae; genus JAAFHB01. The sequence goes on along the minus strand of CAILKW010000672.1, from coordinate 6,121 downwards.
TCACGGTAGCGTCCTTTTTGTGGGCGATCGGCACGCCAAACAGGTTGAATCTGATATCGCCGAAATGGAAAAGTAATCTCATTCTGATATTGAACAACATATCTGGCAAATGGAACTGTAAGATCGTAACGTAACCCTTTCTCAGAGATCTTTGTGGTAAGTTTTAAACTATTTGCCTGATTCAATTCCTCCGGATTCACTGACGAAAGATAATCGCCGGAGTTAAGTATTTTAAAAAGAAGCTTATCTCCCTCTTCGCCATATTTCCCCGTCAATGTGGAGAGGTTTTCCATTGCCGGAGTTTCAATTTGTTGAAATCCAAATAATTGAAAAACATTTTTCACTGTGTCGAAAATATAATTCCGCTTCGCCATTTCAATTGGTGAAAAGTCGCGGGTTCCTTTGGGGATGGAGGGTTTTTGTGCCATTATGAAAATTTGTTTTATATGAGTCGCAAAAATAGGGAAATTATCTGCAAAAAAAGGCCGCCGTTTTTGATCGGCAGCCTTTTTTTGAGTAAATTATTATATTAATTGAAGATATAACGAATTCCAACCTGAATTCCGTAAGTTCCACCAACAGATGTCGGATCCTTGAAAGATGATTTGACATATTCTCCATTAATTTTCTGCATAGATACCTTTAACATTCCCGTTGTAGCATCTTTTGCGACAGCTGTCAAAGGAGAACCAGAGACCAAGCTCTGTGAAAGGCCCCAGCTTGAGTTCAACAGGTTAGAAAAATTGACAACATCGACTGATAATTGGAGCTTATTGGTATTATTTCCAAATTTCATTTTGAACTCCTGCATAAACCTTACATCAAAACGGCTGTTCCAAGGGAGGTAAGCCCCATAACGTTCCATGAATTCACCAGCATGTTTGGAAAGATACGGATCCTGTTTTGCAAATACAAAATAAGCATCTGCATCAGCCTGACTACTCCATAATAATTCGCTTTGATCTTTGGGAATATACATTAACTCGTGAGTGGATGAGCCATCTTTATTCATATCGCCATAATATAGGTATGAATAAGCTCCGCCCATATAGCCTGTATAGAATACAGAAATGGTTGTTGATGCCAAATGATTCGCATACTCAACAGAGTAATTTAATTCACCGATTACCCTATGAGGAGTATTATTGGAAGTTAAACCTGTTTCTTCATCATTCAAAGAATTGGTAATCTGACGGTATTGCCATGCAGAGAAAGGATCAGAACCCGTTTTGCCTGTAACTTCATGACCCATGCTCCTCGAATATCCAAGCATCCCACTAAAGCCAGCAACTTTGGGAAAATCCAATTGTGCAGATAATGTCAAACCATCTCCTTTTTTAGTGTTACGCATAATAACGACATTCTGGAATGTTGTATTATAGTACTTGGTAGCATTTGTACTATTTGACCAATAAGGTCTTGTATAAGTACCTTCTTTAATTGTAGAAGCTGCATCGTTTAAATTGATATTGTCAAACCAAATAGAATTGATATCTTTAGTATAGATAGCATCAACTGACAAACGAATATTCTCAGGCAATTTGATATCCGCACCAATACTTGTACGCCAAACCTGTGGTAATTTGAATTTTTTGTCAATGGCTGCAATTCTACCTCCAATTACGTTTTTTTGCGGGAAAATATCTGCAATGGCAGAATTAGCCAATAATTTTGTTGCATCGGCTTCAAATGGTATCCTAGCCAACTGCGCCTGACTTGAGGTACCACCATTTTGGCTCACAACAAATTGATACTGCAACATACCACTATTTGTTGGTTGGTTGGTGAACCACACAAACGGGATTCGTCCTGTAAAAATACCTGTACCACCCCTAACTTTAATCGATTTATCACCTTTAATATCCCAGTTAAATCCTAACCGTGGCGACCATAATACTTTAACAGTTGGCCAGGAAGACAAGTCAACAGCCTCGTGTACTAAAGCAGATTCCCACGTTTTGAACTTTTGTCCATCAAGTCCGGGGTTAGCCACAGCACCACTTAAATACATCGGAACATCGATACGTAGTCCAGCTGTAATTTTTAAATTTTCCAAGACATTCCACTCATCTTGTATATAAGAAGAAAACTGACCAAATGAAAGTTTCGCAGAAGGATCAGTATATCCATTAATTGGATAAGTGTATGCAAAAGCGATTGGATCATAACTTGTACTAAAAGCCTTATTTGAACCGTCTGAGTTCAAACCGTCACCATTGATGTAGGACTTGAAAGCTGTAAGATCTTTAAATCTGTAATAACCAGATCCCTGACGAAGATAACTATTAGCAAAGTATTGATTTTCATACGATAAACCAAAAGTAAACGTATGTTTATCAATTGAATATGTTGCATTGTCCGTAATAATAAGCGTATTGTTTTCTACCTTGTTCATCCATGAAAAAAGTTCATAACCAGCTGACATATAAACGGTTCCAACCGCCGGATCACCCGACATGATATCAATGAAAGGGAATGGAGTACTTTTTGACGAACGTGGTTGGACATAACTGGTATATGCAACTAATAATTTATTCTGTACTCCTTTAATATGGCTGTTTAACTCAGCAGTTAATGAGTTAAGTGTGCTTGTATTTGAGTACTGTGAATTTTCAAAAGACATGCCACCTAACAATGAATGTCGTCCGTAACCAGTACTTGAGTTAATCGATGGACTGGCATCTCCGCTATTGCTTGGCCTAAATATGGATGAACTTTTTGAATAGTTGTAGCGAATAGTGAATTTATTGTTGTCGTTGATGTTCCAGTCAATTTTGGCAAGGAACTTATCGTTTTTTTCATTGTCACCACCCCAATTTTCGTAACGGCCTGTCTCGTAACCAAACTTGCTCTTCAGTAAGGAAGAAAAATCCTTTAGGTCACTTGCTGCCACCCTTGTATTTACATTTGGATCAGTTGACGCCGTACCTGCTGCATTGGGATTGGCAATAAGTGTATTACCAGGAGTTAGGGTATTTTCAGATTCTCCGCTTAGGAAAAAGAAAAGTTTGTTTTTTATAATAGGTCCACCTATATTAAATCCGAAAACCTTCTTTGAAGACTGGGAAACAGTCAGTTCTATATCACGAACTTTCGTGCCGTTAAAGCTCTGGTCACGGTAGTATGTGTAACCTGAACCCTTTATAATATTTGTTCCGCTCTTTGTAACAGCATTGATGCCTGCACCTGTAAAGTTGGACTGCGTAACATCGAACGGGGCCACAGCAACCTGAATTTCTTCAATAGCATCCATTGAAATTGGCTCACCTGAAACTCCTGGCATATTGCCACCCGAAAGTCCAAAGTTATTGTTAAAGTTAGCACCGTCAACTGTCACATTGGTCATATAGGATTCGCGTCCGACAAAAGAACCACTACCTGTTGCAAATGGGGAAAGTTTTGTGTAATCGTTTAAGCTACGGTTCATAGAAGGTATCAACTCCATTGCTCGTGCATTGATATTGGTAGCAGCACCTGTCTTCTCCGTAGAAAAAGCGGAAGGTTTAATTCCTACCACAGTAATTTCAGCAACATCTGTGGTGCTTTCTTTGAGATTTGTATTCAAAACAAAGGTTTCTCCCAAAGAAAGGTTAATTTCAGAGTAGGTTGATTTGGCAAAGCCAACGAAGGATATTTCTACTTTGTATGGCCCACCTGTACGCATGCCTTGTAACGAGAAACGGCCATCGGAATTTGTGGTTGTCCCATACTGTGTCCCCGATGGAACATGTACTGCCACAACTGCTGCACCGGGAAGACTTTCATTGTTCCCCATAATCTTACCACTTATGCCTGACGTAGTTACCTGCCCTTGCGTTGTCAGAAGAATCCCAGCAAAAAGCACAACAGCCAGCCATAGTTTTTTCAAATTGTTTTTCATTTATGAATCATTTTAAGTTGATGATCGAAAACATTAATTTTTGCAGCCAAAATTAAACATTTTGGGAACAGCCAAAGTTGCCTTTTTATTAACTAATCAACCAATTTTATTAACAATTGTTTAAAATAATTAACAATTCCATGCCAGAAATTATTAACTTTCTATATCTCAGGTATCTACGAATAATGAAGTCTATATATCTAATTCTGAATAAGTTATCGAAACAATTAGTTTTTTGTCGATGGTTTGGTTTAGATTTTGTACTTTTGCCCCGATGGCTACAACAATATTTCAATGTTAAAGGACAAATACTATAATTTGATCAAGGAGCATGGCTTCGTCAACGAACCAATTCCGAATAATACTGATCTTATTCAGGAGATCGCATTACTTAAATACGCAAAAAACGCTGTGATTCTTGGACACTACTATATTACTGCCGAATTGCAGGATATTTCTGACTTTCTCGGTGATTCACTTGCTCTGTCACAGCAAGCCAAAAAAACCGATGCTGAAATTATTCTTTTCGTTGGTGTTAACTTTATGGGAGAAACTGCAAAAATCCTCAATCCAACTAAAAAAGTGATTGTTCCAGACCTGAATGCGGGCTGTTCACTGGCAGAATCTGCCACTGCTGAGACATTTGAAGCCTTTAAAGTCTTGTATCCTGATCACAAAGTAATTTCATATATTAATTGTTCTGCAGAGATAAAGGCTCTTTCGGATGTTATCGTTACATCATCGAATGCCATAAAGATAGTGGAGTCGTTTCCGAAAAATCAGCCATTAATATTCGCTCCTGACAAAAATTTGGGCAATTACATCAATTCAGTAACAGGCCGAAAGATGGTTCTCTGGAATGGTGCCTGTATGGTTCATGAAAAATATTCACTTGAAAAAATACTAAAATTGATGGTTCAACATCCTGATGTTGTGTTTATTGCCCATCCTGAATGTGAAAGTCAAATACTTATGGTTGCCGATTTCATTGGTTCAACAACTGCTTTACTCAGCTTTGTATCAAAAAGCGATTCAAATGAATTTATCGTTGCAACAGAGAGTGGAATACTTCACCAGATGCAAAAAAAGTGTCCGGGAAAAATGTTCATTCCTGCTCCGTCCATTGACTCGACTTGTGGCTGTAACGACTGCAGTTATATGAAATTGAATACGATACAAAAAATGTACCTTGCACTGAAACATGAACAGCCCGAAATTATACTTAAGCCTGAAATTATTGAAAAGGCAAAAATCCCTATACTCCGAATGTTGGAGCTGTCGATATAATTATGAAAATATGCTATACACAACTGTTTTTGTAGTTTTATCGTCTAATAATGGTATAAAATTATTTCCTTTGCATTGTAAAAATTATCGATTCAATTGATGAGAAAAATAAGACTGTTTTTTATTGTATCCTTACTCCTTTCCGGGATGTTTTACACATCTTGTAAGAAATCTGATACAACAACAACTGATACTACTACTGTTGTTGCCGGTGTTGGAGAGTATATCGGAACTGTTGCCGTATATTCCAAGGCAGACACTATGTTGCCCTATTTTCTGAAAAAAAATTACAACAGAATAACCGGAAACCTTGATTTGTTCACCAGTGATGATATAGACTTTAACAAATATCTGGCTAATCTTAAATCGGTAACAGGCTCTGTTAGGCTCTACAAAATCAAGAATTCAAATCTGTCCTTCTTGTCAAATGTGACAAAAATAACAGGTGACCTCAAGATTTCAGCATGTCCTGCACTGACTTCTTTATACGGCTTAATGAAACTCGATACTTTGTCGAACAGCCTGATAATTGAGAACAATCCTAAAATTCAGAATCTTAACGGAATAGGATTGGTTAATTCTCTTACAAATCTAATTATTACAAATAACTCTGTACTTCAATCATTGTCGGGATTAAGTAACTTGACTTCGATAACAAGCGGCATTTCGATCGGAGAAAACCCCATCCTAAATTCTTTGGAAGGTTTATCGAATCTTGAAAAGATTACTTTAAATGTTGTATTCTACAACAATGCCCAACAGTCGAACCTTTACGGGTTGAATAAGCTGAAAAGTATTGATGGAAGCTTAATGCTTTCCGGATTACCTGCTCTAACCGATATAACTGCATTAAACGCACTGAATGATACAATTACATCTGTCTTAATTACAGGATGTAACAATTTAACAAATCTGGAGGGGCTTAATAATCTACCACATATTAAAAATGATCTT
>CAILKW010000671.1 GCA_903834845.1 uncultured Bacteroidia bacterium | reverse complement strand
TTAATATTTGGTCCGATCCTGTTGCTAAAACTGTAATAGAAGAAAGGAGTCCACATACGTGTGATACAGCCCGGACCATCGTGTTCCATAATGACATATTCCTTTTTGCCACCATTCATCTCCTCCCTTATCCAGGAGACGCCGTCACTATCAGCAAACCAGCCCGGTTTATCCGGTGCGACAGATGCACGGTTGTAACTGCTGGCCTGTAAGGATCTATACTCAATTTCAGGCCAGTAAGTAGAGGCTGATCTGTCACCCATTTCCTCAAGGAGCGAGTTGAAAGTAATTACCGCAGGTTTTGGTTCAATATTTTTTTTCCTAAGCAAAGTAATCATTCCTTCGGCAAACCTGTCGCCAAGTATCATCATTCCATTGGCATCGAAATGAGCAGCACCACCTATACTTCCACGCGAAAGATCAGTTGTTTTGACCAAAATGGAATTGATGTCGTTCTGACATGCCAAAGCCTGCTCTTTTCTTGCAATATCGCCGTAGGCCCATGTATGACTGTTGATTTCCCCCACAATAAACGGAAGCTTTTTTAACCTGAGATCACGGCGCAACGACTCTCTGAAAAGTGTAAGCAACTTACCATAGTCACCTGCCATTTTTTTGCTAATTCCGGCCTCATGTTCACCCTGCATCCATATAAATCCTACAATTTCGTATTTTAATCCCTTGTCTTTTAATGCCTTCAATCCATCCTGAATATTGTCGGTCAGGTTTTTATAGAGCAATCCACTCTCTTTCCCATTTACAGGCGGATACCAATTTCTTCCCTTATCATTAAAGTCTTTCAAGGCAGGGATATAATCTGAATAATCCTGGCTTCTGGCAATTCCTGTCCCCCCTTCAGCATATTTTATAATTGCAATCTTTTCATTAGGCAGGAGTTTTTGAATTGCAAGGGCAAATCCTATTTCAGGACCAAAGGCACCATCTTTGTAAGGCTCTTTTATGCATATTTCAGAAACTCCAAGCTGCAGTTTTGTCCAAATATTTGAAAATCCGGGCTTTGCATTGCTTCCTGGCCAGAACAGAACTTCAGCAAGATTAGCTGAGTTTTCGGTTAGAAAAGTATCAGAACCGCGAAGCTCTTTAATATGGTTATACCCCACAGAATTGGACTGACCTGCAAGGATAAACACTTTTACAGGATGGATTTTGGTGACCGGATTAGCGACATTGCTTTTTTCCAGTATAGGTTGGGTAACCTGCCCCAAGCATAACAGAGACAAGGTGCTGATCAGGAGAAACAAACTACTTATTTTTTTCATTATACGATAACCTTTTGAATGTTTTTATATTATTTGTCTCTAAATCAGATTATTTATTATTAATTTTTGGATAATCAATTTTATATAATTCATATCCATTTTTCAGGTTTTCTTCGCGCCTTCTCTCAAATTCGTGGAGAAAGGTTTTTAAAACAAAATTAAAACTTAATGTATCATTTTGATTTTTCCTCTCACTGTCCACCAGAAATGGCTGATGATTCTTTACTATTTGAAATCCATTATCATCAACTCCCTCAAATGAATTACTGCTCCGATAAGCAGTCAATAATTCTTCAAATAGTCCTTTGTCAACATTCGGTTTGTCTTTCCAGGTAATGGTTAAATTTTTTACATCTGGGCTGACTGTGATACAGCCACCCTCTGATTTTGAGATTTTTGCATCAGAATCAAACTTTACTAATTCCTTAAAATAGGGAATTCTTATCTTTATAAACTGGGGTTGTTCTTTAAAAGATGTAGTAATGGTTATCAACGCGCCGTTGCCGGTAAATGTCATCCTTGACGTGATATTACTAAATTCTGTGGGGGCATTATTGATTGAAATATGTTTGCCTGCACCTACCCAAGCAGGAGAAATGGTCGGGAATAGGTAAAGATCACGTTTCCCATTTTCTATTCCTGCTTTTCCTCCGAATTCATAAATAAGTAAATTCCGAATTAAAGTCGCAATTTTGGCAGCTCCCCAAGCATGAGGAGGGGGACAAAATTCAACCTGTCTGTCGGTCCAGGGTCTGACTAAATTTTCAAAGCCTTCAAAAGTAGAACCACAATGCAAGAGAAGATGGTAAAAATCGATCAGTGCCTGTTTAGAATCACCCATAACCATATATTGTTCGATTAAATTAGCGGTAATGTATTGGTGCAAGTGCTGTCCATGCCGGTAGGTCATAATACCTTCAGCATACCCTTTCCTGACATGGTCAACGGTGCCCTTTACAAATCTGTTTTCAGGCAATAAAGTTTCTGATGGATAAGCGAGTAACATATTTTCCCAATCGGAATGTGTTTGATATTCTTTAAACCCGCGTCTTGCAGCTTTTCCGGTTAAATATGGATACAGTCCCGGAGGAACATAGCCATCTTCTTTAACTGATGCTTCAATACCCTTTATAATACTTGCACTATAAAGTTTTTCCAATGCTTCCCATTCTAGCAAATCTTTATTGTGTTTTAACTCTTTTGCCAATCGTATTGCAAACCGAAGTCCGCACAAGGCCCATAGATTGTTCGTTGTATAATGACCGTCAATCATTTCAGCGTCATAAGGCATTGCAGGCGGTAATAGCCCGTATTGGTTCTTTTTCGTTTCAGTTGAAATATAGCCGATGGCTTTTCTGATATTAGGGTAAATCTTTTCAATCGTTTCCTTATCTTTTGTAAATAAACTGTATGCACATAAAGTAAACAAGACAATACCATGAGAAGCAGGTGGTTCGCCATGCCCCTGTTCTAAAGCCATATCTGCAAACCTGCCATTTGATTGTTGTTTTTCAGCAGCATTCAAGGATAAGAGTTTTGCATAGGATGGCAGCCCCATATAGAGATAAGCCAAGGTCATTTCGGGTGATGAATAGAGAAAAAAACTTTGATAAGGTAAGCCATCAGTTTGAACTATTTTCCCATTCACTGTCCGGGTTGCCAAAAGCAGATGAACCGCCGATGCTTTTTGAGCGTTTTGAACACATAATTCCGGAACTTCATAAGTTGTGTTTCCTTCAACCGTATTCTGCCAATACCTGATATTCTTTGCCCTGTAATAATTATAATCTGCCTGACTAATTTTATCTATCAGCTTTGTATCAGTTTTAGCCACAGGTGTTTTGGGCATTTTAAATACTAATCCGATACTTTGATCCGGTTTTAAATTGATTTGGTAACGGGCAAGGGCGACCGAAGTTTCCTGTTTTATATTATACTCTTTTCCAATAAAGGGTTTTGTATATGATTTACCATATACAGACTCGTTTTTACCGGTTTTGGGAAATGTATAAACTAACTTATCGTCTCTGTAAACCGATGAGTTGGTAATTTCATATTTGTTATCGGGAGAAAAACCAACAAGATTGCCTTCCCTGCAATCGGGATATTTGCCCCTCATTACGGAAGTAAAATAAGCATCCAATGAAATTTTTGCTGTATTTGTCATTTTAACTTTAACCAAATTAAGGGTATTTTCCTCATTATAACCATCCAATATGGTAGCAAACATTTCAATATCGTAACGGATTCCTTCGTGATTCCACGAATATTCAACGATGGGAATCCACCCCTTGTAAAAAGTTTTTTGCCGTGCCATTAAAGGGATATCACTTTTGCCATAGAAGAATCCCAGCTCCGCATTGTTAGTATATAACGAACCATCATAAGTAACCTGGGTAACAGCACCGTATGTATATATGGCGGTTTCGGGGGTTCCGGAAATATAACCTGATTGATGAGGTACACCAATTACTGTAGTGGACTTTGCAAGGTAGCACCAGGGTTTGGTAAGATCGTCAATCCCTTGGTCAACAATCTTTTTGTAGGGATCGAAGCCTTGCGAAAATAAGAGAGGATTGAAGAACAATATTCCGATAAATAATAGGATTGATTTCAACATGTTAAACTTATACTTCTTAAATATATGATTTGACCAAGATATGATTTGCTATTAAAATACAGATTTTCCGACCACAGACTTTCCTGAAATATCACTTTAAATAGAATCACCCGGAACTTCCCGGAGCTTCAATAATCCACATCCCCGTTTTAACGGAACATGCAAAACCAATCTTCCCTTTTCCATTTTTCCACCAGTAAGAATTGCGGGTTCCTTTTCGGCCGGGTATTGTACCGCAACTTTCCAATTTGCATTAATACCGGGCAATGATAGACTGACAATTACTTCGTTACTTTCTCCGAACACTACTGGAACAATATAACCATCAGGTACATTAAATACGTTTGCTTTTGCTGCTCCAGCCTCAATCGTTACCGGATTATCTGATAAAACCCATTCCCTACCCTGCATCATTTTCATTAAGATTCCATAATCAAGATATTGCTGATCAGCCCATTCATCGGGACGAATTGAATGATCGTTTCCTGGAAACGGACACATAGGGAAGGCACCCATATAAAGATATTTCTGGAAAAAATTATCAGGGCCATCTTTTTTAAGATCGGCAACTTCGGCAGTCCAACCTGAAAAAGGCTTTTTGATAGCGGTAAAAGCAGTCAGGTTCAGTGGAGATTCACTATAAGTGAATTCGTCAAAAAAACCATCGGTATGTTTAAGAAGATCAATCCGTTTAGTATGATTGTTTATAAAAATTACTTTATTGGCTTTATGAACCAAAGGCCCCAATTTTTCCATAAACTGTTGCCATGAAACCACCATAGAACTCACCGCTTTATTTGCAAACCAACTTACGCCATCGTTTCGGCGTTCATTAAACATCCTTAGCCAATCCATTCGGTCTATACAAAATCCAAAGGAATCAGGAATTTTATCAATATGCCGTTTTGCCTGAGCGAGCAGAAAATCAGAATATTCAGGATTACCGCAGTCCATAACCACCGCATCTTCCCAAGTGTAATAAGGCCCTCCCCTTTTTGTATTCGAGTATATAAAAGCTTTCTCGTTCATTTCAAGGGGTACAAATAGAATAGCATCATTCAGATTTTTGTACAAAAAATCATTGCAATTTTTCCATTCTTCACCTGGTTGAGTTGATCTGGCAGGTGCCGGAAATTTCACTTTTGTTCCAAATTCAGTAATATTGAAATAGTTTAAAACATAAAATCCATAGCCCTTCATTTTTTTGGCATATTCACTCATTTCCTTTGTGTTAATAACCCTTTTGCCAAATGATTTCCAGGTTTCGTTATCGTCTTTAGTTGGCGGAAGAAACATCCCCATATAAGGAAAATCAAAACTGGCTTTCCAGTTTACTGTAAAAGCCATATCTTTCATTTTTTGTATATCGAAATCAACGTCATGATTTGAGTAAGCACCAGTGCCATACATCTGTTTAGCAATTGGGTTAACAGGTTCAAAATAATTGGAATAGCGGTTATTCACCCAATCCAGACCGCACCGCCAGTCTGGTTTATGAGCAACAATATCCATTGAAAATTTTATCTCATTTGAATTTACAATACGATGATAAAACCGGCTGAACTTAATACTCCCTTCTTTTGAGGTCTCCAATGTCAGATCCTGAATATAATCTTCAGGTGAAAGAATAATACTTATTCCACAATTTGCATGTTTATCAATTATCGAAACCATTGGAATAGAAAAGATTGCCCCATTGTATTTTTTTTTCATAAACGAAAAATCGGTGGGACAGAATGCGATTTCCGGATTTTCGTAGGTGAGCGGTGGTGCCCCATAATAATATAAGGAATTTGTGAAAGGGATGGGAACAAGCGGGTTCAGCCAATTATTCTTTTCATCGGTCATTAATTTAAGGTCTTTTTTAAGTTGTAAGTCATTAACCTGACTTAGCTCTATCTGAGGACGACCCCAGGCTGTCCAATATCTGACATCATTATTGGCGGGGTAATTAATATTTGTTGTTATTGGAGTTGACCAGGCGTTTGTATTGCCGACAATCCCGACTTCCCAACGGATTGAATTCTTTGATGGATAAAAACGTTCTTTTATTGTACAAGTATTCCCGCTTGAATGTTGCCTGGCTATTTTAATAAACTCAATTGCACCTCCATCTGTTTTTTCGGCTGATTGCAATGTGATATCACAATCTATCAGGTTTAAGGACGCATTAAATTCTCCTTCAATGATTTTGCCATTAACTATTATTTTATCAATTGCTCCGTCTTTCGTTAGTTTTATCTCTAAAGGTCCCAAATTGTCGTTTATGTCACCTGAAGTTTTGACATTATAACCTGAACATGCAACCAGAAATATTGAACAGAAACAATATGGCAGCAAGGTTATTTTTTGTTTGAGTTTATACATGTTCCTAATAGTATTTTTCATTTTCTACGTTTTTAGAGTTTTCCTGAAACTATTATTTAATTTAATTACTTTCGATAGTTGAAATGATTCAACAAGTTGTTTCGATGGTTTTTCCATGTTCTATCTGCTATTACCTCAGCTTATTACACATTACACTTCACTTTAAAACATAATACTGATAACCTTTTGCCGGGATTGTCACTGATAAAGTAATCATATAATCCCGATTGATTGTATAGGATTTTGCCACGCCTTCCTGTTCCGCAACCTGCACTTTATTGCTTAATCCGGTATAATAAACCGGAACATTTAATTCAAATTTTATCGGTTTTTCGAGAGGGTTATATAGCATTAGAAGTCCTTTTTCGTCTCCGGATGGGTTTACATGGAGAATTCCGTCCCAATCTGTTCCATCAGCTCTTCGGAGATGAATAATGTCAGAATTGAGTATTTGCCGGTGTTTTTTATAGAAATCGGTCCATTTTTTTACAACTGCTTTTGTAGAATCAGTATCATAAAGCCTTGGTCCGCGGTAACATGCCTGTACACCGGCACCGAACAGATTGGCCAATCGCTGTCCATAATGTTCAAGATGCTGATTTAATGGCTCTATGGTAGCAGCAGCACCACCGCCCTGATATTCAGTAAGCGGAACAAACATCCATCCCATGCTTGGAGCTTTTGTCCATGTACCATCAAAAATATTCTGTCGTTCGATAATCTCCTGCTGTGCCCGCGGCAACGACCAGTTTACTTCGCGGTAGCCCATTGCACATTTGGAGGAACCATTCAGATAATACCAGTCAGGGACATTCAGATAAATCCCTTTCGAACGACACCACTGATAGAATTCAGCAATTGTAGCGAATTGATTCCATTGCGAATCTGCCAGTCCTTTATGACCAGGATGCAAATTCGAGCCACATATATCGCCGGGATACGAGCCGTCATGCTCAATGATATCGAGTCCGGTTGCATCATACATCTCTTTGATTTTCCTGAAATAATTAATACCCCATTCGCTTTCAAGGCAGGGTGAGTTTCCATAATAGGCAATACCGCCGGGCTTACCGGTTGAAGGATTAATAATATCATCTTTTGCACCCACAGAACGGCTGGCCAACAAAGAATATCCTCCCAGAGCAATACCCTTACTGTGAGCATAATCAGCAAGTTCCTTAATTTTTCGGTAGTAAGTCGTATCTCCGCTCTCCATATTAAAACCGCTGCCAAAGGTCATGATTACCATCTCAAAACCAACTTCTGCGCATTGATCAACTGCCAATTTAACGGCTTCCGGGTTAGCACTCCGAACATGCATGAGTACAGGGTTCTCAGTTACCCAGGGTGCAATCGTGCGGTACATCTTTCTTGATGTCAGACCTTTTCGTTCCTTATCGAACGAATCGAAATAGAGTTCCCATGCGCGAAATGACTTAAAATCCTCTTCATGTTTAATTTCCATCTCCGGGCCTAATGGCGGACGAACCTCCAATAAACAAGGAGTTTTTAGTGCATAATTTACTTGTGAGGTGTAAGTGGAATCGGTCATCCAGTGAACAGCTCCATTGTTTGCTTTCCTGTTGCTCATTGAGGAATAGGCATAATCTGTCTCAACATGCATATTAGGCAACTGCCAGTCGGTTTCGCCTTCTACACTCGATTCGCCTTCAACTACAGCAAGTATTTCACTTGTGAAACTATTAAGTACAACTCTATTTTCAGAATTATTATGTGCTGTAATCCATTTGCTGATTAAGGGTAATCCATCATATATTTCATAGTGAACCTTAATTATAAGGCCCTTTACAATTGATGGCTCAGCCTGATTAAGAACAGGTTTGCCTAAAAAAGAAAAGTATTTAATATGGCATCGCTCAATATTACCCGGATTTCGCGAATCAGTATTTTTCCCGGAACGATCCATTTTGCCTACCCGGACGGATAAAGGAACCTCAGCACAATAGATTTTTGATAGTTCGTCCCATGTTTTACCATCTTCGGATATTTCACAAAAAATATTATTGCTGAACAGTTTTAATCTCAAATGATAGGATTGACCATCTGTTAACTTTCCAAACTCCTGCTCACGATTGCCATCCCATATTCCAAAACACCCTTTTGACGGTTTCAGATTTAATTTTACGATTTTATCACTAAAAACCAATGCCATACCTGGTCCCCAAGTGGAACTTTTGTCAGTTCCGGGGCTTACAAAGCATTCTGCTGCGGTTGCACTTTTCGGAAAAGCGCGTTCCGCATATACAGACACATTTTCATTAGCCATAATTTCACCGGGCTTCCCTTCGTTTATAAATGAATTTCTTTCATTCGATTTACTGGCATAAATATTCCATTCAGGGTTCAGTTTTATGAAATTATCGGAATAAATAATTTCTCGCGGTGCCTCTTTTACCTTAAAGTCAGGTGCCTTGAATTCAACTATCAATTCCTTTCCGGCAGCGGGCCATTTTACATCTCGGGGTATCCACTCTTTACGGATCTTCCAGTCGAAACGCGGCTTGATATTTTCAATAGTATATTTAACGTACTGAAATGATTCTTCGTCATTCGTAAGTTTTTCGATCCATTCTTTAAGCAGATAATTTTGAATCGGTTGCCCCGAAAGGCCACCTATATTAAATTTCTGTCCATTTACTGTTATTTGTGCTTCCGGACGAACTGCTCTTAAATAATTCTGTCCTGAAACGAGATTCTTAATGCCGGTAGATGCAAAATTCGGAGTAATGCGAAATTGTCTTTCAATTAACCCATTGGTTATCAAAAGATCTTTTCCGTCAGCTGATGGAATTACTTTGGAGGTATATTTTTCTCCGTTGATAAGCCAGTCATTCTGTTGATTGGAACTTTCTTTTTGACTGAATCCTTGACTAATAGATACAATGAAAATCATCACCAAAAATAGAAACGATACTTTGTATTTCATTTTTTAAAAGATTATGATTAAATATTGATTTTCTTTACTTTACTTTCAAATAGATCATGAGGTTATTTAGTAAGTTTACTTTGTGAACAACTCCTCGGTTCTTTGAGCGGCTTCTTTCTCTGGCAATACCCCTTTCCCCGATAAAAGAATGGCAACCTCTTTTGCTGTTTGAATAGGATTATTGACATTCTTTGCGCACCAGTTGCGTAGCTGTGATACCTGAGAGTTATGAACATAACTCCAGCTAAAGGGTTCATTTCCACTGCCACTATTGACATAGCGATGCACCTTCCACCAGTTTACCAATGATGTTATCCCTGCTGTGACACATTCAACAGCTTGTTTATCTGTGTCTGCAGGTTTTGCTAATGCTTTCAGTAATCCGATACGGCTTTCGGCTTGAAGAGCCAGTATTTCCAGATAACGTTTTGATCCTCCGGGGATAAACTTCGCAGGCTCATTTATCAATTCAGTTTTACGCAGCAGATTTGGCAGGTCTGTGGGTAACGACTCAAGGCCGCGTTGAAAGCAATCCCATGCCGGTACGAGTAATTCTTGCGGACCTCCGAGAAAGTTGGCCAGATCAATCAAAACTTCATTGTCTGTTTTATTCATATATGAAAGGTCTATTGAGCAACGTGCGAAAAAATAGATATTCGGTAAGACCATAACTGGTTGTTGAGCATTGCCAAATACACCCCTGGCAGATTCGGCATATTTCGATTCGTCCTTTAATATCCGGCGGATATGATCGAACTGAATGATAGCAGCGGGAGGTGTAGGTTCGAATTCGATAGCTTCGTAGCAAAAAATCGTTGAACGATCCATAACTCCCAATGAATCAGCAAGTGCGATATTAACCCTGCCATTTGCCCAGTTATCACGGTGTGATCTGCCGGGAAGCATTTCCCATGGTTCAGGCATATCGGTTTTAAACAACTTTATAGTTGACTCAGTGTATGGCTTTATCAAATTGGGAGGATTATTGGGGTTGCCTCCCCAGACACTTTTTATCCCCCAACCACACCATATCCACGGAATAAGGCGTTGCTTTGAAGGATTGGTACCATAACGATCGAGTGCAGCCCTATCGGATAAAAATACTTTTAGCCAGTCTTGGGGTAGAGCTCCATCGTAGCCGCCCGGATCGCCATCAATCGTTACATAGGCATCTGCATTATTTAAAATGGCCATCATTGCGGTACGATGTGTCAAATAAGGTGCAGCTTGTACTGAATCATCCAAACGTACATTTCTCCATACAGGGTAAGGATTTCGCTGATTCCATGGCTTTGCTGCAATGGCGGGATCAGGAGTAAGGTTTGGGCACTGCATGATCCAGCACTCCAGTGGGGTTGAGCGCGCATCTTCAATTATCATGCGGAACTCTTTCAAGGCAAGCTCATCTTTTTTACTGAGTGGCATAGGAATAGCTTCAAGCATAGGCCATATTCCAACCTGATCATAACCCATACCACGTAGAAGGTGAAACATATTTGCGAAATCTTCACGCTGCCATGTGCGTACAGCAAACGGATAATTGAAGAACCAGCCTTCATGCAGATAAAACCCACAATGTCGAAAAGCGGGCTTTTGAGCAATTGCACTTCCGCAAAGAAACGCGAAAAAAACCACAATGATTATATGTTTCAAATTCTTCATGGTTGTTATTTCTTTAGATGGTTATCATTCTTATTTTCGGGCTGTCGCTTTCAAGGGTTCTCCAACTCCAATTGTTTTCATCTCAATATTGAACTTGGAAGGTTCTTCATTAGTGAATACAGCGTCGAATGTAATTTTATTCTTTCCTTTAAGCAAATTGGGCAATTTCTCCTTCAGATCAATGACTTTCAATAATTTCCAGTTCCTGTCGTAAAGCTGTAGTTTTCCGGTTTCATCCAATTTAAGGTTGTTGAAAGATTCTATGTTTATCGGAATTTCTATCTTGTTGTGGCTATTCACTTCAAACGAAATCATTTCGACCGTTGATCGTCCTGTTTTCTCAGCTGGGAGCAGAGTGAGAATGAAACTCATTGGTTGTTCATCATATGGATTTTCGAATTCAAAGGCAGTGAACACCGGTTCGCCGGGTTGCCTTACTTTATGTTCATGTACAAAGCGTTTAACCTGATAAGGATAAAGAGTCCATTCACCGGCTCCAGCTGATTCAAGATGGTATTCAGTACTGATATTTTCCATCCTCAACTTTTGTTCAGAAGAAAAAACTCCCGCCATTCTTGCCGTTTCCCAGGTATTCATTGCTTTAAATATTGCTTCGCTCTGCCCGTTTTTTTCAACATTTGCAAAACTTAAATTGAAAGCAAATCCGGCGTCAAAACCGGCTGCCCTTGCAAGCAACCATTCAGTATCTTCAACACTGGTCTCACCCGACATACTAAACCATCCCAACATGGACGGTAAAAGATTTCGACGATAAAAATCTTGATTCATAAGCCTATAGGAGGTCTGGCTTTCACGAAACCCTGCATACCAGGGTTCACCCCAGTTATAGCGGGTATTGATGTGCCAGTTAAAATGGGATGGATTGCTGGCATCATTTATCACCTTCCCTTTTAATTCAGGGTTCAAATTGTCGAACCATGTTTTTGTAAACAGACTACGGGCATACTGACCCATTCCGGTTGACCAGACTCCTTCCAATCCATCGAATGAAACTTGCATTAATCCAGTTTCATTGAACAACTTAGCAATATTTTGTGAAATTTCTTCCGACAACCCTGCATTACTTAAAAAGACTTTATAACCATGATCCATAAGCTTCCCGATTACGTTTCCCTTTTGATGAGCAACAGCTTTGGTATTAAATGCTCCCCGAACACAGCCAGTTAATTTCCACGGTTCAGCCGAAGTGACCTCTTTGTACCTGATTATTTCATCACCAATTACGACAGAATGAAGCGAGTTATTTTTCATCTGATTAAAAAACAGTGGTGATTCCATTAGTATTTCCTCTGAATCTGCACTAATGTCGGCAGTAAGGATACTCTCGCCAACTTTTGCCAGTCGCTTGTCGGGGACGGGGGAAACATAACTATCGTTTGGAGTAATAAAATTTGATAACGTATGAACGCCCAGTTTTATACCTTGAATGTTAGCCCTGTCAACGCAATTTTTAATGCTTTTCCAGTTCTCAGGGAAAGCTTTTTCGTTCAATACAAAATGCCCCCATGTTTTGAAAGGGCCACCATTATAAAGGTATTTCAGTCCGGCTTTTTTGGTAAGTTCAATTGCTTGATCAAGATTGTTCTCATTGAAACCAATTATAAGGTAAGAAGCTGTTGCAGAACGGACTGTTTTGCCCCATTCTCCATCCATAACAGGGTGAGGAAGTCCTTCAGCTACTTCAATTTTACCAATGGTTTCGAGTGTTTTTTCTGGTGGGCATCCAAAAAGTGCAATTTTTGAACCAACAACTCCTCCGTCATCAAAAGCAGGGGCAACGTAAGCATCATGTGCCCAATTGGAGATAATCCGATCTTTATTCCTATTCCTGC
Organism: uncultured Bacteroidia bacterium; assembly: GCA_903834845.1. GTDB lineage: Bacteria > Bacteroidota > Bacteroidia > Bacteroidales > Prolixibacteraceae > JAAFHB01. The sequence goes on along the minus strand of CAILKW010000671.1, from coordinate 6,377 downwards.
AATATGCCTGAAGTATGCTTCCAAAATCCTGAACTCTTGCAGTTTGACCCCTGTATAATTTCTTATTTTTCCATTCAGCGGTAACATCAGCAAGACTACCGGTTGTAATAATTTCAAAAGAAGGTTCTATATCATTCTCCTCTGTGGGATATCCGCCAAGTGTCTTTACATTAAGCGATTGAATACCAAAAGCAAATTGTTTGTTACGTACTACACCTACACATTCGCCGACGGTCTCTCGTATAGTAGTTGGATATGGCCCCCAAACAACCAGTTCCACTATCTCAGCTTTGGTTATGCCAATAAGTTCAAAAGAGATGTATCCGGTTTTGGAAATTGCTTTCAACCTCGCTTCCACTTTATTTTCGCTATAAAATAAGGTAAGAACATTGTTTTTCTGTTCGAGTAGAGAAGGTTTTTCGATTATGTTATTGATTCGGATACTCAATAGCGGAACATTCTGTCCAACAGGAAGATATTCGGCATTATTCAGCTTATCAAAAATACTTACGATATACCCATTATTATTTAGCTCCATCCTAAAACCGGAGGTTTCGTAAGAAATATTTTTGGCCAAAAGGTTTAATACCATAAAAAAGCAGACCATAAACAGGAAAGTGATTTTTTTCATTTTATTGTATTTTATTGATTGGTTTTATAATAATTATTTTTTATTTCTCGCTTTTTCAAATCTTTCACGAACAGCTTTCACCTGTCCAATATGATCAGGATTAACTGCACCTGACTTAGTGGCATTAATATCAAAACATATCACGCCCTCTTTTTCAAAAATTTTATCAGCCCATTGTTCCAGCTCAGATGTTTTAAAACGGATTCCGTCTTTACTCCACGATGATCCCAGATAGGTAAAAATAAACCATTGTACACCGTCAATAACCCAACGACTTTGTGGCACCTGAACTATTTTACCCTCTTCACCGGCACTGTAATCGTCGTAAGGAGAATTCGACTGGATTTGTTTTACGCCATAATTGAAGGTGACTATACTGTTGAAATTACCCGCCTTAGCAGCAAGGATGTGAGTACTGATGTTGTGCGCCAGTCTCATATCCGATCGAGTTTCAATGATTCCTCCACGGTACATTCCGTCAAACCACCATCCCGAAAGTTTTTTGCCGTAGCGAAGGCTCCATTCCCTGATCACAGCCTCCCAACAAGCCTGAGTGAACTGTGATGTAGGAGAATCTTTACCATAAGTGTATTGAAATTTCTTATCAACCAATTCATTTCTAATAGGCGGATTACCAGGAAGATAAAACATCATCCGAATTCCTCTTTTATTTAACGCATCATAAAGGTCAGCAGGAAGATCCCTTTTGCTGCAAAGTTCACCGGGAGCAACGCCTACAATCGAATCGTAGGATTTATTAGGAGAACAATAGTATCCGTCATTCTGTCCGAGAGCAAACATTACATAGTTGGCTCCTGCCTCTTTGCAGTTTTCGGCAAATAGTTCAACATTAAAACCATCAACAACTGCATTATATTCTTTCGAACCACCATCTTTTGCATAAACATCTTTCAGAAAATGTAACATAACTCCGATTCCTGCATCTTTAAACCAGTCAGTATTTGGATTTCCTTTGGAAACTACCGGAGAATCGGTGGTAATAATCAGAGGCTTAGAATTTTTATTCTTGCCAAAGGGGGCAATTTCACATTTAATGTATTTTCCGGTATAGGCGGGAAGTAATACAATTTCTTTGGTGTTTATCCCTGGTAATACTTCCCAAACACCTTTACGTGATTCTGAAATTGCCCACGTTATTTTATTGTTTGAACCAAAATCAGGCAGATCATAAGAAACATACATAATTGTTTTTGCAACAGGTACACCATTTAAAACCAATTTCTTATTCTTTTCCGATTTGTATGAATTTAACATCATACATAGACAAATCAAGAATGGCATGGAAAAAGATAAAGGCCGAATCAACGATAGTTTTTTCATTTTTCTATTTTTTAAAGTAAATTAGTACAATCTTCCTGGAGCAATCAATCCTCTTTTCATCAGTTCATCGTGAATTACCAATCCGTTGCTGATATCATAATCGTTTTCAAGATGATAAGCAATTTGCAGCGGCCCCCCATGGTTTTCTGATAATGTTTTGTCGAGCCAGGCAATTGTGGCTGATTGGGGAACACCATTCATTAGCACCTCTAACGGAGGAAAAACATTTATCTCAAAATCGTTACCAAGGATTTCTCTGATTTTTGATATTGATGTTGAGGAACCTGTATCTATAATTTTCAGGTTATGAATATGTGAAACAGGTTCAATCAGGTGGTCAGATATCCCGCAGGAATGGAGGCGCACAACACCCAGTTTATCGCCAAGTTGACTGATGTAGGGTACAACAAATTCCTCATATAATTGAGATGTAATCATTGTACCGGCACACTCGCCAACATGCACCGAAGTAATTGTCAGATTGCACAGCGTTGCAAAATGTTGAATTAATATGATATAGGCATCAACAATCCATTGATGGATGGCATGGGCAAGTTCAGGATCAGTTAGCATGATCGTCATGATGTTATCCCCTGTCAGTTTAAGCGAGGTTGTGATAACTCCATGTATGGTTGCGCGACCAGATTCATCCCAGAAAAAAGGAGGAATTATTCTTAGTTCAGGATGTGATGTACTGATCATACTTATCCGTTTTTCGAGGTCTTTGATCAGGGGATTTTCCAAAATTAAACTCAGCGAAGGCAGCTCGTTACTATTAGATATATTCTCTAATGGTCTGCCTGATACATCGGAATCCTTGTCTTCTGAAAAGGAAAATTTGGCACCAAGAATTGCAGCAAGTATCATATTCGGCTGAATTGCTCCTACAAGAACCTGATTTTCGTTTACATAATTTGCCTGAACCAGGTTGTCCTCCATATTGTAAATGGCGTATTGCGGGAACTCTTCCCTCACAAACCGGTTTATCTTTCTGTCTTGTTCCCATCTGAACATCGGATCGAAATAATATTGGTCGGGAAAAACAAATCCGCCATGTTTGTTTAGCCATCCTTTTGAAACGCTTGCCTGAATTTTTACCATGCCTTGTCAGTGGTTTATCTTTTTTTATTTTTGAATAGCTGTTTTCGTTAATTCTTTGATTGTCACAATTTATCAAGTGCGAAGTAAGGTTTGTTGACCTTCCATTTTCCCTTAGTAAAATCGGGAAATGGGACGGGGGCATTTTTTTCAATAGAAATACCTGAAAGTTCAACTATTGCAGTCATTACCGATGAATCATATACATCAATTGGTGTAGGCCCCTTAGCCCGTACTGCATCCAAAAATTGGCACAACATTACATAGTCAGTTCCTCCATGAGACTGAGCCGAAAAATCACTATGCCACCATTTATGGTTATATTTATCTTGATATGGTTTCCAGCCTTCCCACAAATGGTATTCAGGACTTTTTCCCTCCAGATAGAGTGAATTTTTTTCTTCATCATAAACTCCCAATGTTCCTTCCAGAAGCCATCGGTTGGAATAAGGGCGTGGCAATTGCATATCATAATTGATAACCAGGGTTTTGCCCATTTTTGTCTTTAGCAATGAAGTTACGATATCCCCTTGACGGTAATTCAAATTTGCATTCGGGTGATCATTCCCAAATTTCCTTTTAAAGTAGGCATTGATACCTTTCGAAGCAGAGGAAGAAGAATATATTTCGGTGAAAATATCTCCTCTGTTGATATCCATCCAACTGATTATTGGCCCCACGCTATGAGTCGGATATTGATCTCTGTTGTACTTTAGCAAGTACTCGGCAGGCCATTTCTGATCACCGGTTTTGCTGTCGAAAAACCAGTGGTCAATACAGTCGTGCGAATGGGCGCAGTGGCAATGAACAATCTCTCCGAACATTCCCATACGCTTCATATTTAAGACTGCAAGGTTGTCCTGACGGAAGCTCCAGTTCTCAAGCATCATACATGGTATGCCGGTTTTTTCCGACATCTCTACCAACTTCCATGTATCGTCAACCGTTAGAGCAGCCGGAACCTCAATACCGGGATAGACCCCATTTTTCATCGCGTAAAGCGCAATTGCTGTATGTGAATCCCAATAAGTAGCAATGATAACACAATCCAGCTTTTCGTTGTCTATCAGTTCCTTCCAGGTGTTCACATCACCGCAATAGATTTTAGGGCGTGGTTTTCCGGATTTTTGACAAAGATCGGCTCCATTCTCAGCTCTGGATTTTACCAAATCAGATAGTGCAACAATCTCAGTACCTTCAATTCCTAACAAGGTGACTATATGGCTGGTGCCTCGCCCTCCGGTACCAATAACTCCGATCCTTACAGTTTTCCAGGTTTGATTGCCATACAATGAATCAACAGGTAAAACACTCATTCCCAAAGTTGCAATGGTTCCTCCTTCAATGAAACCTCTTCTTGATACGTTTTTCATATTCTGAATTTTTAATTATAGGCATTATTGTATTTCATTCAGCAAATTAATAATTAGTTTTTGATTGAAACGCTGATTACCAATTATGATATTTCTCAGGCTCGTTTTCCAACTTTATGACCCATAGCCGCATAGTATAGTATAAACAAGTAGCAGGGAATGACAATAATATACGCCTGCTGTGGATTAAAAACATCTGCCAGTCTTCCGTAAAGTAGCGGCAAAAGGGCACCACCTAAATTGCCCATGATGAGCAGTGATGATCCTATACGTGTAAACCTGCCAAGTCCCTCCAAAGCAAGCGGCCACACTGTTGGCCAAATCAATGCATTGGCCAGGCCCAGCAAGGCTATAAACACTACAGATGCCAATCCAGGTAATATTACTGCTGCAATCGTCAAAACAATTCCGAGAATTGCGCATATTTTAAGAGCTGTTATCTGGGTAATATGCTTCGGAATAGTAATTATTCCAATTGCGTAACCCAGAATTGAGGCAAGCATCGTCATTGATGTGAAATGTTTTGCAATTGATATTGGAATACCCTGACTCAATCCGTAGCTAATAATTGTATCACCTGCAATGATTTCCAGACCTACATCACAAAAAATGGCCACTACTCCCAATAACAGGAATGGATACTGGAAGATAGTAGTTCTGGTTGAATGTGCTGTTGAATCATCTCCTACGTTTTGAACATCAGGATCAAGCTCCGGTAATCCCGAAATCTTCACCATCACCCCAACAGCAACCAAAATGGCCGCCATTGCAATATAAGGAATGATAATTCTGGCTGCCAGTTCATCCAATGCTGTAGCTTTTTGAATCACATCCATTGCATTAAGTTGAGCAAGCAGTGCATCACCATCTTTTAAAGCCATCATTCCGAATAAAAAGGTTGCAATCATCCCGGCTGATTTATTACAGATACCCATAATACTTATTCTTTGTGCGGCACTTTCGATTGGACCTAAGATTGTTATATAAGGATTCGCAGCCGTTTGAAGTATCGCCAGTCCAGTTCCAAGAACGAAAAGCCCGGAAAGGAAAAACAGGTAAGTCCGTGTGATAGCAGCGGGAATAAACAGCAGTGCCCCTGCGGCCATCACAAAAAGTCCGATCATCATTCCCTTCTTTAATCCTGTTTTCTTAAGAATCAATGAGGATGGTATTGCCATGATAACATAAGCAATATAGAAGGAAAATGCAACAAGATACGATTCGAAATGGTTTAGTTCGCATGCAATTTTCAGATAGGGGATTAATATACCATTTAACCACGTAATAAAACCGAAAATAAAAAAGAATATCCCTATTGTTCCTATAGTAATCCAATTTGCCTGCCTGCTTTCTGTGTTCATCCTTGTCATCATTTATCAGTAAATTACAAACCAATCATACCCCTTGGATGACAAAGTTATATCAAGATGTATTTTATAATCCCGACTGACTTTATAATTTTTAATTTTTCCATCAGAAAAACGTACATTGGCGCTATTGGTTAAACCTGTATAATAAACCGGAATATCCAATGATCTGGTAATCTTTTCATTTAGAGGATTATAAATCATCAACAATCCTTTTTCTTTCCCCGTTGGATTCACGTGCAGGAAGCCATCCCAGTCGCGGCCATCAGGACGACGCAAGTGAATAATGTCTGAATCAAGGATTTTCCGATGCTCTTTATAAAAATCAACCCATTTTTTTACGATGGCTTTTGTCGAATCAGTATCGTACAAACGAGGACCGCGATAGCATGCCTGAACACCGGCACCAAAAAGGTTAGCCAGCCGTTGGTTATAATGCTCTAAATGCTCTTTCAATGGTTCGATGGTAGCCGCTGCGCCACCACCGTGATATTGCGTTAGCGGTACAAACATCCAACCCATACTTGGAGTTTTGTTCCAGGTTCCTTCGAAAATATTCTGGCGCTC
>CAILKW010000670.1 GCA_903834845.1 uncultured Bacteroidia bacterium | reverse complement strand
CCATAAGAATGACCACCGACAGCTACTTTTTTACGATCAATATACCCCAACGAATCAACAGCATCAATTGCAGCTTCGGCATTCGCAACCAACTGACTGATGAAACTATCGTTAGGCTCGGTTTTACCTTCTCCTATTATCGGAAAAGCTGCATCATCCAGAACAACATAACCCTTCGTCACCCAATATACAAATGATCCGTAATAAGGAAAAGTAAACTCATTAGGATTTGAGGAAGATTGTCCTGCACTGTTTTTATCTTTAAATTCAGTTGGGTAAGCCCATATTAACAAAGGCAGTTTTTCTTTATTTACTTTGTCGTAACCAGCCGGTAAGTAAAGTGTTCCTGAAAGATCAACTCCATCTTTACGTTTATATTTAATAATTGATTTTTCAACATTCCGAATACTCTCAAACGGATTTGGGAATTGAGTCAATGTGATCAGTGAGTTTTTTTTCCTGAAGTTTCGCAAAAAGTAATTTGGATATTCAGTTTTCGATTGAATCTGAACCAAAACATTGCCATTTTTAATATCCTGAATTGACAAAATTCTTTCAAGCTTGTCGGTATATGCTGATTGATAAATCCGGGTTGTTTTCAGTGTTGCAACATTGAATTGATCTATAAAAGGGAATTGTCCTTCTTTAGTGTAACCATCTCCGATAAGAAAGGCATTGTCTTTATCGAGAAGCAAAACTTCGCGACTAAAGTTGTTTTTGTGGGTTTCGAATTGACCAGGGTCTGAATAGATATCTTGCGAATTGCGGTTAGAAATTTCAACAGGTAATTTTGAAGGATCAGATGGATTAAACATGTAGGTTCGTGTGTTACGTGTATCATACCAATTATCATACATAACAGCTGTTGTTTCATTTCCCCAAATAATACCACCAAAGCGATCAGTCGTTTTGGTCAGCAGTACCGGGTCAGCATTAAAAGGAGCAATCCACTGATAGACAGCATCACGGAAATCTGTTTTATTTTCAGGATTCCCTTCATCAAGTGCTTCAACATAATAAAGAGTAGCTGGTTTGTCGTTACGCCAGTTCATATTTCGTCTGCCTTTTCGCACTGCCATAAATCCTTTGGGCATTACCTCATTTAAAGGAACTTCATTCACAACCTTAACTTCAGTTCCGCCTGTATCATAAACTACACTTTTAGAAGGGAAACGGTTGAGCGGTACGAGATATGAAAAAGGTTTGAGAATAGTTGTAATCATCAGAAAATTCCCGTCAGGAGAAAAAACCTGATTGGAAAACAAAGCTTTTCCCATGAATAGTTCGGATTGCCCGTTCAAATCAAACTTATACAGTTCTGAAGTCACTAACGTTTCAAAATTGGCTTCATCCGTTTTGTTTTTAAGCATATCGGGATAAGTGCGATTGGGAGCTTTTGCACCATCACTGTTCGAAATGATCGGCCCCGATGGAACTCCTTTTTTGGCATCAGTAAGTGCTGGCCGACTTTCAGGAATCATCAACGCTAAAAGATGCTCATTATCTTTATACCAGCTGAATGGTTTACCAAGATTGGCATTGAGAGGTTTTGCAGAAACTATTGAAGCAGTGGCTGTTAATACATCCAAAACCCAAAGTTCGACACTTTTTGCAGTTGTATTTGTAAAAGCTAATTTTTTATCATCCGGTGACCAGGTAAGGTAAGTAATACGTGGATTATCCGGCAATCCTTTGACTTGTAAAGTGTTTTGCTCCTTAATTTTTCGAATCTTCAGATTATTAATGTAAGTAACTGAACTTGAAATGTTGGTTTTGGGATTAATTCGCAGTCCCCCCAGTTGTAACTCTTCCTGATTAAGGTCTTCAAGAGTTTTGTAGGTATTCTGATAGGTAAAAACCATAACCTCCTTTTTTTCATCCATCATAACTCCGGGAGATTTTTCATAATCCACCAATTTCAGAATTTCAGATGATGGTTTTTGATACGACAGGTTTTCCTGCGATTTCACAGAAAAATGGCAAAATGTCAAAACTAAAATGCTCATAACTAATTTTTTCATAATTCGTATTTTTTTTATTACATTGATTTCCAAAGCACAAAATTAATAACCAAAACTATCGTTGCGTATTCCGTTCCAATTCGCGCAAGGTATCCATTTTTTTCTTTTGCAAAAAGCTGTGAATATCGCCAAGATGTTCTTTTACCTGCTTGTTACCAAATTCATAAACTTTTGTAACTAATCCGGAAAGAAAATCGCGGTCGTGCGAAACCAGAATCAATGTTCCATCGAAATCCTGCAAAGCACTTTTCAGAATATCTTTTGTTTTCATATCCAAATGGTTAGTTGGCTCATCCAGAATTAATAGGTTGACAGGTTCAAGGAGTAGTTTAATCATGGCAAGTCTGGTGCGTTCACCTCCCGAAAGTACCTTAACTTTTTTAGTCATATTATCTCCACCAAACATAAAAGCGCCAAGTATATCTCTGATTTTAGTTCGGATATCGCCTTTAGCTACATCGTCAATTGTTTGGAATACAGTTATATCTTCGTCAAGCAATGAGGCCTGATTCTGAGCAAAATATCCGATCATCGTATTGTGACCCAGTGTAAGACTACCTTTGTATTCAATCTCTCCCATGAGACCTTTTACAAGAGTTGATTTTCCTTCACCATTCTTACCAACAAAGGCAACTCTTTCACCTCGTTGTATGGTTAACGAAACATTCGAGAAAACAAGATGATCACCGTAGCTTTTAGACATATCTTCAAGAACAACAGGATAGTTTCCGGAACGGGGCGATGGGGGAAATTTCAGCCGAAGAGCGGAAGAATCTTCTTCATCAATTTCAACCAACGTTAATTTTTCAAGCATTTTGACTCGCGACTGAACCTGATTTGTTTTTGAATAAGTTCCCTTAAAACGTTCAATAAAATCCTGATTGTCAGCAATCATTCGCCTCTGCTCTTCAAACTGTTTCAATTGCTGTTCTCTTCGTTCCTGACGTAAAATCAGGTATTGCGAATAATTCACTTTGTAATCGTAAATACGCCCCATTGTTACTTCGATGGTACGGGTTGTAATATTATCAACAAATGTACGGTCGTGCGAAATAATAATAACAGCTTTGGCACTACTGATCAAAAAATCTTCAAGCCATTGAATTGATTCAATATCCATGTGGTTCGTTGGCTCATCCAAAAGTATAAGATCTGGCTTTTGAAGGAGAATTTTTGCCAGTTCTATTCTCATGCGCCATCCGCCACTGAATTCACTTGTGGGACGTTTGAAGTCCTCACGTTGAAATCCTAATCCAATCAGAATTTTCTCAACTTCAGCATCGTAATTGATCTCTTCAATAGCATAAAATTTTTCGCTTAAAGTCGAAACCTGCTCAATCAATGTGTAATAACTTTCAGATTCATAATCAGTACGAGTTGACATTTCATGATTAAGAACCTCTATTTCATGCTCCATTTCAAAGATTTTTGCAAAAGCCTGAGCCGCCTCCTCAAAAACAGTTCGGTTATCTTCGATCATCAGATGTTGTGGCAAATATGCAATTACAGCATCTTTGGGAGCGGATATTTTTCCTGACGAAGTAGTACGTTTTCCGGCAATAATTTTAAGCAGCGTGGATTTTCCCGCTCCGTTTTTTCCCATCAGGGCAATGCGGTCTTTGTCGTTAATTACGAACGAGATATCCTTAAAAAGAGTAGTTCCGCCAAACTCCACGGTAAGTCCGTCAACTGAAATCATATCTGATTTTTAATAAACCGCAAATATAACACTTTACTAAAGACCATTTTTAACGAATAGTTCCCGATATTTACTATTTTGCACGCCTTAATAATTGAGAATTAAAAAATTGTAAAACACTTAATATGAATAGGTTATTAAATTTCAGTTCAAGTCGGTTATTAGTTGTTTCATTTTTATTAGTCGGTTTACTGACTTCTTGCAATGTTAGTCGGAAATATACGGAGCAAGCTACAAAAAATTGGGAAAAGGATATTCTCAAATTTGAACAACAAGATAAAACTGAAAAAGATCCTGAAAATGCAGTTCTTTTTGCAGGTAGTTCAAGTATCAGATTATGGTCAACCCTGAAACAAGATGTTGCACCGTATCCTGTAATTCAACGCGGATTTGGTGGTTCAAAATTCTCTGATCTTGCTGTTTACACCAAACGAATCGTTTATCCGCACAAATTAAGTGCATTAGTAATTTTCGAGGCAAATGATATTACAGGAGGCAAAGCTGATAAATCGCCGGAAGAAGTCGTGAAATTGTTTCATAATATTGTTAAAACAGTGAGGAAAAAATATTCTGATCAGCCCATATTCCTGCTTGAAATAACTCCTACTAAAAGCCGCTGGGCTGTTTGGCCAACAGTTAAACAAACTAATCAATTGCTCAAAGAATTATGCAGTAAGCTTCACAATACCTATTTTATTGAAACTGCTTCAGCTTATCTTAATAAAGATGGAGAACCACGGACGGAACTGTTTATCAAAGACATGCTTCACCAAAATCGTGAGGGATATACAATTTGGGGTAATCTGGTGAAGAAAAAATTAGATGAAATTATGTCGCCAAAGACCAAATAAGAAATAACAAGACGAAAAATAAATATATCATTATTAACAGCAAAAAAGCATTTACATGAATACTTGGTTCGAGTGTACCGCAAAATACATCAAAATGGATGAAACCGGTCACGAAAAAAAGGCTAGCGAAACATATTTACTTGATGCAATTTCGTTTACAGAGGCTGAAAGTCGAATTTATAAAGAACTTCAGACAATGGTAAGCGGTGAATTTACAGTAAGTAAAATTTCAAAAACACGGATTTCGGAGATAATCCCTTCCGATACCGGTGATCGTTGGTATAAAGCAAAAGTTGCGTTTATTACCGTTGACGAAGAAAGTGGGAAAGAAAAAAGAGTGGTACAGTCAATTCTGGTTTATTCAACCAATATTAAAGATGCATACGATCAGATTATTGAGGCAATGCAAGGAATGATGGCAGACTTTGAAATCAGTGGAATCAACGAAAGTACGATTCTTGATGTATTTCCTTACTTTGCTGAAAAAAATAGTGTTCCAGGAAATTTAAAACCCATTGAATCGTTTCTGACATCACCTGAACCAGAGGATGGTTCAGAATTTGTGACAGATACGGATGAAGAAGATTTAAATGAAGATCTTGATCCTATTGAAGAAAATTAATGAAACATAAACTTTGAATGAACAAAATCGCTGTAACAGGTGTTCTTTGTTTTGAATGTTGACTTTACAGAAAGAATTAACAGTTTCAAGATGTATTTTATTTTGATAATTTTTAATATCTTACTAATCAAATAGTTGACAATGTTTTGTAATATTTTAAAAAATTTAAAAATTATTTTATGAGCACATTAGTTGGAAAAAAGGCCCCGGTATTCAAGGCCAATGCCGTAATCAACGGCAACGATATCGTTGAGAATTATTCTCTTGAGCAATTCATTGGAGAAAAATATGTAGTATTTTTCTTTTATCCACTCGATTTCACCTTTGTCTGTCCTACAGAACTTCTTGCCTTTCAGGAAAAACTGCCTGAGTTTGAAAAACGCGATACAGTAGTTGTTGGATGTTCAGTTGACTCACAATTTTCACATTGGGCATGGTTAAACACTGAGAAGAAAAATGGTGGAATAAAAGGGGTTACCTATCCGATAGTAGCAGATCTGTCAAAAATAATTGCAGAAAATTATGGCGTTCTTGCGGGTGAATACGATTTCGATGATGACGGAAAATCCGTATTTGTAGGTGCACCAATAGCCTATCGTGGTCTGTTTCTGATTGATAAGAATGGTGTTGTACGTCACCAGCTTGTCAATGATTTACCTCTTGGCCGCAGTGTTGATGAAACAATACGAATGGTTGATGCGTTGCGTCATTTTGAAGAGTATGGTGAGGTTTGTCCCGCAAACTGGCAGGCTGGCAAAGATGCAATGACGGCATCAGCTGAAGGTGTTGCAGATTATCTTTCGAAACATTAAATCTTAATCCTTGTACACAAGGTAATCATTTATTAATAATTAAAATTTAAAAAATATGAAAATCAATCGTTACGAAGACATTTCTCTTATTGAACGTGAAGCAAAACGCGATTATATTGATCGTCATTCTGCGTTTATTCATAGCGACAGTCAGGCTACAAAAGGTGAAAAATTCAAAGTAAAAATTAAAGTTGGAGATGAGTACAAACATCCCGATGATTTTGATCATTACATCAGCTGGTTGCAACTTTGGGATGGCGAACGGATGATCGCCGAAGCTACGTTTATTGCCGGAGCTCAAGGTGGCGTTCCGGGGCAAGTTGAAGTTGATTTATATATCGTTCCCACCAAAACCATGAAACTCATAGCGTTGGCCTATTGTACCAAACATGGGTTGTGGCAAAGTGATGAAAAAACAGTTGTTGTTGAAGGCTGAAAGAGTCGAAAAAGCTTGAAGAAACACTGCCATTCGTTTTATGTTTCAAAAGCATTTTTCGAATAATCCGTTCACAAAGTAGAGTATTTTCGATAAAAAATGGCAATTATTGCACTTATTGAAAAATGTTTAACGTTATTTAACCTTGATTAATTGCAGTTAAAGATTCTCAGATGTACATTTGTGACGTTGCTTAAGAGCAGGTTTTTTCATAGGATTTAGGTTAGTTAGGTTAGGTTAGAAGAGGGTGTCGCTCGACACCCTCTTTTTACGTTTATTAAAATCCAATCGAACTGCAATATTCAAAAAGGATTATTTGAAAAAAACTGCAATTGCCGTACTTCAATAGCTTATCATTAACCATTCTCTATTAACCATTAACCATTATTCAAACAAACCCTCTTCTCTTACTATCATCACAATTGAAGAGTGAGAAAGAACAATGTATTTTTCTCCTTTAAACTCAACATCGAAACCCGATTTACTCAGGTAAATAGCAAGATCACCGGTTTTAGCCTGCAACGGAACGTATTTGACAGTTTCCTGATTTTCTTTCCACGACTCAACTTCATCGTTTACGGCAGGGACAGGAAAACCCGGTCCGACTTTTATTATATATCCTGCCTGAATACTCTCTTTCTCTACCGCTGCCGGAGGCAGATACAAACCTGAAGTAGTCTGAATATTGGGATTTTTAGGTTTGACAAGAACTTTGTCTCCTATCATAATGATTTTTTTAAGATCCTTTTCATCAAGATTCAGTGCCATATTTTATTTTTTCTGCAAATATATTTCTTATTTTAAATATCAATATCTTTGGAGTTCACAAAAAACACTTTAAATGATAATAGATAGAATTGAAAATGCTTCACGTTACTACTCTCTTGGCTCTGGTATTGCCGAGGCACTTGAATATATTAAAAACAATGACCTGAGTACAATCCAACCTGGTAAATACGAAATAAGCAAAGATAAGGTCAGTATGATCGTAAATGAATACGAACAAAAATGTACTGACAGGATAAGGATGGAAGCGCACCGCCAGAATATTGATGTTCAGTATTGGGTTAGTGGCTCTGAGTTGATGGGATACGATTCGTTGAAATCACAGGAAGTGCTGGAACCTTTTAACGAAGAAAAGGATTACGGAATGTATGCAGGTGATGCCTCCTTCACACGCTTGGTACCAGGTATGTTTGCTATCTATTTCCCTACAGACCTGCATACTGCGGTTATAGACGAAAAATGCACAACAAATGTTCGGAAGATTGTTTTTAAAGTAAGGGTGTAGTAATAGAAATAAGAAGACGAGATTTCTGAATGGTTGAGAAGTGCAATCTAACTATCTGAAAGTAGGTAACAACGCTTAAACTAACCTGTTATGAATAATGTAATTTGCAAAGATATCAAGAATTTATTTTTATCTTCGATAAATCCAAATATTCCAAATATTATCGAAAAAGTGAAGAATTATTAAAAAACCATGCATCCATCGTAGTTCCCAAATTGAGAATTTTTATTTATCTTTGTAAAGATTGAAACGTCTATATGAAGAGAATATTTTCAAAGAGTACATTGAGAGAATTCTGGGAAGTTCATTCGGATTCAGAGCAGTACCTAAAAACTTGGCATGATACTGCTGTTAGTTCCATTTGGAAAACTCCTTATGATGTTAAGCTGACATTCGCAAGTGCAAGTATTCTAAAGGGTAGTAGGATTGTTTTTAATATAAAAGGAAACATTTACAGATTGGTCGCGAAATTTAATTTCGAAAAGCAATGGATTTATGTCCGGTTTATTGGGACTCATGAAGAATATAACAAGATTAATGCAAATACGATTTAAAAAGAACGATTATGAATATTAAACCGATAAAAACAGAATCTGATTACAGATTAACTTTACAAATGCTTGATAATCTTTTTGATGCTCCGATTGGTACTCCTGAAAGCGATGAGGCTGATCTACTCGCATTAATGATAGATGAGTACGAAAAGGAGCATTATCCAATAGAAGCTCCTGATCCCATTGAGGCAATAAAGATAAGGATGGAAGAAATGCAATTGAAACAGATAGATTTGGTAAATGAGATTGGTGGGAAAAGTCGGGTTTCCGAAATCTTAAATAAGAAACGTAAATTAACTGTTGAAATGATCAGGAAACTGACTGCCAGATTGAATCTCTCACCTGGACTTTTAATTGCTGATTATCAATTGGTAAAATAATAATATCGGATAGACAGTCAACTGAAATATTATTACTTGAACCTGAACAATTTCTTTTTTTCCAATTCCTCAGTAGCTTTTTTTACAGCCTCTCCAAAGTTATCACAAATCAGATTGCTACCGATAATATCCGCCAAACCACAATCTGTCAGCGTTTTACGAACTTCGGGACGTACACCCGAAATGACGATGGTTACTTTACGGATTCTGAAATCTCTTATTACCTCCTGAAAATTCTGAATACCTGTTGAATCAATAAACGGAACATACCTCATTCGGAGGATTAAAACCTTTGAATCACCGGCAATCCCTTTCAACGTCTCTTTGTATGCTTGAGCAGCACCAAAAAAGAAGGGACCTGTAATCTCAAAAACATCAACCCCTTTGGGTAAAGATGAATAGTTTTCAAGTATATCATTATCAATATCAACCGATTCTATGTTACTAAGCTTTGACATTCTTTGCATAAACAACATTGCTGAAAATACCATGCCAACCTCGATAGCAATTGTAAGATCAACAAAAACTGTCAGAAAAAAAGCAGTTAACAATACAAGAACATCATACCTCGATCCTCTGATAATCGCCATAAAAGAACGCCACTCACTCATGTTGTAGGCAACAACAATCAAAATCCCGGAAAGGCATGACATTGGAATTAAAGTAGCCAATTTGCTAAATACTAACATTATAAGAAATATTATTAATGCGTGGATTATTCCTGCGACAGGAGTTTTTGCCCCATTTTTAATGTTTATAGCTGTACGGGCTATTGAACCGGTAGCAGGAATTCCTCCAAAGAATGGAGTAACAATATTGGCTATTCCCTGAGCTACCAATTCGGTGTTTGAGCGATGATTCCCGCTTGACATCCCATCGGCAACAACAGCCGACAGCAAGGATTCTATGGCTCCCACAATTGCAATTGTAAAGGCAGGTTGTATATAATCCCTGAGTGCACCCCATTCAAGATGAGGTATTTGAAAACTTAGAGTATTGGGAATATCGCCAAAAACAGTCTGAATTGTCGGAACCGGTAATTTCAATAAGGTAACTATGAGCGTAACAAGAACAATTGCAAAAAATGACCCTGGAATTTTTTTGATAATTTTACCACCATAAACAGCAAAAACAATGGTTACAAGCGTAATTATCAATGCGTAATAGTTTATTTTACAAAATTTGGAAAAGTAAGCTATCCATTTCCCGGTAAATTCGGCCGGCATAAGATCAATTTGAAGACCAAAAGCGTCCTTTACCTGGCTGGAAAATATAATTAATGCTATGCCACTTGTAAAACCAACAACCAATGGATGCGGTATATACTTTATAACAGCCCCTAATCTGAGAATTCCGAACCCTATCAACATCAAACCTGCTAATATTGTGGAAATCATTAAGCCATCAAGTCCATATTTTTGAACAATACCATAAACAATAACGATGAAAGCACCTGTTGGTCCACCTATCTGGAAGCGACTACCACCCAAAACATAAATAATGAATCCTGCAATTACAGCGGTAACCAGTCCCTTGTCCGGAGAGACACCCTAAGCAACTTCAAAAGCAATAGCTAAAGGCAAAGCAACAATT
>CAILKW010000669.1 GCA_903834845.1 uncultured Bacteroidia bacterium | reverse complement strand
GATTACACCTTTCTTGGTACAGAGAATGATATAGTTATTATTGATATATTCTTCGTCTTTTAGCGAAGTAACATTAATATAAGCTCTTACCTGATCATCAGCCTCTATTCCCAAAAGGTTTTGAATAGCACGCCCCTTCGATGCCTTGGTTCCTTCAGGTATTTCGTAAACTTTGAGCCAGAAACATTTGCCTTTTTCCGTAAAAAGCACCAATGTGTTATGCATTGTAGCTATAAACATGTGTTCGAGGAAATCCTCATCACGAGTACTTGAACCTTTTGATCCTGTACCGCCCCTAGCCTGTGTTCTGAATTCACTTAAAGGTGTTCTTTTAATGTAACCCATGTGAGATATGGTGATTACCATATCATCATTGGCGTAAAAATCTTCAGGATTAAAATCTTCAGAAGCGTAAACAATTTCTGTTCTTCTGGCATCACCATATTGCGCTTTAATCTCAAGCAACTCATCCACAATAATTTTCATTCTTATGGATTCATTAGCCAAAATTTCTTTTAACCAATCGATATATTTACACAATTCCTCGTATTCGGCATGGATTTTATCGCGTTCAAGACCTGTAAGCCTGTGAAGACGAAGATCTAATATCGCACGAGCCTGAATTTCGTCCAATTCAAAGTTTAATATTAACCCTTCGCGAGCTTCCTCAGGTGTTTTCGCACTGCGAATCAGTGTTATAACTGCATCAAGATGATCAATGGCAATTATAAGTCCACGCAAAATATGCGCTTTTTTCTCCGATTGTTCAAGATCATATTTTGTTCGTCTGATAACTACTTCGTGGCGATGTTCCACAAAGTAATGAATTAGGTCTTTCAGATTCAACATCTGAGGGCGACCTTTCACAAGTGCTATGTTGTTGACATTGAAAGCGGTCTGAAGCTGTGTGAATTTATATAACTTATTCAAAACCACACTTGCCATTTCATCACGTTTGATATCAACGACAATTCGCATTCCTGTCCGGTCTGATTCGTCATTCACATTCGAAATTCCCTCAATTTTTTTCTCATTGACCAGCTCGGCAATTTTAATAATCAATTCTGCTTTATTGACCATGTAAGGAATCTCGGTGATAATCAATTTTTCGCGCCCGTGTTCAACCGATTCGATCTCCGCTTTACCCCTGACTACAATGCGTCCTCTACCAGTTTCAAAAGCCTCCTTAACTCCTGCATAGCCATAGATAATTCCTCCCGTTGGAAAATCAGGAGCTTTAATAATATCAATCAACTGACTGATTTCTATATCATTGTTCCCAATGTAAGCAACTATAGCATCAATAGTATCCGATAAGTTGTGAGGAGGCATGTTGGTAGCCATACCGACAGCAATTCCTGAAGTGCCGTTAACAAGAAGGTTTGGAAACTTTGTTGGCAAAACGGTTGGTTCCTGAAGTGTCTCATCAAAATTCGGGCGAAAGTCAACTGTGTTTTTGTCCAAATCGGCAAGAGCCTCTTCTGCCAATTTTTTTAAACGGGCTTCAGTATATCGCATTGCCGCTGGACTATCGCCATCAACAGACCCGAAGTTTCCCTGACCATCTATCAGCGGATAACGCAACGACCACTCTTGAGCCATCCTTACCATAGCGAAATAAACTGATGAATCGCCGTGAGGATGAAACTTTCCAAGCACCTCTCCCACTATCCTTGCCGATTTTTTATAAGGCTTATTGGACGCGCTCCCTAATTCACTCATTCCAAATAAAACCCTGCGATGCACGGGTTTAAGTCCATCACGGACATCGGGAAGAGCCCTTGAAACAATTACAGACATCGAATAATCAATGTATGCAGTTTTCATTTGCTCTTCAATATTAACCTGTATAATCTTCTCTAAATCAGACATATATGCCTTATTTGTATTATTTATTAAAAGTCACACAAAAATAGTATTTTTATACTTACTAAAATCATAAATTGTTCTTTTTATAAAGATCCAAAATTCTCTTTTTAATGAATTTTTAAACAGAATAATTTCGATTGAATTTCAATTCAAAATTATTAAGTAATTTAGTCGCTTGAAATCTTGTCCTTAAAACAACAGATATTAATACTATGGATTCGAAATTTTCTCCCCGTATAAAAGATGTGCTTTCATATAGCCGTGAAGAAGCGATCAGATTGGGGAATAACCATATCGGCACAGAGCATCTTTTCCTTGGCATAATTCGCGATGGTGAAGGAATCGCAATTGATGTAATGAATAAACTACATCTTGATTACATGAAAATGCGTAAAGATATTGAAAATCAGCTGCGTAAAGATAGTTCACTGCAGATAGAAGCAAATATTCCACTGCTTAAAAACACCGAAAAGGCACTAAAACTAATTTTTCTCGAGGCGAGAGCCATGAATGAAAATACTGTAAATACCGGTCATTTACTTTTGGCTATTCTGAAAGAGAAAGACTGTCTGGTAAGTGCAATTTTTAAACATTATAATTGTGGATACGAGGCGGTTAAATCTCAGATTGAGGAATTGACAAGGATTGAAAACAAATCAGATTTTCCTGAAGACAGTGACGATGCAGATGATATGTTCGGCAAGAGCAGCAATAGCGGAACCGGTTCTTCTGGATCAAAGAGTTCACCTGCCCCCAAAACGGATACACCTGTGTTGGATAATTTTGGAATTGACATCACAAAGGCAGCAATTGAAGGAAGCCTTGACCCAATAGTAGGCAGAGAAAAAGAAATTCAGCGCATTGCCCAAATTCTTAGCAGAAGAAAAAAGAATAATCCTGTGTTAATTGGCGAGCCTGGAGTTGGTAAATCTGCAATTGTAGAAGGATTGGCTTTGAGAATTTCCCAACGAAAAGTCTCGAGAGTACTATTTGATAAACGGGTAATTAGTCTTGATCTTGCTTCCATAGTGGCAGGAACGAAATACAGAGGTCAATTTGAAGAGAGGATGAAAGCAATCCTGAATGAACTTGCCAAGGTTGACAATATCATTTTATTTATTGATGAGATTCACACCATTGTGGGTGCAGGAGGAGCCACGGGTTCTCTCGATGCTGCCAATATGCTTAAACCAGCTCTTGCCCGCGGTGATATTCAATGTATTGGTGCAACTACCCTTGATGAATTCCGACAACACATTGAAAAAGACGGTGCTCTCGAAAGACGTTTCCAAAAAGTAATGGTTGAACCAACCACCGTTGAAGAAACAATCGAAATTCTTCATAATATCAAAGAACGATATGAAGATCACCACAATGTTACTTATACTACTGAAGCAATTGAAGCCTGTGTAAGACTCACTACCAGATATATATCCGATAGGCATTTACCGGACAAGGCAATTGATGCACTTGATGAAGCGGGTTCCAGAGTACACATTACTAATATTACTGTTCCGGAACGGATTATCAAACTTGAAGAGCGAATAGAGGAAGCACGAAACGAGAAAATCCAGTCGGTAAAAAGTCAGAACTTCGAAAAAGCTGCAAGTTTCCGTGATAAGGAAAAGAATCTTATCGCTTTGTTAGAAAGAGAAAAAGAGGTTTGGGAGAAAGAATTGGAGAATCACCGCGAGATTGTCGGAGAAGAACAGGTTGCTGATATTGTAGCCATGATGTCAGGTATCCCTGTTCAACGAATTGCACAGGCAGAAGGAAAACGGCTTCAGAACATGTTTAATGATATGAAAAAGAATATCATTGGTCAGGATGATGCAGTTCTGAAAATTACAAAAGCAATTCAGCGAAACCGAGCAGGTTTGAAAGATCCTAATAAACCAATCGGATCTTTTATTTTTCTTGGACCCACAGGTGTAGGAAAAACTCAGTTAGCCAAAGTATTAGCACAATATCTGTTTGACACCTCCGATGCACTCATCCGCGTTGATATGAGCGAATACATGGAAAAATTCTCAGTATCACGACTCGTTGGAGCTCCTCCCGGATATGTTGGATACGAAGAAGGTGGTCAGTTAACAGAAAAAGTTCGCAGAAAACCTTATGCTGTTATTTTACTCGATGAGATTGAAAAAGCACATCCTGATGTTTTTAATATTCTGCTTCAGGTGATGGATGAAGGACGTTTGACCGACAGTCTCGGACGTAAAATTGATTTCCGCAATACAATTGTTATTATGACATCCAATATTGGTACGCGACAGTTGAAAGAATTTGGTCAGGGGGTCGGTTTTGCGACACACAAAACGGCAGACGAAGAAAATGATCATGCTAAATTCGTAATTCAAAAAGCTTTGAAAAGAGCTTTTGCACCTGAATTTCTTAACCGTGTTGATGACGTGGTAATATTCAATCCTCTTGATAAAAATCATATTGAGCAAATTATTGACATTGAGCTCAAAGGTCTGTACGAACGTGTTGAGACACTTAAATACAAGCTGATAATCACCGAAGCAGCCAAAAATTTTATTGCAGATAAAGGTTTCGATCCTCAATTTGGTGCAAGGCCACTTAAGAGAGCAATTCAAAAATACCTCGAAGATGAGATGGCTGAAACTATTATTGGTAATGTAATCAACGAAGGAGATACTATTACTATAGATCTGGATGAAAACAAAGAAAAGGTGACAGCCAAAATTATTTCAAAAGAAGTATTTCTGGAAGAAGAGAAAAGCGGCGAATAGCCGCTTTTCTCTTTATTTATTTAATATTCTCACTCTTTTTTGCCTCTTCCCAATAAAAATCCATCTCTTGGAGGCTCATAAGATGAAGTGATTTCCCTTTTAACAACGTTTGTTCTTCAAGATAATTAAACCTGCGAATGAACTTTTGGTTTGTACGTTCCAAAGCACTTTCAGGATCGATATCATATAACCGCGCAGCATTTACAACAGAGAAAATAAGATCACCCAATTCGTGTTCCATATTCTTCTGATTATTAGCACGAACCTCAGTTTCAAACTCGTTAAGTTCTTCTTTTACTTTATCCCAAACCTGTTCACGTTGTTCCCAGTCAAAACCCATTCCCCTCGCCTTTTCCTGAATTCTGCTCGCTTTGACAAGAGCAGGAAGCGAAGCAGGTACTCCGCCAAGTACACGTTTACCACTATCCTTCTCTTTTAACTTCAGTGCTTCCCAGTTTTCTTCAACTTCCTGTGCATTGCTCACTTCGATTTCGCCAAAAACATGAGGGTGGCGATATATCAGTTTGTCTATCAAATTTTTGATAACATCACCTATATCAAAGCTTTGTGATTCGGATCCAATTTTCGCGTAAAAAATAATATGAAGCAGGAGGTCTCCAAGCTCCTTTTTTACTTCTTGCAAATCACTTCGGAGAATCGCATCACCTAATTCATAAACCTCTTCAATGGTTAACCTGCGCAAAGTTTCAATTGTCTGTTTTTGATCCCATGGACATTTTTCACGCAGTTCATCCATAATATCAAGTAGTCGCTCAAACAAAACTATTTGCTCTTTTCTTGTATTCACTTATTACCCGTTTTTGTTGCCGCGAAAGTAATCAAATGGATTAAAAAAGTGCTTATTTTGCAAAACCAAAACAATGGCATAATATGATCGAGCATAGTTTTCAACTTGAAGGGATTGAACCTACCGAATTTTTTGGTGTCAGAAACTCTAAAATGGAGCTGATAAGATCGTATTGCCCTAAAATTCTGGTTGTTGCCCGCGGTCATACTATTAAAGTAAAAGGCGAAGAACATGAAGTCAGCGATTTTATACGCAAATTTCAGTTGATCATCGAGCATTACTACCATTTTAATGCACTGTCAGATGAGACTATTCACCAAATTATGATGGATGATATCAACTCTATTGATCAGAGTATCCAAAACAATAGTGATGTATTAAGCTTTAGTAACACAGGAAAACCAATAAGGCCACGAACTGCAAATCAACATAAACTTGTTGAAGGTTGCAAAAAAGATGATCTTATTTTTGCAATCGGACCTGCAGGAACAGGTAAAACATACGTGGCTATTGCATTAGCTGTTAGCGCATTAAAGAACAGGCAAATAAAACGTATAATTCTTAGTCGTCCCGCAGTTGAAGCAGGTGAAAATCTGGGGTTTTTACCTGGTGACCTCAAAGAAAAGATAGACCCTTATCTTCAACCTATTTACGATGCTTTGCTCGACATGATTCCACCTAAAAAGCTTGAAGAGTATTTGAAAGACGGTATAATTCAGATTGCTCCATTGGCTTTTATGAGGGGAAGAACATTAAGTAATGCTTTTGTAATTCTTGATGAAGCCCAAAATACT